>JBBRYW010000005.1:0-55338 GCA_038237235.1 Gaiellales bacterium
GAGGGGCCGGCGAATCCCGCCCCGTGCCCCTTGCCACCGGCGGCTCCGGGGTGCTGCCGCTGCCGCGGGAGGAGGAAGAAGGCGGCTGCCGTGGCGTCCTGGAATCCCGCCTGGGTGAAGGGGGCGGAGCCCTTCCCCTTCAAGCCGGGCTCACCCGAGCCCGATGTACCGGCGAAGACCGAGCTCGGGCTCCCGGGTGGCGCGCCCGGCGCTCCAGGGGCGGCTGCGACGCCCGGCACGGTCTGTGCTGAGCCAGGCGTTCCCGGCGCAGCCGGCACGCCTGGCGGAGCCGGCACGCCCGGCAGTGCCTGCACCGGGCTCGGCGCTCCCGGCGGAGCGGGCACGCCTGGCAGAGCGGGCGCGACGACAGCGCCGGGTGCGGGCACCGTCGGCGAAGTCGGCGAAGTCGGCACGGTGATCGTGCTTGGCGGCGGCACGGGCGCAGGGGGCGGTGCCGGTGGCGAGATCGGCGCGATGGGGGAAACGGGCGAGATCGGCGGTGGCGGGGGCGGGGGCGGGGAGATCGCCACGGGCGCCGGAGGCAACGCTACGGGTGGCGGAGGCAGGCTGATCGGGGGTGGCGGCGGCGGCAGCGCGATTGGGGGCGGAGGCAGGGCGATTGGGGGTGGTGGCAGCGCCACGGGGGGCGGCGGCAGCGCGATCGGCGGTGGTGGCAGCGCGATCGGGGGCGGCGGTAAGGGGAGCTGGGCCCCGGCGGCGCCCGTAAATGCGCACGCGGCGACCCCGAGCATCGAAGCTGTCAAGAGCGATCGGAGAAGACACCGGCGTAGACGCAACATCGTGCCCACGATACCCGGTGCCGCTACATTTGCAAACAACGCTCCCGGGCGGTTTCCCGTCGAGTAGCAGCGAAAACGAAGTGCGGCGAAAGGCAATTCTGCGGAGGGAAGAGCTCGGCTTGGCTAGGGTACTCCGGTTTCCGGCGGCCTGCCTCATGGCTGTGGTCGCGTGTAGCGCGAGCCTCGCGAGTGCGCCCAGCTCCCTGGCCGCTCCAGGCCACGGCTCGACGACGTCGGCGCCAGCGGCGCGTGTCGCGCAGACGACGCGACCCGCGCGGAGCGGGAACGAGGCCCTGCTGTTCGCTCTCGGCGTCGCTCTGGCGCTCGGCTCCGGCACGCTCATGTTCGTGCTCGCGCCCGGGCTGGCCGAGCGCCGTCTCCGGGCGCCACATGTGGGCCCCCTCGTGCGTCGCCGCCATTTGGCGGGCTCGATCTCGGCGCTGCCCCCGCCGCGCCTACCCCGTGTGCAACCGCCACGCCTGTCGCTGCCGCGCGTGTCCCTGCGGTTGCCGCGGATTAACCCCCGCCACTGGGCACGTTCGATCTCTGAGGCGCTCCCGCGGCCGCGCCTTCGGCCGTGGCGGCGGCGCCTTCGGCCGTGGCAACCCCACCATCAGCCGTGGCAACGGGTCGCGCGCGCCACCCGCGACGCCCTCGGCGATCTTCGTGACGTTCGCCGCTTCAGGCTCGGTCGCCTGGCCCGGCGGCGTGGCGCCGTGGGTCTCGCGCTGCCCTCCCTCGCCGGGCTCACTCCGACGAAGCCCTGGCAACGGACGGCGCAGCTGGTCGGGGACCGTCTCGACGACCTGGCAGATCTTCGGTTCATCAGGCTGAGGTATCTGGCCCGGGCGAAGCCGGAGCTCGTGTGGGGCCTCGCCGCGGGCGCGCTCGCCGTGGCCGTCGGAGTCGTGCTCGGGCTGCTCATCTAACAGCGTCGGTCTTCTTCGAGTGAGACCCACCGGTCGATGCAGGCAGAGACGCGGAGCCGCGTGTTCTGGATGTTGGGTTCGCAGGGGGCGCCTGCCGCGGCCACCGGGCGAGCAGCCCGAAAGACACATCTACACTGGTTTAAAGTGTCCAGGTGCCGCCTCGCGTGGTTCGTCGTGCTGGGCACCGTGCTCGCGTTTCCTCCGGCGACGCCCGCTGCCAGGCCCCTGCAAACCGCCGTCGGTGCAGGCTCAGACTTCGGTACGGGCGACGAAGGACTCTTCTTCTCCCGCGTCAAGGCGGCCGGGGCGAGCGCGGTTCGGATCTCGCTTGGCTGGAACGGGACGGCACCCCGCCGCCCGAAGGATCCCACGAACCCGAACGACCCGGCGTACGACTGGCACGCGATCGACTGGCAGGTACGCCTGGCCGTCGAGAAAGGCCTCGAGCCGTTCCTGAGCGTCGAGGCTGCCCCGAAGTGGGCGCAGGACGAGCGACCACTGCCATTCACGCCGCCCGACAACCTTCGCGGCGCGGTCCGCCCGGATCCAGTCGCATACGGACAATTCGCGCGCGCGGTCGCGGCGCGCTACAGCGGCTCGGTGCCGGGCTTTCCGCGGGTGCGGCTCTGGCGCGCGTGGAACGAGCCGAACCTGAGCACCTTCCTCCTGCCGCAGTTTTCCGGGCGGCAGGCACTGTCGCCCACGCTCTACCGCAACATGCTGAATGCGTTCGCGGCCGGCGTCCACGCCGTGCATCCGGACAACGTCGTGGTCGCGGGCAGCCCGTCGCCGCTCGGAACGAGAACGAGCATCGTGCAGGCAGTTGCCCCGCTCCGGTTCATGCGGGAGCTGCTCTGCATGTCCGCCGGACGGCGGCCGCACCCCACCTGCTCGCAGCGATCGACGTTCGACGTCTGGGGAATGCAGCCCTACACGTCCGGAGGGCCGACGCACCAGGCGCAGAAGCCGGACGACGTCTCGCTGGGTGACGTCCCGGACGTTCACCGGCTGCTGAACGCCGCCGTGCGGGCCGGCCGGGTCGTCTCCCGCCGGTCCGTCGGCCTCTGGGTGACGGAGTTCTCCTGGGACACGCGGCCGCCCGATCTGGATCCCCTCATCGTCCCGATCAGGCTGCAGGCACGCTGGGTGGCCGAGGCCCTGTATCGAACGTGGAAGGAGGGCGTCACCTTCTTCACCTGGCTGGCGCTCCGGGACAACCCGTATCCGTTCGATCCGGTGCAATCCGGCCTCTACTTCCGTGGCGGCGACAGCCTGACGCGAGATGCGCCGAAGCCGGCGCTCGCGGCCTTCCGCTTCCCCTTCGTCGCCTATCGGCAGCGCGGCGGGGGCGCCTCGATCTGGGGCCGCACTCCGGTCGAGAAGCGCGCCCAGGTGACAGTGGAGGCGAGCTCTGGCGGCGGCTGGCGGCAGGTCGCGAGGGTGACGACCGACCGGTACGGGATCTTCTCGGGTCGCGTCTCGGCCGCCTCGCTCCGGCCGCGGCGGCTGGTCGCTTCCGCGGCGCTCCGGCGGACGGCCGCCACGTATCGCCAGCTGGTGCTCGGCGACTCGCCGACCGACTACTGGACGCTCGACGACGCGGGCGGCAAGGTCGCACGGAACTCAGCTGCGAACCGAAGCGGGACGTACAACGGAGGTCCGCGCCGGGTGCTCGGCGCGCTTCCCGGGACACTCGAGTCTGCGGTCGCCCTGGATGGCAAGAACGACACCGTCAGCCTCGGACGGCTCACGTCGCCGAAGACGGTCGAGCTCTGGCTGAGGACCGACTCCACGACCGAAGCCGCCGCGTTCAGCAATCGCAACACGATCAGCCGCTACGCGTTTCTCGGAGTCGTGGACGGGGTGCGCACGCGATCGTTCGACACGGCGGGGCTCAGCGGCCGGGCGTGGGTGACGGACGGGCGCTGGCACCACGTCGTCTACACCTACGACGGGCTGAACGGGAGGATCTACATCGACGGCCGCCTGGACGCCTCGGGCGCGTGGACGCGCTTCGAGGGAGGCGCGCAGGCATTCCTCGGCTACGACGCCACGCTGAAGACCCACCTGCGCGGCAGCGTGGACGAGGTCGCGCTCTACCCCTACGCGCTCACCGAGGCGCAGATCCGCCGCCACTTCCTCGCGAGCGGGCGGAGTGCCAGCTACCCCGATCAGTTCGAGATCACGGGCAAGGGGACCTACCTGCGCGCCCGGCTCACGGCCGGGGGCGCATCCTCTCTGCCCTTCTCGCTGACGCGCACGCCCGACCGATACGTGAAGCCCGTCTGACTGGTCGGGCCACCTACCCCTCGGCTCGCTCTTTCTCGGAGTGCGCAACCGGAGCGGCCGCCCGGCGGGTCGGCTCGCCGGGCAGCTCGAGCACGCGCATGCCGTGGACATAGACGATCGCTCCACCCAGCCACCCGCCGACCGTGAGCAGGCCGTAGCCGACAAGTGTCAGGACGAACGGCCCGGCATGGACGGCGCCGTGCCGGTAGCCGTCATAGCCGAAGACGGCTGCGAGGCCGAAGAGCGCAGTCGCGCTCAGCATGGCGAGCATGTGAATCGTCGCAGTTCGCCAAAGCGGCGTGTCACGGTCGATCGTCAGCCAGTCGAGGAACCCGGTCAGCGCGGTGGGAGCGGTCACGAGAAGCCCCAGCGCGAGCGTCAGCCACCAGACGTAGGCGGGATTCCTGTCCCCGATATTCAGCACGCTCAGGACGGCGAAAGCCATCGAGGCGGTGTAGATGCCGATGGTCGCGTCGGTCAGGGGTGGATGAAGCGGATGACCGGGTAGTCCCCGGACGAGCCAGCTGATCTTCACGGTGCCTCCTCGAAGTGATTGACCTCCATGCGCACATTCTTCCCGGCCTTGACGACGGCGTCCGCTCGCTCGCCGAGGCGCTTGCGCTCGCCGAGGCCTCGCTGCAGGATGGTGTCGAAGTGATCGCGGCTACGCCGCACGTCCGCGACGACTACCCGACCAGCGCGGGGCAGATGGAAGCGGCGCTGACAGCCCTTCGAAGCGAGCTTGCCGAGCGGAGAGTCGCGCTCGACGTGCTTCAGGGGGGCGAGGTGGCCCTCGACTATCTCGACCGGCTGGATGCGGATGAGCTCGAGCGCTTCACGCTCGGGGCAACCGGCCGATACCTGCTGGTGGAGTTTCCGTACTACGGCTGGCCGCTGAGCCTGGAGCACACGATCGGCCGCCTCGCCCGCCAGGGTGTGATCGCGGTGCTGGCTCACCCCGAGCGAAATGCCGACGTGCAGGCGCAGCCCGAGCGCCTGGCGCCCGCGGTCGCCCGCGGGGCGCTCGTTCAGCTGACGGCGGCGTCACTCGACGGGCGGCTCGGCCGGCGCGTGAGGCGGGCGAGTGGGCGCCTGCTCGAGCTGGAGCTCGCGCACCTCATCGCCAGCGACGCGCACGCCCCGGAGGTGAGGTCTGGCGGCATGTCGAGCGCGGCCCACGCGCTGGGAGACCCGGGTCGCGCCCGCTATCTGACGTTTGACGTGCCCGCGGCAATCGCGAGCGGCCGGCCGATCCCGCAGCGGCTCAACCGGTCGCGAGAGTCGTGATCCGATCGCCGTCCAGGAAGATCGTGGACGTGACCGTCGGAAGTGTCGCGCGCCGCCCGTTCACCTTAGCGTCGAGATTCTCGGGCGCTCCGAGCCTGAGCCAGAGCTTCCGCTTGGAGAAATGCACCGACTTCCCCTGAGGTAGCACCCCTTCGAACAGACTTGCCCCCGAGGCGGATTCGAGGTGCACCGAGACCCACGACTCGCCGCGCGTTGCGCGGAGCATCAACCCCGGTAGACGAGCAGCCGGCTGACGCGGCACGACCTCGCGTCGTGCGGGCGTCGCGGGCGTCGCTCCAGTCAAGGCCGCGGGTGCCGCCGCCGCGCTGCTCGCAACGCCTTGCGTTCCTTGCGTCCCGGCAGTGTCCCGGTAGTGGAACCAGGCGAGCGTCGTCAGCACGCCGAGCGCAACGATGAGCGCCATGCCCGCCCCGGCGATCATCTTCTCGAGCCGCGTCGTCGGCACTGTGGGAGAAGCTTAGGTCATGCCGCAGACGCCACACGCCGGCGAACCGTCAGGGGTGTTTGATTCGCACCACGCCCTCGCGCACGAGGATCCAGACGAGGCGAAGCCGTGCTCCGGCGTCGAGCTCACCCGGCAGATCGACCGGACGGAAGGACGCGCTCGCGTCGAGGCAGTGCCGTAGCGCCGCGGCGACGTCGCTCGACAGACGCACCTCGCGGCTGCCCAAGGCGAGAACTACCTCGTCCCCGTCGTCGCGCAGGACGCCCAGAGCCGTGTCGCGTCGCTCGAGGACCGTCTCGAGCGAGAGGTCATCGAGCGCACGGAGCTGGGTGATTTGCCCGTCGAGGACCGGCGGCGAGCCGGCGACGAGCGCCGCGCGCATGCGTTCGTCCACGCGAGTGGCATCGAGCTCTTCCGCCAACCGGCTCAGGAGTCCACCTGCGACCGGTGCTCCTCTGCGAACCGCTCGCCGGAGGTCGATGTCGTCCACCAGGCTGTTGACCGCCGCGCGCAGCGCGTCGAGCCAGGTGTACACCTGGATGCCGAGCGTGAGGTGCAGAGAGTCGACGTCCGAGGTCGTCGCCTGATGGAGCCAGCCCCGGGGCAGGTACAGCGTGTCGCCCGCATTCAGGACGAGATCGGCTGCGGGCTCGCCCGGCGCACCGAGCTCCTCGGAGTAGTCCTGACCCTGGACGGGAAGCTGCAGCACGGGTGGGTAGACGAGCCACCGCTTCGACCCTGCCAGCTGGAGGATCAGCACGTCGTGCGTGTCGTGGTGAACGGAGAAGCCCTGCGAATGACGCGGCGTGAAGTACGCATTCGCTCCGACCCCGTGCCCGAGGGCACGCTCGAGCTCGCGGCAGAACGTCACGAGCGGCTGCCAGTAGATGTGCAGCCCCGAGAGGAGGATCGTCGCGCCTCGCTCGAACTCGGCGACGACCCTCGGTACGTCCGCGGCCGCCGTGAAGGACACCGGGTTGTACGGCCGGTCGAACGTGTAGTCGGCCACGTTCAGCTGCTCGCCCGCCTTGACGAGCCGGAACGCGGGGAAGCGGAGGTTCGTGGAGCACACGAGATGCTCGACGCTCTGCACCGATAGCAGGTCGTCAAAGCGGCCGTACTCCCTCCGCGGGACGTGCAGCGGCTCGTTCTCCCAGTAGCGCTCGAAGAACTCGTCTGGGCCGACCGGCTCCAGGCACCGGCCGAGCGGATCGGCCGTCGAAGCGCCGCGCGACTCGGTCCCGGCGCTCACCGCTCCTCCCGCCTCGGCTCGAGCGAGTAGATGGACACCGCACGGGCTGGCCACGACCACGTCTCGCGGGCGCGACCGGAGAACATGAGTGCATCCTGCTCGGAGGCGGAGTTGTAGACGAGGCGCAGGCTGCGCGGCCGGCGATCGACGGAAGCGATCAGGTTGAAGAGCACCTGATGGAAGATCTTGCCGCCGAACGGCGCGAAAAGGTACGCGACCGTCACGTCGTCGGGCACGACGTAGAGCGCCGCATCCTCGGTCACGAGCTCGACGTCCTGGCAGCGGAGGCGGCCCCGGATGCGCTCGACGTTGGCGCGGGCGACGCGGTTGAGCTCTTCTGACAGCTCGACGCCGATCACGCGCTTGAACGGACGCAGGGCCGCCATTAGAACGGCCCGCCCCCGCCCGAGCCGAAGTCGACGAAGACGTCCTCTCCCGTCACGGCCAGTTGCTTGAGGACCCGTCGAAGCACGATCCATTCGGATGGCTCGTAGCGAGCGCGCATCCCCGAGTGCCCGAGCTCGTCTCTCGTCACCGATCCGTTCGTGTCGATTCGGAGCGGCCAGTCCAGCATGACGCGATCGAGAACGAGGTCGCATGCCGCTCGCGAGGCAACGTACAGCCGCTTCGGCTTCACCATGTGCGGAGAGCCAGACGTGGGACGCAGACCTCTCGAGCCAAGAGTGCATCATAAGGGCGTGACGCCCGATCCCTCGAATGCGCCAGAGACGTTACGCCTGCGAGCCGACGGCCTGCTGTGGCGCGAGATCGAAGGCGAGATCGTCGCGGTCGACACGTCCAGCTCCGAATATCTCGCCGTGAATCGCAGCGGGGTGTCCCTGTGGCGCGACCTCGTGGAAGGGACGACGGTGGAGCGGATGCGCAACGGGCTCGTCGAGCGCTACGGGCTCGACTCCGCACGCGCCGCTGCCGACGTCGAGGCGTTTGTCAAGCTGCTGCGCGCCCGCAACCTGCTCGTCGAGCGCGACGCTTCGGGCGGCCCGTGACGCGTACGCTCGCCGCTTCGCGCTCGCACCCTCCGCCCCGCTGAGCGGCCGTGCCGGCGACTCTGCTTGAGCTCGCATCGGGCATCGTGTCGGGCGAGCACGCCGCCGCGGATGAGCTCCCCGATCCGGGACTGCTGAGCCCCGCCGCCGCGCTCGAGCGCTCGGCGCTCGTCGCCGTCTCCCGGCCTCCCTGCCTCGTCAGCTTCTCGGGCGGAAGGGACTCGTCACTCGTCCTTGCCGTCGCGACGCGCGTCGCGCGGCAGGAGGGCCTGGCCGACCCCGTCCCGGCGACCCTCGTGTTCCCGACGAGCCCCGAGTCCCGCGAGTCGCAGTGGCAGGAGCTCGTCGTCCGGGCACTCGGCCTGGGCGAATGGCACCGTCACGAGATGGCGGCCGGTCAGCTCGACCTGGTGGGGCCCGTCGCCACGGAGGTGTTGCGGAACCACGGCCCGCTCTGGCCGCCCAACGCTCATCTGCACGTTCCGCTCCTCGAGCTCGCGGCCGGCGGGTCGTTTCTCACCGGCCTCGACGGCGACGGGCTGCTCGGGGACTTCAGGTGGACTCGCGCGGCGGCCGTCCTAACCGGCAAGATCGTTCCTCGGCCGCGCGACGCCGTGCGCATGCTGCACGCGCTCGCACCCGTACGACTTCGCACGGCCTGGGCACGCCGGCGAACGGCACTGGAGCTCGACTGGCTCCTGCCGCCCGCGAGGGCTGTCGTCGCCCAGGGCGTTGCACTGGACGAGGGTACGGAGCCGCTCGTGTGGCGGCGCCGGGCGGCCTGGTGGCGGCGGCGGCGGTACCTGGCCCTGCTCGAGGAGAGCTTCGGCCTCCTGGCGCGCGACGCCGGCACGGCGCTCGTCCACCCGCTGCTCGATCCGCTGTTCGTCGCGGCCATGGCACGAGCCGGCGGCGTCGGTGGCTTCGCTGGTCGCACGGCAGCGCTCAAGCAGTTGTTCGGCGGCCTCGTCCCCGAGGGGGTGTACGAGCGCCAGGACAAGGCGAGCTTCGATACCGCCCTCTGGGGCGCGCCCAGCCGGAGCTTCCGAGCCAGGTGGAGGGGCGGAGGCATCCCGGAGACGTACGTCGACATCGGAGAGCTGCGCACGGCATGGAACGACGACGTCCCCCACTTCGGCACGGCGCTGCTGCTGCAGTCGGCCTGGCTCGCCTCAGACACTGAGGCCGAGCAGGCGATCGGCGACTCCAGGCAGCTGCGACCAGCGCCGGGGGCGACGTAGCTCCCAGCCGGGGAGCTCCGCCAGCTCGAGCAAGGTCGCCGGCACGGCCGGGGTCATCGTGATAGTCAGGTTGGCCGCCAGCTGGCGCAGGCGGCTCGACGGGTCGACCCGCTCGAGGCGGACGGCGCTGCCCCAGCCGACGTAGACCCAGGCTACGAGCGGCGCCTCGTGGGGCGGTTGCCCGAGCGTGAGGCGCTGCCTGTAGTACCCGGCGACGGGCTCGAGCCGTTCGTCGGCCTCGTTCAGGCCGAGCGGCGTGAGCGCCGCCGTGCGCAGATCGATGCAGTGCGGCCCGGCGAAGGCGGTACCTGCCTCTACGACCAGGAGGTCGTCGGTCAACACGGCGTGTCCCTGAAGCCCGAGATACGCAAGCAGCGTGCTTTTCCCGGCGTGGTTGTCGCCGAGGAGTGCAACCGCCCCGCCACCGGTGAGGAAGGCGCCGCCGTGGAAGGAATCGCGGCCGTCCCAGCGTCCGAAGATCGCTCCGACCGCCTTCAGAAATGCGTGCCCCAGGCGGCCGTCGGCTGCGGGAGACAGCCCGAGCAACGTGGCCGTGCGCTCGTCTCGCTGGCAATGAACCCACGCGGAATCGAGCAGCGGGGTAACGACGGCGTGCTCATCCGCCGCCTCCAGGCACGGTGGCGTCCCAGCAGGGTCGATGCGAGCCTGGACAATCGGCCACCGCCGCGCTCCGAGGTCGAGCAGGTGCTCATTGGCTCCGAAGCCTTCGATCTGCAAGCCATAGGCGCCCCGTGGTAACCTGAAGGCTTCTGCGGTTTTAGAACCCCAAGGGGGCTTGATCTTGTCTACCACGCGGCTGTCCGAGCCTATCACCGGCTCTACCCAGGCTTACGAGCCTCCGACGCTTCTTGTCATCGGTCGGGTACAGGACTTGACCATGAAGAACTGCAACAAGACGACCGATTTCGCGGTCCGAAACTCCGACAACTCGGACCCGATCAAGACCTGCTGACGGCTCGCGGCGCGTCGGAGCCTCTGGCCTCGACGCGTCGTAAATCGAACCGCCTCTTCTGACCCGGTGGTGTTCGAGTACCGGCCCAAGCTGCTCGGCACGGCGTACAGCCTTTGTGTCGATCTCGTCACCGCTGAGGTCGTGCAGGCCTTTCGGCGTCGCGAGGTGCCGTGCGTCCTGCTGAAGGGACCCGTAACGGTCGAGTGGCTGTACGCGGACGGGACGTACCGGCCCTACGGCGACTCGGATCTGCTCGTGCCTTCGACCCTCGTGCCTGTGGCCGAGGCGGTTCTGCGGGAGCTCGGGTTTCGCTATGCATTCGATGCGTTTGGACCCGAGCCAAGCCTCCCGGCGGGCCTCGCATGGCGTCGCGGCGAGGACAAGGTCGATCTGCACGAGACGCTGATCGGCATCGAGGCCGAGCCGGCCGCCGTCTGGACGGCGCTCACCGCGTCCACGGAGACGCGGCAGATCGGCGGCGAGGGGGTACGCGTGCTGACGAGGACGCCCCAGGCGTTTCACGTCGCGCTCCATGCCGCACAGCACGGTGTGCGTGACCACCAGGCGCTCGAGGATCTCGGGCGGGCGATCGCCCGCTTACACGACAGCGACTGGCGGGCTGCGGGCGAGCTCGCGGAAGCTCTGGAGGCCGTCGAGGCGTTTGCGCGGGGCCTGCGAATGCTACCCGCCGGCGCGGAGATTGCTGCCCGCCTCGGCTTGCCGGAGGGGACGTCGATTCGCACCGAGCTGAACGCGGCGTCGCGCCCACCGGGCGCGGTCAGCTTCGACGAGCTGACTCGTGCGAAAGGCGCGCGCCAGCTAAGCGCCCAGGTCGCGCGCAAGCTCTTCCCCAGCCGCGCCTTCATGCGTTGGTGGACGCCGCTCGCGCGCCGCGGGCCTGGAGGCCTCGTCGCGGCGTACGCCTGGCGACTTGCCTGGATCGCGGGCCACTCGGCGCCTGGGTTCCGCGCCTGGCTGCGTGCACGCCGGCAAGGCCTCCCGCGGAACACGTAGAAAGAGCTGTCGTGGGCGGCATCTCTGTCTCCGGGCTGACAAAGCAGTTCGGCGCCGTCACGGCGCTCGCGGGGATCGACCTCGAGGTCGACAGCGGCGAAGCGGTCGTCCTGGTCGGTCCGAACGGCGCGGGAAAGAGCACGCTGCTGCGCATCCTGAGCACGACCGTGCTCCCCGACGGGGGACGGGCGACCGTGGCGGGGTACGACGTGGAGCGCGATCCCGTCGCCGTCCGGCGTTCGATCGGCCTCCTGCTTCCCGACGAGCGTGCGTGGTACTGGAGGCTCACCGGACGCGCCAACCTGGAGTTCTTCGCCGCTCTGCACGGGCTGAGGCGCCGCGCTGCCGTACCGCGCGTCGAGATCCTGCTCGCCGATGCGGGCCTCGCGAGCGCCGCAGACCGACCCGTCTCGGGCTATTCGTCCGGCATGCGGCTGCGTCTCGCGCTCGCGCGTGCGCTCCTCGTCGAGCCGCCGGTGCTTCTGCTGGACGAGCCCACGCGAAGCCTCGACCCCGTCGCGGCGAGACGCTTTCGCGGCCTCGTCGACCGAATCGTCGATGAGCAAGGATCCGCCGTCCTCTTCGCAACGCACGACCTACACGAGGCCACCGCAGTCGGAACACGTGTCGTGATAATCGACGCAGGTCGTATCGCCGCGGTAGTCGCGGGTGGAGGGAGCCCCGAGACGCTGGAGCAGCTCCTCGGCGCGAGGACGGGATGACCGGTGTGCCGGTCGTGCTCGCCGCGTTCCTTCGCCGCGACTGGGCGCTGGCGCGCTCCTATCGCCTCCAGTTCGCGCTCGAGCTCCTCAACACCGCGCTCAGCCTCACGCTGTTCTTCTACCTGAGCCGTCTCGTGGATCGGTCGGGCGCAGGCGCGAGGACCGGCCTTCGCGAGGGTTACTTCGGCTTCATCGTGATCGGGCTCGCGCTGCTCGCGGTGGGTCAAGCTGCCCTCACCTCGTTTGCCGAGCGGTTCAGGGAGGATCAGACGACTGGCACGCTCGAGGCGCTGATGGCCACGCCGGCCCCGTCGTGGCTCGTGGTGCTCGGCAGCGCGAGCTACGAGCTCCTGCGGGCCATCTTCTCCGGTGTGCTGACTGTCGTCCTCGCGATCATCGTCTTCGGGCTGCGACTATCGACCGACCCGCTGTCGCTGGTGGTGCTCACCGCGTCGCTCGCGTCGCTCATCGTCCTCTTCGCGTCGATCGGGATCGCGCTGGCGGGCGTCACGATCGTCTACAAGAAAGTCACGGCATTCTTCGGGCTCGCGACGCTCGCCATCGCGATCTTCGCGGGCGTCTACTTCCCCGCCGACGTCCTGCCGCCCGTGCTCGCCGCCATCTCCCGGGCCTTCCCGTTCGCGTGGGGTCTCGACCTGCTGCGTGCCTCCTTGCTCGGAGGCCACATCGTCGCATGGAAGCTCGCCGCCCTCGTGGCGGCGAGTATCGTCGCCCCGCCGCTCGCCTTGCTCGTCTTCAAGCGCATGCTCGACGCGGCCAGGCGCGCCGGGTCACTCGCCCAATACTGACGACGCCAAGCGGCCTTCTGCAACAATTACCTGCAGGCGCCACGGGCGCCGCTGCGCGCCATGGAGCCAACCATCCGACACCAGGACACCTCGACGCTGGGCGACTACCTACGGGTCGCCTGGCACCGCAAGTGGGCGATCGCACTTCCCCTCGTTGCAATCCCGCTCACAGCGTTGCTGCTCGCACTGCGCCAGGACCGGGTCTACGAGGCATCGGCCTCGGTATTCCTCAACCAGCAGAACCTCGCGGCGACCGTCAGCGGGATTCCGGACTACTCATTGTTCCAGGATCGGTCCGCGTACGTTCAAACCCAGATCACGCTGGCGGGTGCGCCGATCGTCGTCAGCCGGGTTGCGAAGGCCGCGCGAATCGCCGGGCCCGACGCGCTGGCCGGGACGAGCGTCCAACCGTCCGCGGGGAACGACTTGCTGATCTTCACCGTCTCCAGTCGGCGCCCAGCCCTGGCGGTGCGTCTGGCGAACGAGTACGCACGCCAGTTCGCGCTCTACCGCCATCAGCTCGACACGGGAGCGATTGACAAGGCACGGAAGGAGCTCGCAACGCAGATCGCCGAGCTCCGCAGGCAAGGGCAGAGATCGGCTTCCTACAGGAGCTTGCTCGACAAGCAGAACCAGCTGGTGACACTCGGCGCCCTCCAGGGAGCGAACGCGTTTGTCTTCCGCCGGGCAGCGCACGGGATCCAGGTTCAGCCACGCCCGAAGCGCGCCGTCGCCCTCGGTCTCGCGCTCGGACTGCTCTTTGGCGTCGCCCTCGCCTTCCTCTGGCATGCGCTCGACACGCGTGTTCGCTCGACGGACGAGCTCAGCGATCGCCTGGCGCTTCCGCTACTCGCACGCATCCCAGAACCGGCGAAGCGGTCGCGTCGCTCGGGCTCGATGGTCGCCGAGCCGAGCAGCGTGCAGGCGGAGGCCTTCCGCGTGCTCAAGACGAATCTCGAGTTCGTCAACCTCGACCGCCAGGCGCGCTCGATCATGTTCACCAGCGCAGTCGAATCCGAGGGCAAGTCGACGACAGTCGCGAACCTCGCGGTGGCGTTCGCGCGCGGGGGCACGCGCGTCCTGCTGATCGACCTCGACCTTCGGCGCCCGATGCTCGACCGGTTCTTCGCCCTCGAAGGGCACGCGGGCCTTACCGACGTCGCACTTGGCCACGCCAACCTCGAAGAGGCAATCCAGGTCGTGAGCGCGACCAGCGGCCCGAACGGGAGGCCGGACGGAAACGGCAACCACGCCCACGGTGACCTCGGCGGCGTGCTCGAGGTGCTCACCGCCGGCCCGGCGCCGCCAAATCCGGGGGAGTTCGTATCCTCGCGCGTGCTCGGCGACATCCTCGACGCATCGGCGGCGCGAGCGGACCTCGTGCTCATCGACGCGCCGCCTCTGCTCCATGTCGGCGACGGACTTGCGCTGAGCGCGAAGGTGGACGCACTCGTCGTCATCACTAGGCTCAAGGTGATTCGGCGACCCACGATTCGCGAGCTGAAGCGCGTCCTCGACACGGCGCCGACGGCGAAGCTGGGCTTCGTTCTCACGGGCGCCGATGCTGACGGAGGCTATGGCTACGGCGGCTCCTACTACTACGCCGGCCGCCCCCAGCGAGGGGCGAAAGAGCCGGTCGGCTAGGGAGCCTGTCCGCTCAGAGCTCCCGCGCGAGCTGTTCATATACCGCGTGGTAGCGCGCGGCGATCGAGCGATGACTGAACTCCTCGACGGCCCGCCGCCGGCCCGCAGTCGCCAGATACTCCCGTCGGGCGGCGTTTGCCATCAGCTCGGCCAGGGCGGTCGCAAGGGCCCGAGCGTCACCCTCGGGTGTGATCACTCCCGCATTGCCGACTACGTTCGGAATCTCGCCGGAACTCGAGCCGACGACGGGCACGCCGCATGCCATCGCCTCGACGAGGATTCGGCCGAACTGCTCCTTCCAGCGCCGCGTCGTCAGCGAGGGGAGCACCAGCGCGTCGAGCTCGCGCAGAACAGCCGGCACTCCGGCTGACGGCACGGGGCGCTTGAACTCCACGCGCGCCGCCACGCCGAGCGCTTCCGTCTGCTCTTCGAGCTCGCCGCGCAGCGGCCCTTCCCCGACGATTCGAAGGCGCCACTCACCGGCGAGGCTCGTTAGCGCCCGGATCAGCACGTTCAGGCCCTTGGCTCGGACCAGGCGGCCGACGTAGCCGATCGTGAACACCCTGTCCGGGTGCACGGTGGCCGGGTAGAACGCTTCCGTATCGACGCCGAACTGCGGAATCACATCCATCAGCCCGCGGTATCCCCTCGCGCGAAGTCGGCCGGCGGCGTCCTCGCTCGCCGCGATCGCCCGCCTAGACCACGAGAACGAGGCTCGCTCGAGCAGCCCGAACGGCGGTGGCAGGCGCCGGTCGATGTTCGCGAGCGTGAAAAACGCCGTCGGTATTCCGAGGCGCTTCGCCTCCCAGAGCGCATGAAATGTCGCGAGGTTGTACGGCTCTTCGTCCACGTGGAAGACGTCCGGTCGCAGCTCTCTGAGCAGCGACCCGATTCGCGGGTAGAAATGGGCGTGATACCGGCCGTTGAAGGCGATCGGCGTCGTGACGAGCTCATAGGTGCCATCACCATCTCGCTCGAGTGCGGTGTCCCACCCGTCGGCTGCCCGCCACGAGGGTGGAACGATGGCTGCCAGCTGGGTTCCCGGATGGGCGGCGATCGCCGCGCACTTCGTCCGGTACGCGGCGTGCACGAGCGCCTTCGAGAGAAGCACCGCTCGCATTAGCTATTCCTGTGTCGACTGTGCGTTCAACGGCGGTCTCAGAACGAGCGGTGAGCTTTAGCAGTCCGGAACGGCGCCGGGGAGGTGGCGGATGGCACAGCTTGGTTATCGTGCCACGGCATCATGCGCCGCCGTTGTCGACCCCTTGCCGTCGAAGTCGTTAACCCACCGGCCCTCCAGGTGGGCGCCTCCGGTTCGGGCGGCCGGCACGTTGTCGGCACGGGCCAGCCGTGGTGAGCCGGTTCAGGAGCCACGCGCGCGCGACGGTCGGGTGGAGGGAGATCCGCCGGTCGTCGAAGTGGCTTCCTCGGATCAGCCTCGGAGAGCTCTGGTCCTATCGAGAGCTCGTCCTCGCACTCGCCGTCCGCGACCTGAAGCTGCGGTACAAGCAGACTGTTCTCGGCGTGATGTGGGCCCTGATTCAGCCTCTTGCGGCGGCCGGGATCTTCGCCGTCTTTCTCGGCCGACTCGCCCATATCCCGAGCGAGGGTGTTCCGTATCCGCTGTTCGTCTATGTCGGTTTGGTGATCTGGACGTATGTCTCGACAAGCGTCCTGGCAGCAGCAGACTCGCTCGTCGAAAATCACCGGGTCGTCCGAACGGTCTATTTCCCGCGGCTACTAGCGCCGATCGCGGCCGTGCTCCCCGGCATGGTCGACCTCGCGGTGTCACTGGTGGCTGCGGGCGCTTTCCTCGTCGCATACGAGGTCACGCCCTCGACGGCGCTCCTCACGCTGCCCGTCTGGTGCGCTGCAGCCGTGCTTCTTGCGTGTTCGGTCGGAACTTGGCTCTCGGCGCTCAACGTTCTCTATCGAGACGTCCGCTACGCCTTCGGCTTCGTGCTGCAAATCTGGCTCTTCGCCAGCCCCGTCGTCTTTCCAAGCTCGCTGGTCACTGGAACATGGCGCCACCTGTATTCCCTCAATCCGATGGTGGGGCTGGTCGACGGCATGCGCTGGGCGGTGCTCGGAACCTCGAGCCTCACGCGCGACGACGTGCTCTCGCTCGTCTCGGCGACGATCATCTTCGCGACGGGGCTCGTGTACTTCACTCACGTTGAGCGGCAGTTCGCGGACCGGATCTGATTCATGGGCGCGCACACAGGGGCGGCGCGACTGACGCGCTACCGCAGGCATGCGGGGCGGGTGCTCTACGCGGAGCGGCTGCGGCAGCTAGGCCGTCGCCACTTGCCCCGCGCGGTGCGCAAGCTCGGGCGTCGCGTGCGTGACTTTGCGGCGCCGGAGTTCGAGCATGTTCCGGAAGGATGGTCGCGAGCGCGATCCGATCCGCTGGTGCTCGACTTCGAGGCGAATGGGTGCGCGGTCGCCGTTGAGCACGAGTACGAGTGGGCCTCCTTCCTGGCGGCCGTCTCGAGCCGCGAGGCTCTAGCGATTAATCATGAGTTGCCGGCGGCTCTCAAAGCTCCCGGCGATCACGGGGCGCACAACCGGGTCATGTCTTTCGCATATGTCCTCGGCCGGGTGGCGCAGGGCAGGGAGCACGTCTCGCTCCTGGACTGGCGCAGCGGAGCCGGGCATTACTACGTGCTGGCCCGGGTGCTGTTCCCGGCGCTGGGACTGGACTACGTCTCCAAGGACGCCCCGGCGAGCTGTGCGCTCGGCAGGCGCCTCGTGCCGGAGGCGGCTTTCTGCGAGGATGACTCCTGCCTCGACCGCGAGTACGACGTCGTCCTCGCGAGCAGCTCGCTGTCACTCAGCGAGGACTGGCAGACACTCCTGCGTAGGCTGTCGCTCTCCACGCGGACGCTGCTCTCCGTTGCCCGGCTGCCCACGGTCTCGCAATCGGCCTCAACCGTCTTCCTCCAGCGTGCATACGCACGCGGCTCCGCGTCCGCGTCCGCGTCGCTGGAGTGGGCGCTCAACCGCGACGAGTTCGTGGACAGTGCCGGGGCGGCGGGGGTGCGGCTCGTCCGCGAGTTCTCGAACAGTGAAGAGCTCAGCATCGGCGGCGTCTCGGAACAGATCGCGCGCAGGGGCTTCCTCTTCCGGCCGGCCGACGGAGGCTCGGCGTGAAGAGCGCCGTGCTCGAGCTTCGCGGGATCGGCAAGGAGTACCAACTGGATCGCAACGGCGCCAAGTACGCGACACTGCGCGAAAGCGTCTCGCAGCTTGCCGCGAGGCAGCTCCGGCGCCGGAGCTCCACCGAGTCTCTGTGGGCGCTGAAGGACATCACGCTGGCTGTGAGCGAGGGCGAGGCCGTTGGTATCATCGGGCGGAACGGCGCGGGCAAGACGACACTGCTTCGCGTCGTCGGAGGCATCACCGAGCCCACGATCGGAACGGGGCGAGTACGCGGTCGCGTCGCGTCGCTTCTCGAGGTCGGTACGGGCTTCCACCACGAGTTGACGGGCCGGGAAAACGTCTACGTGAGCGGGGCACTACTCGGGATGACGAGAAAGGAGATCCGGCGGCGCCTCGACGAGATCGTGGCTTTCGCCGAGCTCGAGCGCTTTCTGGACACCCCCTTGAAGCGGTACTCAGCCGGGATGCACGTCCGCCTCGCGTTCGCCGTCGCCGCGCACCTCGAGGGTGAGATCCTGCTCGTGGACGAGGTGCTGGCCGTAGGGGACGCTGAGTTTCAGCAAAAATGCCTGCGGCGAATCTCGACGCTCGAGCACGAAGGCCGAACGACGCTGTTCGTGAGTCATGATCTCGGCGCGATCGAAGCACTCTGCGATCGGGCGATCTGGCTGGACAGCGGGCGGATCCAAGCCGACGGAGCGCCGGCGGACGTCGCTGACGCCTATCTGCGGGCTCTCCGTCGCGAAGGGGGACTGCAACGACATCGCCCCGGTGGGACCGGCGCCGTGCGCCTCGAGTCCGCGGTACTCAAACACCTCGACGGACAGGTGGCCGAGTTTCCTCGAAGAGGCGAGGAGCTCCTGCTGGAGCTTGCGTTCACGACCACGAAGCGACTCCCCGGGATCGATGTCGGCCTTCAGCTCTTCAACATGCGGCGCTCGCGGCTCCTGGACGAGAACTGGTCGGACGTGGAGCCGCGAAGGCAGGTAGCGGAAGACCCGGGAGACTACCTGGCGCGAGTGAGAGTGCCGCCGATCCTCCCGGCGGGAGATTACACTGTCTGGATCTCGATCGTCTCGCGCTTCGAGGTGTACCTCGAGCAGGAAGTGCTTCACTTCCAGCTCATTCCGAGAACGAGTGACCGGCTTGAAGCGACGGAGCGCGAGCGCCTGGTTCAGCCTGAGTTCGCCTGGGAGGTTGTCGCCAGGGCACCGGGCGATGCGCCGGCCGACGGGCTTTGGCCGGGATCGTGAGCCCGCGTAGTCAACGCCGCGTTCGGCCTAAGAGCCGGGCGCCGAGCGGAACAGCCCAAAGATGAGGTACGAATTCTCGGCCATTGTCACGTCCGGCTACCTCGTCCGAGCGGTCGCGCTCTATCGTTCGCTCGAGGCCGTCTGCCCGGATTTCGGCCTTCGGATCTTCTGCATGGACGCGAAGGCGAAGGACGTCCTCGACCGCATGGCACTTCCGAGCATCGCGACGATCGCCATCGAGGAGCTGGAGGCGCACGACCAGGCGCTCCGCTCGGTCAGGCGAGATCGATCCTACGGCGAGTACTGCTGGACGGCGATGCCGGCCAGCACCCTCTTTGCTCTGGAGCGGGAGCCGGGCCTAGAGATGCTGACGTATCTGGACGCAGACATGATGTTCTTCCACGATCCGGCCCCGTTGTTCGACGAGCTCGGCAGCGGATCGATCGGCATTACCCCGCATCGGTTCCCGCCCGGCTCAGAGGCCGAGGAGCGGCTCGTCGGGATCTACGTCAACCAGTTCACGCCGTTCCGCCGCGACGAATCCGGTCTGGGAGCATTGCGTTGGTGGCGCGCCCGTTGCCTGGAGTGGTGCTACGACCGGTTCGAAGCCGGCAAGTTCGGTGACCAGAAGTATCTCGACGACTGGCCGGAGCGGTTCCCAGGGGTCCGCGTCTTGCAGCATCCCGGCGGAGGGCTCGGACCGTGGAATTCCGCGAATCACGCGCTGGAGGTGAGTCAAGGCCGCGTCGTCGTCGACGGCGAACCGCTCATCTTCTACCACTATGGCGGTCTCCGGCTCTATCGGGCCTGGCCGGCATGGCTGCCGCGCTGGCGGCGGACCGCACGGCACTTCCGCCGCGCAGAGCAGTCGCCGGATTTCTATTGGGCCACTCCCTACGCTATCTCCGCCCACGAGCGGAAGCTGGTCTGGGAGCCGTACATCCGATTGCTCGCGGAATCGCTGGCCGAGGTCCGGCGGTGGGAGCCCGACTTCTCGACAGGTTTCGTCAACTTGACGGCCGCTGACATCGCGTTTCAGACGGTGCGCTCGCTCGTACCACACCCCGTGCGCCGGTTTGTCATGCGGCCGATGCCGGAGCCCCTCTACAACGTCGTCAGGAGGCACTACCGACGCCAGTGAGCTCCCGGCCTTCGCTCGAGGGTCGGAGGAAATGTCCGGCCCGCGAAGAGATCTCGGAGACCGCTGGCACTCGTTACGTGGACGCTCAATCGGCCGATGCCACCCAGCCACGCAGGGCCTGCGCGACCGCCATCGCGCAAGGAGGCTTCTTCCAGCACACTTGTGACGCGGAGCGCTGCGGCACCACCCGTCTCGGGCTCGCGATCGAGCTCACAACACTCAAGAAGTGTGCGAGTTGCGCGGCGAGCGGTTCGCCGGTGTGCGCCACGAGACCGGCCGGCCGGCCTCGTTCGAAACGCCGCTGGCGTTCTCGTAGACCTGCAACTTGTTGTCGGGCTAAGCTCGTCAAACACGGCCGATCGGCGAGCGTCCGCAGCTTGGGCGCACCCAGCCACGAAAGCTCGGCGTTCGCTAGATCCCGCTCTCGAAGCGCGGTTGTCAGGAGCACTACGTCGTCGCCGAGCCCCGGCACGAAGGAGGCGTCCGCGGAAACGTCGCGAAGCTGCATCCGCGACGGGGTAGAGCAGGAGCGACACGTCACGGCGGCCCAGATCCCATAGCTCGGTCACGTCTCCCTGAACGCGCCCGGGACGCCGAGCCGCGTGGCAGTAGCGAACCTCGCCCAGCTCACGGTCGACAATCATCGCGTGCATCAGCCGACACGGCCGGATTGAAGAGGAACGTGTGGCCCAGCATCAGAATCCGCCTTGCGTTTCGCCAGGCCGCGCAGCTTCTCGCAGTCGGCAGATGCCGTGGCGAGAGCGACGTGCGTCGAGGTTGGACTCGAGATGACCACCGCATCCACGGACTCGTCCTCGAAGGCGCGCTCGACGTCTGGCGAGACTTCGTCACCGGGGTGTACCCGACGAGCCCGATCGAGGCCTTCGGCCTCAGGTCGCAGGCGCGGACCAGCTCCGCGTCGCGCGACTTGCTTAACAGCCGGGCATAGTTCCCCAGCGGCCGACCCCGATCAATCCCACCCGCACCTCACGGATACTAGATTCGGCGCCCGGTGGATCGGTCGAGATTCGCCTGACCGCGCCACGTTCGGATGAAGATTCTCCTTCCCACACACCAAATCGGCGCGGCTGGCATCGGCACCGTGATCGAGGGTCTCTGCAGAGCGCTGCCGGCCTCGCTCGGCCCAGATGACGAGCTTCACCTGCTCGGCCTGTGCCCCAACGGCGTCGGAGGCCCGAACGTACGCTGCGTGACGGGGCCGGGCATCTTGCGAACACGCGTGGGCCGCTTCGCCTACGAGCAGTCTGCCGTGGCCCGCGCGGCCCGAAAGGTCGATCTCGTCCACCTCGGCAACCCGCGCCCGCTGATTCTCAGCTCTGCGCCGTTCGTGTTGACGGTACACGACGTCTTCTTCATCGAGCATTCGGAGTGGTACCCGCGCTCCTTCGTGGCCTTCAAGCGAGCGATGCTGGCCGCGGCGATGGCCAAGGGCCCTCGCGTCATCGTGTGCGACTCCTTCTACACCCGCGACCGCTTCCTCTTCTGCCACCCGGAGGCTGCTCGCCTGGATGTCCGCGTGATCCATCCGGGCGTCTCTCCGCCGACAAGCGTGTTTCAGGCGGCACGATCGGCCGATCCATACTTCCTCACGCTGGCAACGTTCGAGCCCAGGAAGAACCACCTGGGCCTGCTGCGGGCGTTCAGGCGCGCCCGCGCACGCGGCCTGCCGCTGACCTGGAAGGTCGCCGGCATCGCCGGGTACCGCTCGGCCGAGGTTCTCTCCGCGCTCTGCCGCGAGCCCGGGGTCGAGGTCGCTGTCCGCGTCTCGGCGTCGGAACGCGAGCGGTTGTACGAGAACGCGCTCTTCTTCGCGTTTCCCTCCCACGCCGAGGGTTTCGGGTTTCCACCGCTCGAGGCGCTGGTTCGCGGTGTCCCGACGATCTGCTCCACCGGAACGGCCATGGACGAGACGGTGGGGGACGCGGCAATCCGGGTTCCACCGGCTGACGTCGAAGGTTGGGCGCGCGCACTGGAGCGGCTTGCGGGCGACGAGGAGGAGCGCGCGAGGCTTCGGAACGCCGGCATCGCCCGGGTGCGCGCTTTCACCTGGGAGCGAGCCGCCGCCTCCTACGTCGAGTCCTATCGCGAAGCACTCGGCTGCCAGCCTCGGAAGATCCGCGGCCCCGCAGGCTAAGGTTCGGCTGCGCGCATCGCGTCGACTCGAGCGGAAAGGCGGGACCGGATGGAGGATGCAACGAGGCACGGCTCGTCCAGCCTTCGCGATTACCTCCGGATTCTCCAGGAGCGCAAGTGGGTCGTGATCCTGCCACTCGTGCTCATTCCCCTCGCAGCGGTCTTCTTCTCGGTCCGCCAGCAGCGGATGTACCAGGCGTCCGCAGACGTTCTCCTGAAGCGACAGGATCTGGCCGCGACAATCAGCGGCATCCTCGAGTCGTACGAGGACCCGTCGCGGTTCGTGCAGACGCAGATCGAGCTCGCCAAGGTGCCGGAGATCGCCCAGCGAGTCCTCAGCTCGACTAGAGTCCGCACGCGCACGCCGACGAGTCTGCTCAAGAGCACGAGCGTGGTCTCTTCCGCGAGCAGCGATCTGCTGACCTTCCGCGTCACCGACAGGAACCCTGGAGTGGCGGTGCGGCTGGCCACGGCCTATGGCGAGCAGTTCGTGAACTACCGGCGGGAGCTCGACACAGGCGCCGTCAACCGTACGCTGAGCCAGGTCGAGCGGCGCCTTGCCCAGCTCCGGAATCCCGGAAGGGCATCGCCGCTCTTCACGACCTATGCCAGCCTCGTCGACAAGCGCGAGCAACTACGAACGTTACAAGCGCTGCAGACGTCGAATGCGGCGGTCGTACGGCCGGCCTCATCTGCACTGCAGGTGCGTCCGCGGCCGAAACGAAACGCCGCGATCGGGCTCCTCCTCGGACTTGTCTTCGGTGTCGGGCTCGCGTTCCTCTGGCACGCGCTCGACACCCGCGTTCGCTCCGTCGAGCAGATTCGAGACGCGCTGGGCCTGCCGCTCCTCGCGCGCATTCCCGGACCGTCCCGCCGGATGCGCCGCGGCAACCAGGTCGCCATGCTCGCCGACCCGACGAGCGCCCAGGCCGAGGCCTTCCGGATGCTGCGCACGAACCTCGAGTTCGTCAATCTGGAGCGCCGCGCCCGCACGATCATGTTCACGAGCGCGGTCGAGCGCGAGGGGAAATCGACGACCGTCGTCAACCTGGCCGTTGCGCTCGCCCGCGCGAGGCATCGGGTCGTCGTCGTCGACCTCGATCTGCGGCGCCCTTCGCTTGACTCGACGTTTGGCCTGAAGGGGCGCCCAGGGGTCACCGACGTCGCGCTCGGGCACGCGTCGCTCGACGAGGCAATCTCGGCGATCGCGATTCCCGACGCGGGCAGCCGGAACGGAAGGGTGGAGAACGGAAACGCCGGGCGGGGCGTCAGCGGGCTGCTCGAGGTCGTTACCTCTGGGCCTGTGCCACCTGATCCGGGCGAGTTCGTTGCGACGAATCTGGTGAGTGAGATCCTTCGCCAACTCCGCGACCGGGCTGAGGTCGTCCTCATCGACGCTCCGCCGCTCTTGCATGTCGGCGACGCCATGGCTCTCAGCGCGAAGGTCGACGGGCTAGTGGTTGTCACACGACTGAACGTCGTGCGGCGGCCGATGCTCGGCGAGCTTCGGCGCCTCCTCGACGCTAGCCCGGCTGCCAAGCTTGGCTTCGTGCTCACCGGTGCGGATTTCGAGGAGGGGTATGGCTACGCGAACTACTACGCGCCACGACCGACGCGGGATGTCGAGCGTCAGCGCGTGTCATAGAGCGCGCTCGAATGCAGCTATTTCTTGACATCGAACCTGCTCGATGATTACGTTCCTACCCAGTTGACGGCTCACGTCCGTCCCATCGCGAGCCTGAAGGCGGTCTGCGGCATGCCCAATCTTCCGACCGGTTCGCCAAAAGGCGAGTCCGAGCATGAATAGCGGCACCACCACGCCGGAAGCTGCGGTGGTCGCGGTTCGCGCGAGTCGCCGTCCTAACGATGTGCTGATCGCGCTTGACACTGTTGCGCTGCACACGATCGTCCTCCCGCGGCCTTCTCGCGGCTGGGCAGTCGCCAAACGTGCGAGTGATCTCTTCTTCGCGCTCGTTGCGCTCGGGGTACTCGCTCCGCTGCTCCTCGTAATCGCGATCGCGGTCAAGCTTGGCTCGCCGGGCCCGATCTTCTTCCGGCAGGTGCGGATGGGAGCCGCTAACCGCCCGTTCCGTGTTTTCAAGTTCCGAACCATGTCGACGGACGCGGATTCTCGGAAGACGGACCTCGCGCACCTCAACCGCCATGCTCAAAACGGGGGCAGTGGCGTCATGTTCAAGCTGGAGAACGATCCGCGCGTCACGCCGCTCGGCCGATTCCTGCGACGCTACTTCCTCGACGAGCTGCCGCAGCTCATCAACGTCGTCTTCGGCGAGATGAGCTTAGTGGGGCCGAGGCCGCTCGTGCTCGACGAGGATCGCCACGTCTTGGACTGGGCTCGCCACCGCCTCGACATGCGACCCGGCATGACGGGGTTGTGGCAGGTGCTCGGGCACAGCGTGATTCCCTTCGAGCAGATGATCAAGCTCGACTACCTGTACGTCTCGACATGGTCGTTCGGGAACGACTGGCGCCTCGTGCTCCGCACGATCCCGCTTGTGCTGCGCGGCGACGGCGACCGCGTCTAGCCGCGTCCCCACGAACTGAGCTCCGCGACGGGTTGGCCGCAGAGGCCGTGCTTCGCGCCGCCGTAGACGTCTCTTTCCTGGCCAAGCATCACGCGCGTCCAGCCGCGATCGCCGGTGTCACGCGCGCAGCACACGAGCTCGTGGCAGCGTTGGCGGGGCAGCCGCAGCTGGATCTAACCCTGATTGCGGCGTGCGCATTCGACGAGATCCGGGCGGGCTCGCTGACAGCCGCGTATGCGCGGAGGCTGTCGTACACGTTCGCGGTCGACCGAGGATTCCGAAGCCGGATCCGCAGCGAGCGACTCTACGAGCGGCTTGCGCTTCGACTCGAGCCTGACGGAACTCTGCGCTCACGCGTAGCGTCCCTTTCGGCTCGCGGGGCCTTCAAGGCGCTCAAGCGTGTCGACGCCCGGCGCACGTTCGACGGCAGCCGGTACGACGTCATCCATTCGACGTTCCTGCCGTTGCCCGGCCGGCAAGTCACCGGCCGCGCCGCGCGGGTAATCAGCGTCTTTGACCTGATCCCGCTGGATCACCCCTCCTATGCAACGCCGGAACAGCGCGCCTTCGCCGAGCTGGTCGTCGAGCGGATCGGCCGCCGTGACTGGGTGGTGGTCGCTTCGTCATATGCGCGGGACCGTGTCGTCGAGCGCACAGCGGTCGACCCGAATCGCGTAGCCATCGTGCCGCTTGGCGTGTCCGATGCCATGCGGCCGGTCGACCCGATTTCGCGGCGGCGTGCTCTGCAGAGGTACGGGATTCCCGACGCGCCGTACATCCTTACTCTTGCCGCGCGACAGCCTCGCAAGAATCTGGCGCTGGCCATCCGCGCGTTCGAGCGCCTCGTGGAGCGCGGCGCCGCGCGCAACGTCAATCTCGTGCTCGCAGGACCGCGTGGCTGGGACACGGACGAGACGGACGCTGAGCTGCGGAAGCGCTCGAGGCTCCGCTCGCGCATGATCGAAACCGGTTTCGTCGCTGACAGCGACCTGCCCGCGCTGTATAGCGGGGCGGAGCTCCTGGCGTTTCCCTCTCGCGCAGAGGGCTTCGGGCTTCCGGTTCTCGAGGCGATGCGATGCGACACGCCTGTCGTCGCTGCCGCTGCGACGTCGTTGCCGGAGGTGGCCGGCGACGCTGCCCTGTTCGTCGATCCGGACGATGTCGATGCACTGGCAAACGCGTTCGACCAGTTACTGCACGACGACATGGTGAGGAAGCTCTATCGCGAGCGTGGGCGCCGCCGAAGCCTGCAGTTCACTTGGCAGAGATGCGCGCGGGAAACAGCCGCGACGTACCGCCGCGCCGCTGCGGCACGCGACGCCTAGCGCCAGCCCCAGAACATGCCGACGCCGCTGCCGGGATAATCGAGGTAACCGGTCTCGAATCCGGCGCGCGTGAGCGCCTCCAGGGCTTCCTCGCGACCATCGGTGACGCCCTGGCCAGGATGGTATTCGAGGAGCATGGCCGCCGTCTCGCCCGAGCCAAATCGCGCGTCTCGAAGCAGCGACCACTCGCCTCCTTCGATGTCGATCTTCACGAGATCGGAACGGGCCATCAGAGGAAGGACGTCTTCAGCAGGCACCGACTGCACATTCGCGGCGCCCGGCTCGTAGACGATGTGCGAAGTAGATCCCGATCCCGATGCGAATGCGACGGTCCCGTCTCTGGCGGCTGCGCACGCTGGGACCACTCGAATGCGCGACGAGAGACGATTCGTGTCGACCATCATTTCGAGCAGCCGGCGGTTGTCCTCGTCAGGCTCGAATGCGGTGATTTCAGCATCAGCGTGTTGCGCGAGCGTCGCGGCTGAGAAAAACCCGATATGTGCGCCGAGGTCGAGAACCGTCAGCGTCGATCGCTTTCCGAGCCGCTCAGCAACCTCAGGCGGCCAGACGAACATCCGCTCACCGAAGGCCTCCTCGAGAATGTAGAGGTCGCCGCTTCGGTGCCGGATGAACACTTGAAGCTCGCTACCGCGCGGCGTGTACCGTCCCACAGTTGGTGATCCGGCGTACTCGGCTCTTGCAAAGCGTATCGGCCGGTCAACAAGGCGCGCGAACCGCCACACATAGCGCGCCCGGTGGAGCTCTCCGAGCGGACGTAAAAACACTCCAGAGCTCACGCGCACGACACGGTACCATCGGGGGCGCGCTACGCGAGCACGAAGCCCGATCCCGCTAGAGTCGATCACGGACTGTGCGCGCTTCGACGGGTAAACGGTCTCGCAGCGAGGCTGCGGACGAGCCGAATCTATCGCCGGGCGAGATCCGTGAACGCGCTGCGCGCGGGGTCGTCCTGGTCGCCTTGCGCGGTCTCGCGATCCGCATCGGCGGCCTTGCGGGGTACCTCGTCCTGGCGCGGCTGCTCGATCCAACCGACTTCGGCGTTGCGGCGTTCGGGCTGTCGTTCGTGTTCGTCGCCCACTTCCTGATCGACGTCGGAGTCGGCCCGGCCCTCATCCGCCGGGCCGCCGCTCCAACGCGCAGCGACTATGCAGCCGTCGTCGGCTTCCAGCTCGCTGCGACGTCTGTCATTGCCGCCGGCGCTGCGATCTGGGCTGTCGCATCGGGAGCTCGAGTCGCGGGGGTGACAGCGGTGTTTCTCGCGAGCCTTCCTTTCCTTTCGTTCCGTTTGCCCGCGGCTATCTCGCTCGAGCGCGCGCTCGACTACCGCCCCTTCATCCTGTCTGACTTGGCGGAGGTGCTGGCGTACAACGGCTGGGCCGTTGGCACCGTGCTCGCCGGCTGGGGAGTCTACGGCCTCGCTTCTGCGGCGGTGGTGAAGACGCTCGCAGGCACGATCGTGCTCTCGTCGATGGCACCCGTCAAGTGGGTGCGTCCCACCGCGGACGGCACGCGTGTCCGGAGCCTTCTTCCCTTCGGCCTAGCCTTCCAGGCGAGCTCAGCGGTGTCGCTCGGCCGCGACCAGGCGATCAACTTCGGCACGGCCACGATAGCCGGCTACCACGTCCTCGGCTTGTGGGCCATCGCCAATCGGCTGATCGGCGTGCCGCTCCTCATGTTCGAGTCGCTTTGGCGCGTCTCTTTCCCCGCGATGTCGAAGCTACTGGCTACAGGCGAGCGCCCGGACGAGGTGCTTCGGCGCGGAGTCAGGATGGCCGCCGTCGCCGCGGGGTTCCTGCTGGCCCCTCTCGCCGTCGCGGCCCCTCCGGCGCTCAGTTCGGCGCTGGGCGACGACTGGCAGAAGGCCGGAAGCGTCTTGCCGTTGGTCTTCCTCGGCATGACTGCGGCGCTGCCGATCTCCGTGGTCGCGATCGGATATTTGTACGCTTGCGGCGAAGCGGGCGCAGTGCTGCGCGTCAACGTCGCCGTGACAGCGGCGATGATCGCCGTCGCGTTCGTCGGGCTTCCGCTTGTGGGGTACATCTCGCTGGGCTGCGCCCAACTCGCGGCGGCTCTGGTCGACGGGTACATGCTGTCGCGGGCCGTTCGGCGCGCATCCGGCGTAGAGATCGGGCGGGGCGTTGTTCCCGCCACGGCTGCGTGGCTCATCGCCTTCGGGGCGGGCGAGTCGTTGCTCCTGTTCAGTTGGCCCCGGCTCGCCGCGGCGGTCTTCGGCGCCGTGCTCGCTGTCTCCGTTTACGCAACCGCGATTGTCATGTTCGACCGCGATTCCACGGTTCGCACGTGGCGGCTCATCCGCACGCTTCCTAACGCCGCTCGCCGAAGCCGCACATCCGTTGCCCAGGATGTGACGCGGCCGCCCTTCACGGGAACCACGCTGCCCGACGAGGACTCCATCTGAGGCCTGTCGGCGTCTATCGTGCGCGCGTGGCGATCGGACGGTCCGGCCCTTTAGATCGGCTTGCCTGACCCGTGGCACCGGCCTGCGCTTGGCGGCATCAAGACGCTCATCCGGCAGGTCGTGCGAGCGCTGACCGAGCGGAACGACAACTTGGTTTGCGCGCTTCAGCTCGACGATCGGCCGTCGACACGTCTCTCGGGTGGAGTGGCGGCGCCAGCTCCGTCGAGCCGTTCGACGACGGCTCCGTGCGGTTCGGCGCTGCCTCTCACGCTAGCGCGCCCAACGCGCCGCGCGGACGACGGCGACCGCCACCGATCAGGTCCGCGCGCACCGTAGAGGCGTACCAGCGCCTTGCCGCCCTGAGCAGTCGGGGGACGCCGCGCTCCTTCAGCGTGGCAGACGATTTTGGATAGCTCAAGCCCCACGATCGCGCGGTGATTCTGTCACCGCCGCGACGCCGTTATCTGACGCGAGGAGCCGCGCCGTACCGTCAGGGCCGGAACACGAGGTCGAACGGTCTCGACGCGGCCCTCTTCCGGCGACGCAGGCCGGTAGCCGGAACGGGCTCTGGTGCATATTCGCGTTCCTCGAGCCATGAGATCAAGGCTTCGCGGGTCGTCCCGACCCGTTCGAGATGGTAGTCGTTGAACTCCGCGACGATGCAGCCGACGCGCTTGTCGCTCAGCAACTCTTGCGCGCCGAGCACGACGTGGTGTTCGAAACCTTCGACATCGAGCTTCATGACGTCGATTCGGTCGATCCCATGGGCCGCCGCGTAAGTGTCGAGCGAGATCTGGCGTACGCGCTCGACATCTGCGGGGTCACTGGAACTGCTCCCCGGCGGTTGAGCGAAATGGAAGGCCGACTCTCCGCCCGCACTACGAATCTCGACCTCACCGTCGAACGATCCCACTGCCGAGCGCTCCAACCTTGCATCGACTTCGGGGTTCAGTGCCGCGTTGCGGCGCCAACCCTTCGCGTTACTGGCGTTGGGCTCGAAGGCGTGAATCGTCACGTCCGGGCGCCGAACTCCAACGGCGAACGTCACGAGGCCGACGTGCGCGCCGACGTCGAAGAAGACGCCACGCGCCGGCAGCTCTCGAGCGATGAACGCGAGGAGATCCGGGTCCCAGCTACGCGTGAGGTAGGCACGTCCCTGAGCCCAATCCGCGAGATCGAGGGTGAACCTCGCGCCGCTGATCCGCGCCTGTCGTACGGCAGCTCCTGGCGGAAACCCGTGTCGTTTGAGGAGCCACCGCGCGGCGATATCCTGGCCCGCGCCGGCCGGAAGCCATGCGGAGAGTGCGGAGAGTGCTTGGAGTGCTGTAGTGCGGCGCGGTCGTCTTGACGTGTCACGAGACGGTGCGACCTTGCCCGCCAGGAACCGCCCGCCACTCGACGAGCTGCCAGCGTGGAGGTCTGCACGGCCCTTATGGAGCTTCACTATCTCTTTGCTCGGGACTTGCCGCCGCTCACGACGGAGCCGTTTAGGGTGGCCGCAAAGAGCACGATCAAGGTAAAGGTCAGCTTTCGCATCGTTCCTTCCTCACAGCTCGCTCGAAGACCAGCCCCCGATCGGCCGTGTTCACAACGTCCGTGGGTAGGACAGCTAGTGCGTCGGCTTTCTGCTCGCCCCTTCCCGTTGAGATTGCTCCAGTTGTCTGATGGTACTCGTACGGACGCATGCGTACGGCTTCGGCCGCGCTGTCCCGAACGCGCGATGGCATACACGCTAACGACTGGCGCGCCAGCAGATCTGGTTCACGTTTGGGGGGCGATCTGTTGGCGGCCCCCGGGATTCGCTCCGCCGGGCTTGCTTCTGCACGCCTGCCGGTACCGGTGCTGGGCCGGTGTCGGCCGTTGGACCGCGAAAGGTTCACGCAACGATTCGCGGCCTCTTGACGCCGCCCTTATCCCATAAGGCGAGCTGAACATGAGTTACTTTGGCCTGGTGTGGCGATCGTGCTGAGGCGTACCCGTTGAGTCGCCCAAGGCGATCCAAGCACCTCGTAGGTCGCCGTTTGGCGCAGAGTCGTTCCACTCGGAGGTACCCGGTTATCTCGCGCTGCCTGGGCCGCCGCCGCGCCGCGGCCTCGTGACGATCTAGATGCGAGTTCTCTTTGTGGGACGGCGCTACTGGCCCGCTATCGGTGGAGTGGAGACGCTGATGCGCGACCTGGCGCGCGAACTCTCGAGGCGCCACAGCGTCCGAGTTCTTGCGCTGCGGGTTGACGACGGGCTGCACACGCGCCTGTCGGACGGTCTGGCCGCGCCGGCACCGTTCGTGCGCTTCGCCGACGGCCCCGTGGACGTGCAACCACTTCGCATCACCAGTTCGAGGCGCGCACTGCTCGCCCCGCTTGTTCTCGACGTGACTCCAGGCATCAGACGTTACGCGCATGGGCGCATGCGGCTTGGCTCGGCCGGGCTCTTTGCGCGAGTCATCAGTCCCCTCATCGAGCGGCACGCGCGTGAGGCCGACATCGTTCAGATCTGGGGAGGCGACCTCCTGGCCGCCGCGGCCGTACGCGCGGCGCGCCGAGTTGGATCTCCTGTCGTGGTGTTCCCCTCTGCGCATGCCGGACAGTGGGGCGACGACCCGGCGTCTGCGGCAACCTATCGAGCAGCGGATCGTGTCCTGGCGCAGCTCGACAGCGATGCCAGGGTCTACAGGTCGCTCGGCGTACCAGCTGAGCGCATAGCTGTGTGTGGCGCATGTACCCCGGAAATGCAGGCCGACACCGGGCGCTCCGTGCGAGAGCACCACGGCGTCGAGGGGCCACTCGTCGTCTTCCTCGGAGTACGCCGCCCCCACAAGGGTTGGGATCTCTTGCTCGACGCCGCGCGAGTCCTCGCGAAGTCGCATCCTGAGATCACATTCGCGTTCGTAGGCCCAGGCCCTCCGTTACTCGCCGACGCTTCGACGGCTCACGTCCTCGACGTTGGCGCCGTGGATGACGACGGTCGTCGTGCGTGGCTGAACGCAGCGGACGTCGTGTGCCTCCCGTCCCGTGGTGAGAGCTTCGGCGTTGCTGTCATCGAAGCCTGGAGTGCGGGAAAGCCGGCTCTCGTGAGCGACACCCCTGCGCTTGCCGAGCTGGTGCGGCGGTCTGGAGGTGGTGCGATCGTGTCACTCGACGCCGGTGAGCTCGCCGGCGCGCTCGTCGAGCTCACTTCAGACACCGGACGGCTGCGAAGGCTAGGTGCTGCGGGAAAGGCTTACTGGTCGACGCACTACACCGTCGAGCGAGTCGCCGCGTGCCACGAACGGGTCTACCGCGAACTGGTTGGCGGCCGCGCGCTCTAGTCGCGTCAAGCCTTCCGTACGGTCAGGATCTTGAGATTCGTCAGCCACGGGAAGTGCCGTGTCAACGTCCCGTCGAGCCTGTACAGCGCACCGAGGAGGCGCCGCGACTCGAGCAGTCGACGACGAATGTGCCAACTCAGCTGCGGGTGGCGCCAAGGGAAGCTGTTTCCGACCATCGGCCGGTTGAATACCGCGTACATTGGCGTGAACTGCACCTCCTCGACTCCGCCGAGGGCAAGGAGCGGCTCGTCGTATGACTTCATACCGCGGAAGTGCACGTGGGGCACGTACCCGGGAAGCGCTGTATAGGCCTGGCCGGGGAGGAGGTCACGGTCGCCGAAGTAGTCCACAACGAAGAGGTGACCACCCCGGTCGACGAATCGCCAGAGGTTCGCGAGGGCTCGGTGAAACCGCGAAGCGTGGATGATGTGGTAGATGACGTCGAAGCAGAGGACCACTCGGAACGGAGGAATGGATCGCACCGCTGGATCGAGCTCGTCATCACCAACGTCCACGAGAAAGAAGCGATCCTCCGGAAACGACGCAGACAGGGTCTTGACGGCAACCGGCGCAATATCGAAGCCGGTGTATGCTCGACATCCAAGCCGTTTTACGACGGTTCGTAGGAACCCTGTGCCGCAACCGACGTCAAGAACCGACTCATCGGAGAGTGAAACGCCGGCTCGCGCCATCGCGCGACTAAACGCGCGTACTTTCGCGCGATACAGAAACTCGTTGTACGTGGGCCCAAATGCCCCGTGACCCGTGCCGGTGATGTCGAAGTGGCTTCCAAGGGTCTCGTCCCAGAAGGACTTGGGTTGGTAGGAGGCCATCGGCTGGCCACCAGGCTACCCAGGGAGCTACGGGCGCACTGCGTGCAGCAGCGCGTGCCCGCCTCGATCCGCGAAAGAACACTGGCTGCCCCGGCGGTTCGAGGCTCTCGGCTTGCGCTCCAGGAGCATTGCCTTCGGGAGCTGCGTCGGTCGGTGAGGGGACTGTCTGCAGGACACTCGGATGCGGCACAGCGCTAGTCGCTATCCGTAGATTGCGCAAAGATGATGGGCTCTTCTCGATGACGAGCGCCGAGCCGAACCCGGCGCATGCGTCAAGCGCGGCGTGGCTCGAGGCCGCGAGGCGACTGCGCGGCCGGCCGAGTTGGCTGTGGCGCGATCTCGCGCCGTCCGCGGAGGAACTGACGGCGCCGGGACGGTACTTCCGAGCGACCAGGCTCTGGCTGACGCTCCGACGCGGCGGGTACACGATGCTCGGCTGTCGTCGTGGCCGCACGCTCTACCGACTCGCCAGCAAGGTGGAGCACGCGTCGATCGACGGAGCAATCGTCGACTGCGGTGTCTATAACGGAGGCTCCACGGTGCTGCTGTCTGCAGGCGCTCCCTCGCGGGACGTGTGGGCCTTCGACTCCTTCGAGGGACTTCCGCCGGCGGGCCCGCTCGACGAAGGTGCGAGCGCCGCGTGGATCGATGACTGCCGTGGCTCCGAGGCGCGCCTACGAGAGGCGTTCGCCACCTACGCCAACCCCGTCCGGCTCCGTGTTGTCAGAGGGTGGTTCGACGAGACGTTCCCGACCGCTGCGGACATGATCGGTCCCGTTGCGCTTCTGCACGCAGACGGCGACTGGTTCGAGTCGGTGCGCCTCACGCTCGAGACGTTCTATCCGCGCATCAACCCCGGAGGATACGTCGTCATCGACGACTACGGCTTCTGGCCTGGCGCGAAGAAGGCTACCGACGAGTTTCGCGCACGGCACGGTATCGAAGTGCCGCTGATCGGCGTCAACGGCAACGCGGTGTTCTGGCAGAAACCGTGAAGCCCGAAGCGTCCGTCGTCGTGCCAACGAAGGACCGTCCGAGTGCCCTGGCCCGGTGCACGCGTGCGCTCTCCGCCCAGCGCACTCGTCGCACGTTCGAGGTGATCGTCGTGAACGACGCCCATGCGCGACTCGGCGAGGATCGCGGGTTCGCCGAGGGGCTCGAGCTTCGAGTGCTCGACGGGGGGCGCCCCGGGCCTGCGGCTGCACGGAATGTCGGGGTGCGAGCGTCGCAAGGGAAGTACGTACTCTTCACCGACGACGACACCGCGCCCGCCTCCGACTGGGTCGAGGAGACATGCAGGTTCCTCGACGCCCATCCCGAGCACATCGGTGTCTCGGGAGTCACGGAGAGCCCGCGCTACGACCCTCTCTACGAGCACAGCTTAGAAGTTCGCGGCCCGTCGTACTGGACCTGCAACATCGCCTACCGGCGTGACGTGCTGGACGCGTTGGGCGGATTCTTCGAGGGCTTCGGCGCGGCATGCGAGGATCTCGATCTCGGCTACCGAGCCGTCCGGCTCGGTTCTATCGGGTTCTGTGTAGACATGCGCATCACCCACTTGCCGCACCCCATATCGCTTCGCGCACAGATACGGCGTGGCCGGCTAGCCGCAAGTGAATTGACGCTCTACGCGCGACACCGAGATCGCTATCCGACCCCTCCGGGTGTGCCACTCGCCGCCCTTCCTGTGGCCAGCGCCGTTTCGCGGTGGGCGGCTCTTGCCCGCGCAGAGGGCTTTCGGCTCGTCCTGCGTCCGCGCCGGCTCGGGCGGTTTGTCGCAGCCTCATCGGGCCAGCTGGTGATCGCGTTGGCAACCACCGTTGGAGCAGCCGCAGCCGCGACGCGCAAGGCGGCCGCGGATTCGACGGCGGGTTCGTTGGATGCGCATCACTGATGGCACGGTGATGGCCCCTTTCGACTCGAGCCCGGCCTCCATGTTCGATTCGTTGCCGAGCGTACGCGTCGCCGCCTCGCCCGAGACTGAAGCGATCGAGGCAGCTTTGCGTGGCGCGGCGCCCGCGTCTCTGGAGCTCGCCCCCAACGGTCGGGACGTGCTGGCCCGTCGCTTCGAGCGCGTCCTCGAGGCCACTGGATCGGCGCCGGCGCGCGGCGAGCTCGCTCGATGAGGATCGCGTGGCTCGGTCCGGCCCCCACGGCCGACACTGGCGGTGTGCCCTACGCGTCGACGATTTTCCTGCGGGGCCTCGCCGAAGCCGGTGTCGAGCTCGATTGCTACGTCGCGACGGCGAGGAGCAACGTGCCGCCAGCGCTCCTCGAGACCGAAGGCCTCACCTTCTTCGCTGACGCAATCTCGCGCCACGAGAACCGGTGGCACAGCCGGACGCCGCTCGCCTCGTTCGTGAGCGGGCAGACCGCACGAGCGATCGGGCAGGCTCGCCTGGTGCGCCTGATCGCGCGCCGCCACGCCGAGCGGCCGTACGACCTCTACTACCAGTTCTCCCAGTTGGAGCTGCTGACAGCCCGACGCCTCCGCACCAGCCTGCCGCCGATCGTCCTGCACCCCGAGGTGCACGCTGCGGGCGAGCTGCGCTGGCACCGCCGCGAGACGGAGTTGGCACGGCGGTGCGAGCCGCGACTCTCACGCGCTGCGGCACGGGCGATGCTTATGGCGCGGGCTGTGAGCCAGAAGCGCGACGCCGCGCTCGCGCGCATGGTCATCGCCGTCAGCCGAGAGTTCGCAGGCGACCTCGAGCGCGATTACGCGCTGCCTCGGAGTCTGCTTCGTACGGTTCACAACCCGATCGATCTGACGCGGTTCACGCCGCGGTCGCAGGCCGGCTCGTCGGCAGGTCCGCTCGAGCTGCTCTTCGTGTCGCGGCTGGCCGTGCGCAAGGGCGTCGAGCTGGTGGTGGAGCTGTCTCACCGGCTCGCGGACCTCGCGGGGCAAGTGCAAATCACGGTTGTGGGGGACCACTCGTCCTGGTCGGACTACCGCCCTCTGCTTCGCGACCTACACGCGGGCACCGCGCGCTATGCCGGCTTCGTGAGTGTTGATCGGCTCCCCGAGCTGTACAGGAACGCGGACGCGCTCGTTCAGCCGAGTCACTACGACCCTTGCCCGTTCACCGTTGGCGAGGCGCTCGCGAGCGGTCTCCCGATTATCGCGAGCGACCGCGTCGGTAGCGCCGAGGACGTTAGTCCCAAATGCTGCGCGCTTTTCCCGTCCGGTGACGCCGCAGCGTTCGAGGCCGCGGTTCGCGAAGTAATCGAGCGTTTGCGAAGCGGCGAGGGCAGCTCCATCGCGCACGCGGCCCGGGCCGAGGGCGAGCGCCTTTTCGCACCCGATCATCTCGCTCGGAAGCTCGCAGGTTATCTCGCAGAGGCTCGCACGGCGGCTTGAGGAAGGTGGCGGTACGCCTCTCAGTCGTCGTCGCCACGTACCGGCGACCACACAAGCTGGAGGCCTGCCTGGCAGGTCTATGCGCACAGGGCGTCCCTCCCGACGAGGTTGTCGTCGTGCGCCGCCGAGACGACGACGAGACGGCGGACGCCACGGCGGCCTCGCGCCTCGACGTACGCGCCGTCGTCGTCGACGAGCCGGGCGTGCTCGCGGCCCTCGAGGCCGGATCGAGGACATCGGCGGGCGAGATCGTTGCCTTCACCGATGACGATGCCGTGCCCCGCCCTGATTGGATCGAGCGGTTGTTATCGCATCTGAACGATCCAACTGTCGGCGCGGTCGGCGGACGGGACGTACTCCACCCCGATTCTCAAGCGCGGACGCTGACCGAGGACGTCGGGCGGGTGACGCGCTGGGGCAAGCTGATCGGCGAGCATCATCGTGGCGCAGGGCCGGCTCGCAACGTGGACGTGCTGAAAGGCGTGAACATGGCGTTTCGCCGCGAGTCGCTTGCGTTTCCGGTAGGCCTTCGCGGCGAGGGCGCACAGGTGAACTTCGAGCTGGCGATGTGCCTCTGGGCGAGGAAGCGAGGCTGGCGGCTCGTCTACGACCCGGCGATCATCGTCGATCACTACCCCGGCGATCGGTTCGACGCCGACCGGCGCGGCCGGCCGAAACTCGTTGCCGTCCACGACGCCGCCTTCAACTACGTAGCCGCCGTGCTCGCTGTCGAGCCGCAGCTCTTTCTGCGCCGCGCTGCCTACGGCGTCTGCGTCGGCGACCGCGGAACGCCGGGTCTCCTCCGCGCGGGCGTCGCGACCGTACGAGGCGAGCGGGAGACCTCGCGGCGTCTCGGCGCTTCGCTGGCGGGGCAACTCGCGGCGCTTCGTGACCACGCTCGTGATCAGCGACTCCGCTTCGTTCAGGTCGCACCTTCGCCGAGCGTGTCTCGGCGGCCGCGCAGAGTCGTCTTCACGGTGCCGTGGGGCGAAAGGCTCGGCGGAGCCGAGAACATGTTGTTCTCCTTTCTACGGCGCGTCGATCGCTCCCGCCTCGAGCCGATCGTCGTTTTCTTCGCGCCCGGCGCGTTCCCCGCCGAGGTGAGCTCGCTCGGCATTCGCACGCACGTTCTCGAGGTCGGGCGAATGAGGCAGGCGTGGAAGCTCGCGGTCGGCGTCAGACGCCTTGCACGACTGCTCGCCGCCGAGCATCCGGACCTGATCGTGAACTGGATCGCAAAGGCGCAGCTCTACGGTGCTTCCGCTGCGCTCTGCGTGAGGCTTTCCGATCGCGTCGTCTGGTGGCAGCATCTGATCCCCGCCAAGCACTGGATGGATCGTGCCGCTACGGCGCTACCCACGAAGTCGGTCGGCTGCTCGTCCCATGCCTCTGCCGAGGCCCAGCGCCTCCTGCGCCCGCGCCGCGCCACTTTCGTCGTCCACCCGGGCGTCGAGCAGCAGCGGCCGGCAGCGATCGCCGACCTTGCGAGGCTTCGCCGAGCGCTGGGCATCGCAGACGGCGTCGCGGTCGTCGGGATCGCCGGACGCCTGCAACCCTGGAAGGGTCAGGACCGCGTGCTCGTGGCGCTCGAGCTGCTTCGGAGGCGCGGGTACCGCGTCCACGGACTCGTCGTCGGGGGCGACGCCCATCAACTCTCTCCGGAGTACACGGAGCACGTCCGCCGTCTGGCAGAGACGCGACCCCTGAGGGGTCATGTCACGATCACCGGTCATGTGGCCGATGTCGCGCGATATCTTCAGCTGATGGACGTGTTCGTCAGCGCGAGCGACGGCGAGCCGTTCGGGATCGCCCTCGTAGAGGCCATGGCGCTGGGCGTGCCGGTAGTCGCCGTCGATGCGGGGGGCCCGCGTGAGATCATCGAGCACGAGGTTTCCGGTGTGCTCGTGCCGAGCGGTGCGTCGAACGATCTCGCCGAAGGTGTCGAGCGTCTGCTGGTCGACAAGGAGCTTCGCGAGCGGGTTCGGCGGCTTGGGCGCGTGCGGTCAGAAGGCGAGTTCTCCGCAGAGCGCATGGCCGGGAGGATGCACGAGGCGCTCGAGTCGTTGGCGGCCTGGTGAAGCCGACGCGCTCGCTTCACGAGCTCGAGGAGGAGCGCATCGTCCCGTGGAGCGCCGGAGGTCATTTCGCCTGGCATCGCGCGCGCTACGAATTCGCCCTGCCGTATGCCGCCGGCCGCCGGCTCCTCGATGTCGGCACAGGCGAGGGATACGGGGCGTCACTGCTCGCAACGGCTGCGTCTGAGGTTGTCGCGGTTGACTACTCGCCGGCCGCGATCGATCACGCGCGCTCCGCTTATCGCTCGTCGAACCTCTCGTTCCAGGTCGCCGAGGCCGCCTCGCTCCCGCAGGAGCTCGGCTCCTTCGACGTCGTGACCGCATTTGAGCTGATCGAGCACCTCGAGGACGACGCGGAGTTCCTCGCCGGTGTCGCCGCGCTGCTCCGTCCCCACGGCGTTCTCCTCCTCAGCACCCCGAACGCCCGCGTCGAGCGACTGGTTGGTTCGCTTGGCGAGTCGGGGCCCTACGCGTACCACGTCAACTCGCTGGTGCCACGACAGCTACAGAGCCGGCTGCGGCGGTTCTTCCGCGAAGTGACGCTGTACGGACAGTCGGTACGAGGAAGCCGGCTGCACGCCCTGCTGAAGACGGTCGACGTGATGAATCTGCGCCATTACCTCGTCCGCTCCTACTCGCTGCAGCAGAAGCTCGCAACTTCCGTGCTCAGTCGCGGAGGCGCCGCGCAAGCGCCTGCGTTTCGCTTCAGTCGGCATTTGGTCCGGCAGTCGCCCCACACGATCGCCGTCGCATGCCGCCTGACGCCGTGACTGTCCCGCCGCTTCGGCTGCTCGCCGTCAGCCATCCCAGCGTTCTGCCTGTCAATCAGGCGGTGTACGCCACTCTCGCTCGACGCGGCTGGGATCCTCTGGTCGTCGTCCCCTCTCGCTGGCGGCACGAGTACGAGCAGCGGTCGTTCGCGCCACGGGCTGCAGAGGGAATGGAACGGCGCTTGATTCCGCTGCGTGCGGTCCTGGCAGGCCGACCGCAACGACACGTGTACGTCACGCGCCCGGCGCGCTTGGTTCGGCGCCTGCGCCCACAGATCGCGTTCGTCGAGCAGGAAGCTCTGAGTCTCGCTGCGCTTCAGTGGGGGCGAGCGCTCTCACGGCTCAGGATTCCGTTCGGCGTCCAGGCTGACGACAACATCGACCGGCCGCGACATCGACTCGTCGAGCGAACGAGGTCTTGGGTGCTGCGCAACGCGGCGTTCGTGGCTGCCCGATCGCCCCGAGCGTGCGAGCTGACCGCGGCGTGGGGGGCTCGCGGCCTGATAGCGCTCGTTCCACACCATCTCCTCGCGTGGGACGTCGGAGTGGCGCCGAGCCGATCGTCTCGTCCCTTCACGGTGGGATTCGCGGGACGACTGGTACCCGAGAAGGGCGTTTGGGACCTCATTGCCGCCGCGGACTGGCTCGGTCGCGGGATACGCGTGCTTCTCGTTGGCGACGGGCCGCTTCGCTCGGATCTCGAGCGAATGGCGCCACGAACGTTCGCCGTTCAGGTGTGGAGCGGTCTGCCACATGAGCGGATGCCGGAGGCATACGCCGAGATGGACGTGCTCGTGCTTCCCTCGAGGACCACGACCCGATGGAGCGAGCAATTCGGCCGCGTGCTGGCCGAGGCGTCGTCCTGCGGCGTCCCCGTCGTCGGGTCGCGCTCGGGCGAGATCCCCTGGGTCGTCGAGAGTACCGGCGGCGGGTACACCTTCCCCGAAGGCGATGTGGCGGAGCTAGCGCGGATTCTCGGAAATCTGCGGGTGGATCCCGAGCGCCGAAAGCAACTCGGCCGGCAAGGACGACAGCAGGCGAACGCGATGTTCGGTGTGGAGGCGGTCGCCGATGCGCTGGACAGCCTCCTGCGGTCCGCGCTTCGCGCCCGGGCCGCCTGACCCGTCGTGCGGAGGCGGATCACCCTCGTCGCGCACGGAGTCCACGACCGGGGCGGCATGGAGCGCGCTGCATCAGAGCTGCTGAAGCACTCCGCCGGCATATACAGATTCGTCGTCGTCGCACACGATCTCGCCCCCGACCTTCGGCCTCTCGTGCAGTGGGAACGGGTGCGGGTCCCGTCGAGACCGCTCCCACTGAAGTTTGTCGCGTTCTTCCTGCTCGCCGGCCTGAAGGTAAGGCGTACTGACGCCGATCTGGTGCACGCGATCGGGGCCATTGTTCCGAACCGCGTCGGCCTCGCAACGGTTCAGTTCTGCCAGGCAGGCTTCATCGAAGCGACCGGCAGACTCGGGCCAGAAGGCGCGCCGCCGCTACGACGAGTCAACAACGCCCTGTTCCGGCTCGTCGCGCTGGCAGCCGAGCGGTGGAGCTACCGCCCGGGCCGGGTCCGCCGCCTTGCCGCGGTCTCGCGCGGTGTGGCCGCCGAGCTGCGGCGCCACTACCCTGGGCTAGCGGTCTCGCTCACGCCGAACGCCGTTGACGCCAGCCGGTTCGGCGCCGACGACGAGGCGCGAGCCTCGATTCGCAATGGCTTGGCCGTAGGCACCGAAACGATCGTCTGCCTCTTCGTGGGAGGCGACTGGGACAGGAAGGGGCTCGGCCTCGCCGTCGACGGAGTTGCTGCTGCGAGGGCGAATAGCGGCCGCGACGTCGCGCTCTGGGTCGTCGGCGACGGAGATGCCCGCCGGTTCAGCGACCGCGCGGCCGCGCGCGGCATCCGCGACGCTGTTCGCTTTTTCGGGGCGAACTCAGAGGCGGAGCGCTTTTTCCGCGGTGCCGACATCTTCGTGCTGCCGACGGAGTACGAGACGTTCTCGCTCGTCGGCTACGAGGCCGCCGCTGCGTCGCTTCCCGTCGTCTGCACCCGTGTGAGCGGACTCGACGACCTTGTTGGCGAGGACGAGGCGGGCATCATCGTCGAGCGCGAGCCGGCCGCGGTCGCCCGTGCACTCGTTCGACTGGCGTCGGACGCCGGGCTCAGGCACCGTATGGGCCAGGCCGGCCGCCGGCGTGCGTCTGAGTTCACCTGGGAGCGATCCGTGCGAAGCGTCAGCGACATCTACCGTGAGCTGCTCATGCCGTCGGCCCTGCCCCCGAGAGCGCCGTCCTGAGTACCCGCCCGCTCGCTCTCGCCCGCCGCCCGCTCGCGCCGCTCGGTGGGCTGCTCTGCGCGACGGGAGGCCTCATCGGTTCTGTGCTCCTCACGGCTTGGCTCGTCGTCGACCACGCGTCCGGCGCCCGGCTCGCGCTGGCTGCCGGCGTCTCCCTTCTCTTCTTCAGCCTCGGCCTCGTCGCGCCTCGCCTGCTCGTCTTCGTCGTCGTCGTCTGGCTCGCCGCGCTCGGCCTGATCAGGCGGCTGGTCACCGAGGTGAGCCCGATCAGTCACGCGGACTACCTGCTTCTGGTCGTACCGATCGCCGTGGTAGCGCTGCTCCTCGGCGCGAACGAGCGCGGAGCGTTCAGAGAGAAGACCACGCTCGCGAAGGCCGTTGCCGCGCTGAGCGTGCTCCTCCTCCTCGGCGCCGCCAATCCGCTGCAAGGCGGTCCCGCCGTGGGACTCGCCGGGCTGCTCCTCGTCTTTGTGCCGACCCTCTGGTTCTGGATCGGTCGCGGCCTTCGCGACGATCGAATCCTCGTCACGCTTTTCAAGCTCATCGCCGCTCTTGGAATAGCCGCGGCGTTGTACGGCCTTGCCCAGACCTTCCTCGGCTTCCCCGGGTGGGACACACGGTGGATTCGCGACTACGGCTACGCGGCGCTCAACGTCAATGGTACGACCCGATCGTTCTCGAGCTTCTCCGCGGCCTCGGAGTACGCGACGTTCCTCGGCGTCGCGGTCGTCGCATGGCTTGGGTTCGGGCTTCGCCTCGGCTGGATCCCGCTCACTCTCGCGAGCGTTGCGTTGCTGGGCTTCGCCGAGATCTACCAGTCGAGCCGTGGCATCGTCTTCACGATCTTCCTCGCCGTCGGCCTGATGGCCGCCGCCTGGCGACGGCTGCCGCTCGGTCTCGGCATGGCAGCGGGCGGCGCCTTCATCGTGCTCGTCCCCTTTCTGTTCTCTCAATTCGTCTCCGCGGGTACGGGGACGGTCTACGGCGGCAACTCCGCTCTCGTCTCGCACCAGGTCGGCGGGCTCGCAGATCCTCTCAACCCGGAGACATCAACGCTGGTCGGCCACCTCTCGCTCCTCAAGTTGGGACTGAGCTCGGCGATCCACCACCCCGTCGGCATCGGCGTCGGCGCCGTCACGCAGGCCGGCTCGAAGTTCGGCGGCCTGGCGGCCGGCACCGAGACGGATCCTTCAAACGTCGCGACCGGGCTCGGGATTCCCGGCCTGCTCGCGTACCTCTTCGTCCTCGTCGTCGGGTTTCGTCGCACCTATGTCCTCGCCGCAGAGCGCCGCGACCGGCTCGCGCTCGTGGCGCTCGGGGTGCTGGCTGTAACGGTTTTCCAGTGGCTCAACGGCGGCCAGTACGCGGTCGCGTTCCTTCCGTGGCTGATGCTCGGCTGGGTCGACCGCGTCTGGCTCGAGGAGCGCGGCTCGAGCTAGTCGATTCGACGCGCCCAGACGAGGCCGAAGTCGGTGGCCTCCGAGTTGCCGCTCGAGCTTGAACCCGACTGCGTCGAGCGCTCCTTCGATGTCGGTGTGGCCCCTAGGCGGCTGCAGGTGGTACTCGAGCGAGACGTCCCGGATCGCACGCCAGCTGTCGTGGTCGGTGAGAAGCTCCCACTCCGCCCCCTCACAGTCGATCTTCGCGAAGTCCACCGCGCCACCGAGTCGTTCGATCGCCCGGCGGAGAGCCGTCGCGCGAACGGTTCCGTCCGGCTCTCGTCGCGTCGTGGACAGGACTGAATCGGTCCGGGCGTCGAGAGTCACCGTTCCGTCGGTCGCCGCGAGCGCCTCCATGAAGTAGCTCGCGCCGGCGAGCCGGGCCTGGTGGGAAAGGAACTGCTCAAGGGCTGGATTCGGCTCGTAGGCATGGATCATCGCTCCGGGGAACGCCGAGCGGGCGGCCAGGCAGAACAGGCCAACGTTCGCACCCACATCGAGCACGGCGCGTACCGGCCGATGGATGCGCGCAAGGCCGTAGCAGTCGGCGAAGAGGATCTCGGAAAACGCGACTCGCACCCCCGTCTCGTCCGGCAGGACGACCGTTCGCCGTGCGCCTCCGAAGAGAATCGACGAAGGCAGCTCGAAGGAACTGTTGCGGCCGAGTCGGATCCCGAGCCGATATGCTCGGATCCGCTTTTTCATCATTTCGGCGAGCCGGCGGCCGGTTTGCTCGAGATGCTCAGACACCGTGCTTCCTCATTCGCCTTTCGCCAGCATGGGCTCCGAGCGTATCGAGGTACCCCGGCCGAGATCGAGTGAGCGGGCCCGGTCGCCGGCGAGCCCGATGCGACCGCTCCTGCTCGGGATGGAGTGGTTCCCGAACGAGGCGGGCGGGCTCAACCGCTACTTCTATGACCTGCTTCGCTCCCTTCGCGAGCAGCAGGCGATCGAGGCGAGAGCGGTGGTGCTGCGGCCGGCCGACGGCCTCCCCGCCTATGTCGAGGCCGGGCCCGACCGCGCCGCCTTCCTGCCTGCGCGCCTGTGGCATTACGCCCGAGCAGCGACCAGGCAGGCGCACGGAGCGACCCTCGTCGACTCGCATTTCGCCCTTTACGGCTGCGTGGCCCTCGCCGCCGGAGCTGCGCGCGGCCGGCCCTTTATCGTCCACTTCCAGGGCCCGTGGGCGGACGAAAGCCGGACGGCCGGGCGCGGGTCGGTTCTTGCATTCATGGCTAGGCGGGCGCTCGAAAGGGCGACCTACAGGCGCGCCGACCGGATCGTCGTCCTCTCGGCGGCGTTCAAGCGGATCGTCGTCGAGCGCTACGGCGTCCGGCCCTGGGACGTCGAGGTCGTCCCGCCGGGGGTCGATATCGACCGTTTCTCGGACGGAAGCCGTGGTGAGGCCCGTGCGGCGCTCGGTGTACCCCTCGCCGGGCACATCGTCGTGACGGTGCGCCGGCTCACCCCGCGCACGGGCGTCGAGCTCCTCCTCGAGGCGTGGGCGGCTTCGGTTGGCGGTCGCGACGAAGCACTGCTCCTGGTCGCGGGTGAAGGCCCTCTTCGCGGGCTGCTCGAAGCCAGGGCGCGCGCGCTCGGAGTCGAGCGCAGCGTGCGTTTCCTGGGTCGAGTCGACGAGGAGGAGCTGGTAGCGTGCTACCGCGCTGCTGACTTCTGTGTCGTCCCGTCGGTCGCGCTCGAAGGGTTCGGTCTGGTGGTGCTGGAGGCGCTCGCGAGCGGGCGACCAGTCATCGCGAGCGACGTCGGAGGTCTTCCGGAGGCGCTCTCAGGACTCGGCGGCGATCTCGTCGTGCCCGGCGGTGACGTAGGGGCCCTGGCGAGCAGACTGCTACGCGCCTTCGAAGAGCCGGGTGCGCTGCCGAGCGGCGAGGAATGCCGGGCGCACGCGGAGAAATTCTCCTGGAACCGCATCAGTGAACGGCACCTCCGTCTCTACGCCGACGCCGCGGCGGGACGGCGTAGCAGTCTGCGAGTGGCCTATGTCGATCACTGCGCACAGCTGTCCGGCGCGGAGATCGCTCTCCTCCGGCTGCTCCCGAGCCTCGTAGACGTCGAGCCGCACGTCGTGCTGGCGGAGGACGGACCGCTTGCAGGACGGCTGGCCCAGAGCGGCATTTCCTTCGAGATCCTGCCGATGCCTCACGAGGCGCGCGGCTTCTCACGAAATCGTGTGCGGCCGAGCGTCCGCGTCGCAATGCCGGCGGCGGCGTCCGCCGTGCACGTGGCCCGCCTCGCAGCCAGGCTGCGGCGCTTGCAGCCGGATCTCGTGCACACGAACACGCTCAAGGCGGCGATCTACGGTGGCCTAGCGGGACGGATCGCGGGCGTTCCGGTCGTCTGGCACCTGCGCGACCGCATCGCCGACGACTACCTTCCCGCCTCTGCGGTGACGCTGGTGCGCGCTTTTGCCCGCTTCTTGCCAACCGGTCTGATCGCCAACTCTCAGGCAACGCTCGAGACGCTCGCGGCGGCGTCTCGCCGTCGCGACCTGCCGAGCGCCGTTATCCATGATCCGCTCGCGGCCAGGGCCGCCCGGCCGCCGGCCGCGCGGGAGACAACCCAGCTGAGGGTCGGTATGGTCGGGCGAATCGCACCGTGGAAGGGCCAGCACGTCTTTCTCCGAGCCTTCGCGCGCGCCTTCCCGCAGGGCGAGGAGTTGGCCGTGGTCGTCGGGGCGCCGTTGTTCGGGGAGTTCGGCTACGAGCAGAGCCTGCGCGATCTCGTGAGAGCGCTCGGGATCGAGCCCCGTGTCCAGTTCACGGGCTTCCGTCACGACGTCGACGCGGAACTGGCACGGCTCGACTTGCTCGTGCATGCCTCCATAACGCCCGAGCCGTTCGGCCAGGTCGTCGTCGAGGGGATGGCATCAGGTCTACTGGTGATAGCCACTGCAGGCGGCGGCCCGCTCGAGGTGATCGAGGACGGCGTCACCGGGCTCCTTACGCCGCCGGGCGACGTTGCGGCTTTGGCGCGCACGCTGCGCCGCGCCGCGGACGATTCGGAGCTCCGCGCGCGTCTCGGAGCAGCTGCGCGAGAGCGTGCGATGGACTTCGATGGAGACCAGATAGGTCCGCGCGTCGCAGCGTTGTATCGACGGGTCCTCGCTGGAAATCGGCCCGGACTCGCACCCAGTAGAAACGTTTGACTATTCTTCTGCGAGCTAGGCGAGAGATTTCTCCATCTGCGGCTCAGAGAACCATCAGACGAAAGACACCCGCGTGGTTGCGCTCGTACACGACTACCTGACGCAGCGGGGCGGCGCCGAGCGCGTCGTCCTCGCAATGCTGAAGGCGTTCCCGCAAGCGCCGCTCTACACCTCGCTCTACGAGCCGGAGTCGACGTTCCCGGACTTCCGCAGCGCGGACATCCGTACGCCGTCGCTCGACCGGGTGGGAGTCTTCCGCAAGCATCATCGGCTCGCGCTTCCGCTCCTCGCCGCGACATTCGCTCGCCTCGACGTGCCGGGCGACGTGGTGCTCTGCAGCTCGAGCGGCTGGGCTCACGGCGTTCGTACGGAGGGCCGCAAGATTGTTTACTGCTATAGCCCCGCGCGCTGGCTCTACCAGAGCGAGCGGTACCTACCGAAGCGCCGTCGGTTCGCGCGCGCCGCGCTCGGAGTGCTGCGGCCCCAGCTAGCGCGCTGGGACCGCCACGCGGCGAGCCGGGCCGACCGCTACCTCACGACGTCCGACGCGGTCAGCAAGCAGATTCGCGAGATCTACGGCATCGAGGCGGAGGTGCTACCGCCTCCGCCTCCCCTCGGCGCCGCGGGTGCGCAGGAGGCGATTCCCAGCCTCGAGCCGGGGTTCTTTCTCTGCGTTTCGCGCCTCATGCCGTATAAGAACGTCGACCAGGTCATTGACGCCTTCGCCGGGTTGAGCGGCGTGCGGTTGGTGGTCGTCGGAACCGGGCCTGAGGAGCAGCGGCTCCGCAGGCAAGCGTCTTCCTCAGTCAGCTTCCTCAACGGCGTGGGTGACGACCAGTTGCGCTGGCTCTACACGAATAGCGCCGGTGTCGTGGCTGCCTCGTACGAGGATTACGGGCTCACGCCCCTCGAGGCCGCCGCCCTCGGCAGTCCGGCGGTCGTGCTCCGCTGGGGCGGCTTCCGGGAAACGGTCGTCGAGGGGGTCACCGGAGTCTTCTTTGACCGGCCAGAAGCGCGACTGATCCGCGAGGCGGTTGGGGAGGCCACCGCGCACGACTGGAAGCGCGCCGACTTACAGGCACACGCCGCTCGCTATTCGGAGCGGGCATTCCTCGAGCGCCTGCAGGCCGTCGTCGCGGAGGAGGCGGCGCAGACTGGGATCAGTTCTGGCGTTAACGGCCTACCCCTTCGATCCCACGGGCTGAGGCTGTCGCGAGACGCGTAGCGTGGCCAGGCGCCCGAGCGCGATCGCGGCCCGCCGCGCTTCTAACCGTCTGCTTCCTCGGCCTCGCCGCGATATTGCCGGTTGCGGAAGCGGCTGGGCCCCTCCGGACCGCCATCCGAGCCGACGCCACGTTCTCGGGCGCCGACGCCGAGCTCGCGTTCTCGCGCGCCCGCGGAGCGGGCACCACCGCCATCCGCGTCGAGCTTTCCTGGGCCGGCGTGGCACCCGCGGTGAAGCCACCCGGCTTCGATGCGCGCAACCCGAACGACCCAGGGTACGACTGGTCGCGGTTCGACAGGGTCGTCCAGCGCGCGGTCCGCCAGGGCCTCGAGCCACTCGCCGTCGTCAATGCGGCACCATCCTGGGCTAGACGCTCGCCGGCAGTCGTGGGGTCTGCACCGGACGCGAACGACCTCGCTCGATTCGCCGCCGCGGCGGCGGCGCGTTACAGCGGCCGCACGCCCGAGATCCCGCGCGTCCGCTGGTGGCAGCTGTGGAACGAGCCGAACGTCAGCACATACTTCACACCTCAGTTCCGCGGCGAGGCGCCCGTCTCGCCGATCCTCTACCGAACCCTCGTGAATGCGTTCGCGGCCGCCGTTCACCGAGCGCATTCGGACAACCTCGTGATTGCCGGCGGTCTCTCGCCGTTCACTGTCCGAACCAAGTCGCTCGAAACGATCGGCCCACTCCGGTTCATGCGGCGCCTGCTGTGCATGTCGGGTGGCAGCCGCCCAAAGCCGACCTGCAAGACACAGGTTCACTTCGACGTCTGGTCGCACCATCCGTATACGTCGGGCGGCCCTACGCACACGGCGTCCAACCCGAATGACGTCTCGCTCGGCGACCTGCCTGAGATGAAGCGGCTGCTACTGGCCGGCGCGAAGGCGGGGCATGTGTTGTCACGTGCGAAGGTCCGCTTCTGGGTCACCGAGTTCAGCTGGGACACGAATCCGCCGGACCCACGCGCGGTACCGATCCGCCTCCAGGCTCGTTGGACCGCTGAGGCCCTGTATCGGATGTGGAGAATCGGAGTCGACCTGGTCACCTGGAACCAGCTCCGCGACGACCTCTATCCGCAAGAGCCCGTCCAGTCGGGCCTGTGGTTCCGAGGTGGCGCCCGACTCAGCTCGGATCGCCCCAAGCTGACGCTCACGGCATTCAAGTTTCCGTTCGTCGCCTACCGGCAACACGGCGGGATCTTCTTTTGGGGCAGGACGCCGTGGGGAAGACCGGGCAGGCTCGTGCTGGAAACCAGCTCGGGCCACGGCTGGCGAAGGCTATTGCGGCTATCGGCCAACCGCTACGGCGTCTTCTCGAGCTTGATTACCTCACCGGTGCGCCGTGGCTACGTACGTGCGCGCCTGCTACCCGGCGGCGCGACGCTTTCGTTCTCGTTGGCGCGGCCGCCCGACCGCTTCGGTCCGCCGTTCGGCTAAGTCCGGCAACGGACACCGGGACAGCGCATCTGGCCCCGCTGGTCAGGGCCAACCGTGGACGTTGCTAGGCTCGACCGAGATGCCGGGCTCAGACTCGCGCGCCGGGGCCGGCGAGAGGTGACCGTCGAAGCTGCCCCAGCGCCGGCCGGCGGCGAGGGCGCGTTGGGCTCGCGAGCTCCAAGGCGTGAAGGCGCCGCTCGGTGGGCGGCGGACCGGCTGATCACGCTCGCCGTCGGCGCGGCGGTCTTCGGTGCCGCGTACGACGGTGGCTCCTACGGGGAGGCGAGCCGCGACACGATCGCGATCGGGCTCTGGTGGGCGCTCGCCGTCGGTCTCGCTGCCGGCGTCTTCTCGCTCTCGCGCCTGCCACGTGCTTGCCTACTTTGCGGAGGATTGCTGGGCGCGTACGCGGCGTGGTCCGCCACCTCGATCGGCTGGTCGACGAGCGCCGAGGCCGCCTACACCGAGTTCACCCGCGTCGCGCTCTTTCTCGCGACATTCGCCTTCGTTGCCCTGGTGAGCAGGCGTGCGGATGCGGGTCGCTGGAGCGACGGGATAGCGCTCGGAATCTCTGCCACCGCGGTCGTCGCGCTGTGGAGCCGGCTCTTTCCCGACGTCGTCTCGCTGCGGGAGGCCCGCATTCTGCTGCCCGGCTCCTACATCCGCCTCAGCTACCCACTCGGTTACTGGAATGGCCTGGCGATCTTCGTCGCGCTCGGCCTCCCGCTCCTCCTGCGAGCGGCGCTGACGGCGCGCTCGCCCATTACGCGAGGGCTCGCCCTCGCGCCCGTGCCGGCGATTGCGGTCGTGATCTACCTGACGTCCTCGCGCGGCGGCGCGGCGGCGGCGGTGATCGGGATCTTCCTCTTCGTGCTACTCGCCGAGCGTCGCGTGGCGGCCCTGGCGACTGCCGCCCTCAGCTGCCTAGCCGCGGGCCTGGCCGTGCTGCCGGTGTCGCATCGGATCGAGCTCGTCAACGGGCCACTCGAGAGCGCGGCTGCGCGCTCCGAGGGGCACACGGCCGCCGCCATCCTGCTCGGCGTCTGCCTGGCGCTGGCAGCCGTCTACGCTGCGGGATCATTCCTGCTCGCCCGCGCACGGGTGCCGGCGGCGCTGAATCATCTGGCCGTTCCTGCGCTTCTGCTCGCGGCCGGCGCCGGCGCCGCCGCCGCGCACCCGCTGCGACGGTTCCACGCGTTCAAGCAGCCGCCCAGCAACCTGTCCCAGACGGACTTCGTCCGTGCCCATCTGCTTGCCGGAAGCGGAAGCGGCCGCTGGCAACAATGGGCCGCTGCCATCAACGAGTGGCGAAGCGAACGGCTCCACGGGCGCGGCGCCGGCTCCTACGAGGCCTGGTGGTCTCAGCACGGTGGGGTCGGCGGTTTCATCAAGGATGCGCACTCGCTTTACGCGGAGGTGCTCGGCGAGCTCGGCGTGATCGGCTTCGGGCTCATCGTGGGCGCGTTCGCATGCGCAGTGCTCGTGGCGGCCGTCCGTCTGAGAAAGCCGTCTGGCGACCTCGCGATCGCCGCCTTCGTGGCAACCCTCATCGCCTGGGCCGTCGCCGCTGCGGTCGACTGGATCTGGGAGCTCACCGCGGTGGCCTTCGTCGCGATCGCACTGCTCGCGCTCCTGACCGGCCGGGCAACGGAGGCAATGTCCTCGGATCTGGCCTACGCGGCGCGCCCGGCCCTCTGGCCTCGCCTCGTGGCGAGCGCCGCCTGCCTCGCGCTCGCCGCCGCTCAGGCGCTGCCGCTGCTCGGCGGCATCGCCATCCGCAGGAGCCAGAGGGCGATCGCGCGTGGGGACATCGCTACGGCTGTCGACCAGGCTGCCGCCGCGACCAGGATCGAGCCGTGGGCGGCATCGCCGCGCGCCCAGCTCGCGCTCGTCTACGAGCAGATCGGCAACCTGCGCGCTGCCCGGCTCGCGATCGGCGCGGCGACGAGGAGAGATCCCGAGAACTGGCGCCTGTGGCTGATCCGCGCGCGCGTCGAGACGGCGGCCGGGGCGATCGGCGCGGCGCGCCGGAGCATCCACAGTGCCGTCGCGCTGCACCCGAACTCGCCGCTTTTCGCCCTGCCCCGGTAGCAGAACGCGCGGAGTCGACCCGGCGAACGGCTGCTGGGGATCTCAACATGGTTACCCGTATCAAGACGACCATCGATATTGCCGACCCACTCCTGACTTCCGCGAAGCAGTTGGCTGCGAAGCAGGGGACGACCCTGCGCTCCCTCGTCGAAAGCGGTTTGCGGCGCGTGCTTGACGAGAGCGGGCGCACCGAGCCGTTTCGCCTTCGCGATGCGTCGTTCGACGGACGGGGCTTCGGGCCGGAGTTCCGAGACGGAGACTGGAACCAGATCCGGGATGCCGCGTATGAAGCTCGCGGCGCTTGATCGCCGTCGACACGAACATCCTCGTCTACGCCCATCGCACCGACTCCGAGTGGCACGGTCCTGCTAGATGCGTCGTCCGCTCCCTGGCCGAGAGCGCGGCGCCGTGGGCGATCCCGTGCCCGTGCCTGCACGAGTTCCTTGCGATCGCCACCCACTGGGCGATCTACGACCCCCCTACGCCGATCGAGCGTGCGCTCGACCAGGTTGCCGCGTGGCTGGAGGCGCCCGCCCTCGTGCTGCTCGCGGAGGGAGCGGGATACTGGCAGCGGCTCAGCGGCTTGCTCGCAGGAGGGCACGCCTCGGGCCCGCGCGTGCACGATGCCCGCGTTGCCGCGCTCTGCCTCGCCCATGGCGTGCGCGAGCTGTGGACCGCCGACCGCGATTTCGGACGCTTTCCGGAGCTCGAGACACGGAACCCGCTCGCGGCTCAAGGCTAGCGTCAGGGATCCCCGCTTCGGGTGATGTAGGGCGCTACTCCACGGGCCGAGTGGCTGCGATCGCGTCGAGCTGGTTGGCGTGGTGCAGAACCGCCGCCTCGGCGGTGCGCGCCGCCCGAGCGTCGTGATGCGACGAGACGGCATGCAGGAGCTCGGCGCGAACAGGCGCCTCGAGCGACTCGGCAAGGCCCTCCACGACGCGTACGCCGAGGAGCACGTGCCCGAGGAGGCGGCCCTCGTCCGTGGGACGGAAGAGCGGCGCGGTGCCGAGCTCGAGCGTCCGGCCGGCGTCGTGGAGCAGCGCCGCGGCGAGCAGGAGGTCGGAGCGCAGGCGCGGGTGAAGCTGAGCGGTCTCGCGGCAGATCGTCGCCACGCCGACCGTGTGCTCCAGCAGGCCACCGGCGTACGAGTGGTGCCCGTCAGGCGTGGCGGGGAGCGACCGGAAGCGGGCTCGGAGAGCCTGATCGCCGAGCAGGCGGTCGACCGTGGCGCGCAGGCCGGGGTGCGTGATCTCGGCGCCCAGGAACTCGAAAAAGCCGTCCAGCTCGTCCACGTCGCGGCGAAGGGTCGGCGTCAGCGAGGCGGGATCTGCCTCCGCAGGCTCGAGCGAGCGGACGTCCAGCTGCAGTCGCTCGCGGAAGCGCTCGACCCGCCCCAGGACGCGCACGGCGTCGCCCTCGTCGAAGCGCGAGCCGAGCACGTCGACGTCGTTCCAGACGCGGGCCTCGATCCTGCCGGTGCGGTCGACGAGCTCGAGCGACAGGTACGGCGATCCCGAGCGGGTGCGGTGCCGCTCCTTGCGTGCGACGCCGTAGACGCTGTCGACCAAGCGGTCCTCGGCAAGCTCCGCGATCGGAACACCGGGAGGGGCAGGCGCTTGCGTCACGGGGTGATTCTAGGTCCCGTGACGGATGCTACGCTCGCCGCCGGTGGCCGACGTCCAGCCGTTCCGAGCTCTCCACTACGACGAAAGCAAGGCCGGTCCGCTCCAGTCTCTCGTCGCGCCGCCCTACGACGTGATCTCTCCGCCTGAGCGGGCGGAGTTGCTCGCGAGGAGCCCGTACAACGTGGTGCATCTGACGCTGCCCGACTCCGAGGAGGAGGCGGGCAACCTTCTTGCCCGCTGGCGCGGCGAGGGCGTTGTCGTCGAGGAGCGTGGTCCCGCTTGCTGGGCGCTCTCGCAGGACTACGTCGGCCTGGACGGGCTCGCACGCACGCGCGCCGGACTCGTCGCGACCGTGCGGCTAGAGCCGTACGAGCGGCGCGTCGTCCTCCCGCACGAGCGGACGCACCGGGGCCCGAAGGAAGGCCGCCTTCGCCTGCTGCAGGCGACGAGAGCCCAGCTGGAGCCGATCTTCCTCCTCTACGACGGCGGGCGGCCCTTCGAGATCCCGTCGCACGCTCCCGATCTCGAGGCGGAGGGGGCGCGACTCTGGCGGCTTGCGCCGGAGCTGGCGATCGGCGAGGCGTTCGCGGAGCGGCAGCTGCTGATCGCCGACGGACACCATCGTTACGAGACGGCGCTCGCCTTCCACGAGGAGGACGGGCCGGAGTCGAGCGCGTTCATGCTGGCCGTGCTCGTGAGCACCTCGGACCCGGGGCTCACGATCTTCGCCACGCACCGCGTCGCGGCGCGTGCCGAAGGCCTGCCGGACGGGGAACGTGCCGCGTCGCCGAGCGAGGCGTTGCGGCAGGTCGAGGCTCTGCCGTACGAGCGTGCCGCGTGCGTCGCATATCGGCGCGGCAGAGCGGAGGTGCTCCTCGGCAATGAAGGCGAGCTCGATCCGGCGTTCGTCGCGCGCCTCAGGCTCGACGGGCTGACGTACACGCCGAGCATGGAGGAGGCGCTCGCCGCCGTCGACGAGGGGCGGGCCGAGGCGGCGTTCCTGCTTCGCTCCACGCGGATCGAGGACGTCTTCGCGGTCGCCGAGCGGGGCGAGACGATGCCGCAGAAAAGCACCTACTTCTTCCCCAAGCTGCTGTCCGGCCTCCTCATCCAGCCACTTGACTGAGGACTGGCTGGAGACCTGCCGGGCGGCCGCCGGCGACGTGCGGCGCGAGCTGGAGCGACTCCCGGGGCGCGCGGAGCGCGAGCTCGTCGTCGGCGACGGCGTGGGCGGCGACGAGACGACGGCCGTCGACGAGGCGGCCGAGCGGGTGATCGTGGAGCGGCTGGAGGCGACCGGGAGAGACTTCGTCCTCGTCTCCGAGGAGCTCGGCGAGAAGACGGTCGGCTCCGGAGGCCTGACGCGTGTCGTGGTCGACCCGATCGACGGCTCGCTGAACGCGAAGCGCGGAATCCCGTACTTCTCCGTGTCGATCGCCGTCGCCGACGGTGCGACGATGGACGACGTTCGCTTCGGGTACGTCTACGACTTCGGCACCGGCGAGGAGTGGACGGCCTGGCATGGCGGGGGCGCGTTCCTGAACGGCCAGCGCCTCGGTGCGGAGCGGCCCAAGGACCAGATCGACGTGCTCGCGCTGGAGGCCACGACCACGTCGCTCGTCGCCGAGCAGGCGGCCGCGCTCACCGGCATGGCGGGCCGCCTGCGCATCATGGGCTCGCTCGCGATCTCGCTCTGCCATCTCGCCGCGGGCCGCGTCGACGCCGTCTGCTCGCTGAAGCCGTGCCGCGCGGTCGACATCGCCGCTGCTCAGCTCCTCGTGACCGAGTGCGGTCTCGCGATCGACCTGCCGGAGGCGCCGCGGTTCGGCGCTGCGCCGCTCGACACGACGGCGCGGTCGCGCGTGATCGCCGCGGGCTCACCCGAGCTCTGCTCCAAGGTGGCGGCCGTCATCGTCGGATGAGCTCCACCCTACGGGTCTGGGATCGCCGGAGTGACGCCTACCACCACGACGGGCGCGGCCGTGGCGGCAACTACTCCGAGAGCGAGCTGGAGGGCTGGGCTGAACGGATCGAGGGCTGGCGGCGAGCGGGGCGACGTCTACGCGTACTTCAACGACGACTGGCAGGGATTCGCGATCCGGAATGCGCTCTGCCTGCGCGGCCGGCTGAACGTTTGACGCTGCTACGCTCGCCCGAGGATGCAACCCTCGCGTGACGAGATCATCGGCGCCCTCGCGCACGTGATCGACCCCGAGCTGAAGCGCCCTGTCACCGAGCTGGACATGGTGCGCGAGGTGAATGTGAGCGGCAGCGACGTCGCCGTCACGATCGCGCTCACGGTGGCCGGCTGCCCGCTCCGCTCCAGCTTCGAGGAGCAGGTGGGCAAGTACGTCGGCGAGCTGCCGGGCGTTCGCAGCGTCTCGCTGTCGTTCGACGTGATGTCCCCCGCCGAGAAGACGGCGCTCACGACGAAGCTGCGCGGCGGCATGTCGGAGCGGACGAAGGGCATCGCCGTGGACAAGTCGACCAGGGTGATCGCGGTCGCTAGCGGAAAGGGCGGCGTCGGCAAGTCGTCGCTCACGGTGAACCTCGCCGCGGCGTTCGACCGCCTCGGCCTGCGTACGGGCGTGCTGGACGCGGACGTCTACGGCCACTCGATCCCGCACATGCTCGGAATCACCCAGCGGCCGGTAGTCGTCGACAAGATGATCGTGCCGCCGGTCAAGGGAGACCTGAAGCTGATGTCGATCGGCTTCTTCCTCGACGAGAACCGGCCTGTGATGTGGCGGGGCCCGATGCTCCACCGCTTCCTCGAGCAGACGCTCTCGGATGTCCACTGGGGCGAGCTCGACGTGCTGCTCGTCGACATGCCGCCCGGAACGGGCGACGTCTCCATCTCCCTCGGCCAGCTACTGCCGCGAGCGGAGGTCGTCGTCGTCACGACCCCGCAGCCCGCGGCACAGCAGGTGGCCGTGCGGGCGGCGAAGATGGCGCGCGAGACCAACATGCGCGTAGTCGGTGTCGTCGAGAACATGTCCTACCTCGTCGGGACGGGCGAGGAGATCTTCGGCTCCGGTGGTGGCGACGAGCTGGCGCGCGACATCGGCGTCCCCCTGATCGGTCAGGTGCCGCTCGACCCGCGCCTTCGCGAGTGCGCGGACGAGGGCGAGCCGCTGGTCTGGGCCGAGCCCGACTCCGAGACCACCGGCATCATCGTCCGTATCGCGGAGGCGATCGCGGCGACGGAGCGAGAGCGCGGCGTCGGCATCGTCAAGGCGCTGCCCGTTCTCTCGTA
>JBBRYW010000006.1:0-52844 GCA_038237235.1 Gaiellales bacterium
CGACAAAGCAGACGGTCGCGACAGCGACAGCCGCAGCAGCCAGACGGCTATGCCTGCCACCGAAGCCCACCGCAAGGAGGGCGATCACGAGCGAGGCCGGCGCGATGCGAAGGGGCCGGTCGACCAGCGCCACGAGGCTGACGAAGATCGATGCCGCCGCGATGAGCCCGGCCAGTGCCTGGCCGGGGCCGTCGCGCGGGATGCTCGGATCGTTCATCGCCGGAGCGGTGCGTGGACACGCTGCTGCGGCCGCGTGCCACTTCGTCGGGCCGGACCGCCGAGACGCGGCCGCGGCCGCCGGCTACGCCATGGGCAGTCGGGCGCTTGCGGGGATGGCTCGAGAACGGCAGGAAGGGCAGCTCCGTCGAGCGGCCTGGGCTCGGCCTTGATCGCCCAGTACACGACGCCGCAGAGGTAGGCGATCGGAATCTTCAGGATGAGAATCATGAAGATCAGCTCCCACACGCCGCCGCAAGTGTAACGCCCTGGGAGCCGCGCCTCGTCCGCCGTCAGCCGAACCGTTCGCCCTCGTCCCGCAGATACCCCCATGCGGCCAGGAGCGCGAAGACGGCAGAGTAGATTGCTAGCAGCACGATCTGCTCGGGTCGCCAGGCGTCGCCATCGATCGCGTGCCAGAGCCAGTTGCCCCACTGGCGAGTCGGCACGAAGGGCGAGACACCGGCAAGTGAGCCGGGCAGCGATCGGGGTCCGCCGAAGAGGCCGCCCGTGTACGCCAGAGGAAGAAAGAGGAGATTCGCCACTGGCAACGCCGCCTTTGGCTGGATCCAGTAACCGAGAGCGATGCCGAGGAACGCGAACGGGAGACTGCCAAAGAGCAGAGCCAGAACGAGCCCGACCCAGCCTTCGAGCGACAGTGTCACCGGTGTAGCAACAAGGGCGGCGGCGATCAGGACGCCGCACGCCGCCGCTGCAAAGAGGAGAGCCGAGAGCACGCGGGCGAGCAGGCGCGCCCAGACAGGTACGGGCAGCACACGCAGGAACGACTCCCATGGGGAGGCGCGCTCGGCGGCGATGCCGACGCCGAACTGGAACAGCACGACTCCCAGGACGGCCATGGCGAGGAACGCGGCCATAGCCACATCGGGGTCCTTGCCGTCCAGGGACGGAGCCGCGAACAGCAGGAACAGGAGAGTCGGGAACGCCAGTGTCGGCACGCTGAAGGCCGGATAGCGAAACAACTCGAGGGTGCCGGCGCGCATGTGCTGGAGAACGAGCATCAGCTACCTCCTGTCAGGCCGAGGAACGCGTCCTCGAGGCTCGCCGAAACTACCTCGAGGCCCGAAAAAGGAGTGCCACTCGAGACGAGCTGGTTCACCAGGCCGTCCGCGTCTGCCGTGTAGATCAGGAACGAACCGCCCTCCCTACGAATCCGCTCCACACCCCGAAGCGCTGGCAGAGCTGCCGCTTCCACCCGCACGCGCGTGAGACCGGCACGCAACCTGATCTCGGACACGGAGCCCTCCGCGACGACCTCGCCGCACCGCATGACCGCGACGCGAGTTGCGAGTGCCTCCACCTCGTCGAGGTAATGCGACGTGAGCAACACCGCTCCGCCGCTCGCGACGTGCTCGCGAATCTCCCGCCAGACAGCCTGTCTCGACTCAACGTCGAGTCCGGTCGTCGGCTCGTCGAGAAAGAGCGCGCGCGGTCGCCCGACGAAGGCGAGCGCTACGGCAAGACGACGTCTCTGACCCCCGGAGAGTCCGCCGGCCTGCTGGCGGGCGATGCCCGCGAGGTCAAATCGCACCAGGAGCTCGTCTCGGGCGACCGGGTTCGGAAAGTGCGCCCGCACGAGGTCGACGACCTCCGACACCCGAAGGGTCGGGGGGAAGCCGGTCTCCTGACCCGTTACCCCAACCGATGCACGAGCCACCATGCTTCTCGGGTCGAGCCCAAACAGTCGGACCGTCCCGGCGTCAGGACGACGTAGCCCCAGGAGCAGGCCGAGCAGCGTGGTCTTGCCCGCCCCGTTTGGCCCGAGTAAACCGAGCAGTTCTCCGTTGAAAAGTCGAAGGGAGACTCCTCGGACGGCCTCCGTTACGTCGTAACGCTTCGTGACGTTCGTCGCGCGCGCGACCGCGACGCTTCCGTGGGCGTCCCGTCGCAAACCGGCCTCTCCCGCGAGCGAGAGGGCGATGAGCACGTTGTACGTACCGTGCGCGGCGATCGCGCCCGTAAGGCTCCCGGTCGAGTAGTAGAGGCTCGCAAATGCACCTCCGGTCACGAGATGAGCAGCCATGCGCCAGCGCTGCGGCCGCCAATGGGAGAGGGCGAACGCGATAGTCGACCCGCCAAGCGCGGTTGCGGCCCCCAGGCGGGTGAGCAGACCGAAGACGAACCCCCGCCACACAACCTCCTCGAAGGCCGACCGTGCGAGCAGGAAGACTCCAACCGCAGTGAGCGCGGGAGCGCGAGACGGGCTGAAGCGAGGTCGGGACATACGGCCCCCGGTGAGAAGAGTGAAAACTGCGAAGCCGACCACCAGGCCGAGCGGGATCGCGAGCGCACCGCCCGCGGCCGGTGGCTTGAACCGAGGGAGTCCCGAGGCAAGGGCTAGCAGGACGGTGATACCCCACGTCGCGAGCCGCACGGCGACCAGGAACGCCGGCAAGCCGGTCACCGGGCGACCCGCGGTCCCACCGAGACGGCGTAGACCGCAGACTCGTTGACCCCGTCGACACCGAGAAATCCGTCTACACGCCTGTCGTAGAAGCCGCCGATCGGCACCGCGGCGAGACCGAGGGCAGCCGCAGCGAGCAGGAGGTTCTGACCGACGTGTCCGGCTTCCAGCAACGCGAAGCGGTAACCGCGTAGGCCGTACTTGAACCGGGACCGCCAGAACATCGCGGTCATGACGAACACGATCGACGCGGGCACGAGCAGGTGCGGATAGACCGTCAGCCCTTCGAGCTCGGGCCGGGGATCTGCCTCACGCAGCGCCTCCAGCGCGCCCCGGAGCGGGTCGTAATGGTAGAGCCCCGGAGGGAGCGCCTCGACGCGACTGATGATCGGATAGATCTCGAGCGGATAGAGCGCGCCTCCTGAGGGCGCGGCCCGAAGCGGGTGATCGGCCGTCACGAGGCGATGCGTCACGCCGTAGGCGGCATGGAGCAGCGTGGCGACCTCCACCTTCTTGAGCGGGCGCGAGCCAAACTCTCGCTGCGATTCGCGCTGACGCAGCGCCGCCGAGAGACTCAAGCCGCCGAGACGTGGCTGCGGCAAAGGGACACGGCGAGCCTGCGGGTGCCGCTTTACTGCGCGGACGACACTCGCCCGCAGGTGCTCGTCGCGTTGCAGAAGGCTGCCGCCACGCACGCGGTGGTCGACAACCGCCGGACTCAGCTTCGAGGCCTCGTGGAAGACCTCGGCCGGGTCATCCAGCTCCGGCGCACGCTCGCCATAGACAAGAGGTGCCCAATTGACGGTCTGGCTCACGGAAACGGATGCGGGTCGGGATTGAGGTCGGCGATCGTGAGAGGCGCGGGTAAGAGCCCCGCCTCGTAAGCGGCGCGCAGCAGTCGCACGCCACCCAGAAAGCGTGCGGAATGGGCGACGTCGAGCGAGCACAACTCAGGCCCGACGAACCGCATGACACATAGACCCGCTTCCCGAATGTCAGGAGCGGTGACATCGACGGCGTACGCCGAGATCGCTCGCTCCCGCAGACGCGCCACCGCCTCTCGGATCTGTGCCCCCACGTCGCCCCCATCGAGCGGCCGAACCGCCGCGACATCCACGCATTCCGGGGATGCGTCCAGAAATGACGTGCGCTCGGCCCGCGCCGGCTCGGCGTAGAAGAGCAAGTGGTCGTCGAAGGTTCGTACCGCTTCGGCGTCGCTCGGCAGCGTCGCACTCGAAGAGCGCTCGCCCATCCAGCGGTAGACGGAGAACGCTTCACTTAGGGCCTTGCGCCATGCCTCTTCGACAGTCGGGGAGCAGCCCGCGCCGACTCCGAATGGCCCGGAGTGATCCGCACGAGTGCGGACGACCCCGAGCACGGTCGGAATCCCGAGAAAGCCGCTCAGGTCGACGGCCGTGTAGCGGAGCCCCGTGGGAGCGAAGAAACGCCGGTCGAGGTCGCGGAGCGTGCGGCTTTCCGCCCAGCTCAACCGCCGCAGCGATAGGCGATTTCGCCAGACGAGCATGAAGGCATCCCGCTCGGCGGCCTCGCAGAGGGCTCCAAGGATCGCTTCCTCGCGTGTCGGGCCGCACGCGACACCGTTGCTCGTCGCGTACGCGATCGCCGGCTCGTCGGACGCCGGTCGCTGGAGATACACGAGCTGAGCCGGCAGCAGGATCGGCTCACCATCCGGGAGCGACCACCCTTCGACCCACCGCAGCCGAGTGTCTCGATCGAACCGCACAAACGGAAATCCGGGATCCGCGTACTGGCGATCGTGGAAGAGCGCGAAGCGCTCGGGGTCGACGGCAGCTTCGCCGAGCTCGCGCGCCGTCGCCTGGATACTCCGTTCCTCGGGAAAGTACGCTGCGGAATACCGCTCGGCCGCCTCCCCCAGCGCAGCCGCGAGCGCGGCCGCGCGTGTCACGTGCGAGCCGCCGGTGTGCTCGACAGTATCGGCCCCGATGATCTGGCGGCCATCCGCGAGCGCGCAAGCGACTGTCACGAGCCTAGCCTCGTCGGGGGCCCGCAGGACTTCAACCGTCGCCTGAGCTATGCCGACGTACGGTGACAGGAGCGACTCGAGCCGCGGCAGCGACACCGCGAGTGGCGTCGACGGACGTTCGTGGAGATCAAGCCGCTGCACGCGAGACCTCCTTGAACCACGGCAGCGGCTCGGCAAGTTCCGCGAGGCCCGAGCAAACACCGCAACGCGGTACTCGATAGACGCGGTGGGACGTCAGGCCAAGCGTCGCGCCGAGCTCCAGCGCATAGAAGCTGCCCGCCAGCGCGTTGAGGCCTCCGGTGACGAACTGCAGCGCGACCGTCGCAGCGAGGCCGGCCACGGCGGCGTCGAGCGCCGGGCTGGTTCGGCGAGGAGGCGGAGAGCCCTCCACGGCGCGAAACTCCTCGGGGTACTCCAGGCCGGCGGCTCGTCGCATGCAGAAGCACTCGTAGCAACATGTCTCACCCGGGAGAAAGAGCGGGCCGACGGCGGCGAAACGCCCGTCGTAGGGAAGAACGAGAAGCCAGGGCTGCTCGGTCGCGAGCGCCCGGTCGTTCCAGCGCGAAACGAGGTGCAGCTGCTGTGAGCCCGGCGCGACCACGGCGAGTGCGAGTGGCGCCGGATCGGCGTCGCCGCTGTCGAGAGCCACCTCGCGAACAGCGGCGACGCCGGAGAGGTGGAGGAGGCGCGCGACCTCGCCTCCGATGCGCCCGGCACCCCCGATTCCCACTCGCGCTCGCTCGAGTGCGAGCAGTACGTCCGCCGCCGTTGCGGCACGGCCCGACGTCGCCGCGATTAACGTCGCTGTCTCCCGGAAAGAGGCAGGCGCATCGTCACCCGGCTGGGGGCCCTCGCCGAGCAGGCCATGCTCGGCGAGCGCTTCCAGCGCCTTACGAACCGCCGGCTCCACGCGCTCGCCCAGGTACTCGACCGCGTCCTCCACCGTTCTTGTGCCATCGAGGAGCGGCAACAGAGCCGGCAGCAGACGGGTCGCCGCTGCCCCCTCGAAGACCACGACTCGCTGCGCGTACTCAACCACGAGACGCCCGGAGGTCTCGACGACCCGGTACCACGGCTTCAGGTGAGGCTGGATCGGAAGGCGGGGACTCATACGCGTTCGTGCCGTCTCGCGAGCCCTACCAGCAGAGGTGCCCGCAGCACAGTACGACCGTGCAGCAGAGGGTGAACGAGCCACCTCCGCCGCCTTCCTGGAGCTGAGCGTACATCGCTCCGCGGTACCCCTTCTCGCTCGACGTGAGGTCGAGCAGGTCTTGCGTCAGCTCGTCGAACATGATGCGTTTCTCCTTCCGGTCGACAACATGGCGGAGACCGTAGACGTTGTCTGTTGAGAAAACAAGGTGTCTCTTGAAGACACCTCTTCACCAGACGTGCTCTCTGAAGACGGCGAGTCGAACCGGGCTGGGCGCCTACGGCTGGGCCACAGGAACGCCCGCGTCGGCGAGCGTCTGCCTCAACATGAACGCGTTCGTCGGCGCTTGGGCGAGCCACTCGGGATCGCCCCGCCCTGGATCACCCGGGCTTCGCCCGTTGTTGTTGAACATCACGTAGACCTGCTCGGCCGCCTGGCTCAGGCCGGCGAGCGGCTCGACCCACTCCTGAAGCTCCTCGGCTGCGTAGAGGTAGTTGAAACGCTCCGCCGCGCTTCTTCCCCTGACGTTCCATGTCTTGGCGTTACGGCCGTGGAAGCGAACGTAGGCTGTCGGCGTCGTCAGAGCGACGACGGTCGGCACGAGGTTCTTCGCCTCCGTCTTCGGTGCGTCCACGATCACGTACCCCATCCCTCGCTCCTCGAGAAACGAGAGGACGTGCGCACGGTTTTCATTGTCGAGCCAGCTACGGTGACGGAACTCGACGAGCAACTCCTCGCCCTCGAGCTGCTCCCGAAGCCACTCGAGATAGTCGAAGGAGGCGCGCTTGCACACGATGTACGCGGGGAACTGGAGCAGAATGCCTCCTAGCTTGCCCGCGCGACGAAGCGGCTCGAGCGCGGCGCGAAACTCGGCGCAGACGGCGGCACGGACCTCACGCGGGGGCCGGTCGACGCGCCCTCGCTCGTCGACGGCTATGCCCTCGCGCAGATTTGGCGGGAGGGTCTCGAGTTTCACGGGGTGGCGGGTCATCATCCCGAACGCCTTGACGTGCATGACGAAGCCGGGCGGCGTTCGCTCCGCCCAGCGCTCCACCATCTCCTCTGCCGGCAGCCGGTAATAGGTCGAATCAACCTCGACGGTGTCGAACTGCTCCCCGTAGTGGCGCAGCCGCGCCTCGGCCGAACGGACCCCGGACGGGTACCAGTGCTTGACGAGGGACTCGTCGGCCCAGGAGCAGGTACCGATCCGCACTGCGGAGCTCATCTGTCGATCCTAGAGCCCTGCGGCACTACGCTGAAGGGGGGACAACTTCCGTTCTACAGCCGTCCCGCCGGCCAAAATTAGCGCTAGCCTGCAAAGGCAGAAGGGAGCCGCGGACAACCGTCGAGGGGGCCGCAGCCTTCGGGGGACAATTTCCGTCGCGGCTCCCTTCTCTCTATCTCTTAAGACCTCCACCGGAGTCGAGACTGGCTTCTTCAAGGGTCGCCTCGGGCTGCCAGATCCGAGCAACTACCTCGGCGCTCCCCGGTCGTCAAATGGATCAGGGTCCGCCTGAAGTCGGTGAGTGGAGCCAGCCGGGCTCGAACCGGCGACCTTCTGGCTGCCAGCCAGACGCTCTCCCAGCTGAGCTATGGCCCCTTGATCCGCACAAGTGTAGCGCCCAACATAAGCCGGCAAGCCCAAGCGCGTGCTAACCGGCCGCAGCCTCCACGGCCTCGGATGGCACGTCCGCCCAGAGATCCTCCAGCCGGTAGAGGGCGCGCGCCTCGGGTGTGAAGACGTGGAGCACCACGTCGAGGTAGTCCGCGACGATCCAGGTTCCTTCCTTCTGCCCGTCCACCCATCGAGGGATCAGCCGGTCGTCGGCCTTGAGTCGAAAATGCACCTCGTCGTGGATTGCCCGAGTCTGCCTGCTGTTCTGACCCGTGCAGACGACGAAAAAGTCGGTATAGGCGCATACCGGCCGCATGTCGAGAATCACGACGTCCCGGGCCAGCTTCTCGTGAGCGAGGCCGGCAATTCGGCGGGCTTGGTCGAGCGGGTTCAGAGTGTCGGGGATCCTTGGTTGATCGCTCCGAGAGTGTAACGACGCGCGCCGCATAGCGGCCTACGCCTCACGGTAGAGCCCCAGCTCGTCGATCAGAACCGCGACCGCGGGGGGAACGAGGTCGTCGATCGGCCGTCCGCTCGCGACACGGGAGCGCACCTCGCTGGAGGAGACCGCCACCGGCTCGATCTCGAAGAACTCCACCTGCTCGGGATGCTCGACGGCTTCCAGGACAGAGGTGAGGTCGCTCGCCCCCACCCCGGGGCGGGTCGCGACGCCGAGCCGGGCAACGCGGAGGACGTCGTTGGGCTGCCGCCAGGTCATGAAATCGGCGAAGCGATCGGCTCCCACGAGGAAGACGATCGCTCCCCAGCGTTCACAAGCCCAGCGGACCGTGTCGAGCGAGTACGCAGGCTGGGGCCGGTCGATGTCGATCCGCGATACCTCCGTGCGTGGCAGCCCCGCGAACGCAGCCTCGGCGAGCTGGAGGCGGACTTCCGCATCGACGGCCACCTCCTTGTGGGGCGTCTGCCCGGTGACGGTCACGAGTAAGCGTTCCGGCTCGAAGTGCTCGAGGGCGCCCCGAATGAGCGCGAGGTGGCCGTCATGAGGTGGGTTGAACGTCCCGCCCAGAAGGGCTGTCAGTCCCACTCGAGAATCTCGCTTCCGAGCTCAATCTCATCGCCACGCCTGGCGCCCGCCGCGCGCAGGACGGCTTCGAGCTCGTCTCCGCTCGGCGCGTCGCCCACCACGCGTAGCCCCCGATCCGTACGAAGGATGCGGAAGCGACGTCGTCGCTCCGATCGCGGTCTGTAGACCAGGAAATCCGCCAGGCCGTCCTCTTCCGCGACTGGCTCCGGAGGCGAAGCACAGAGCTCGAAGAGAGCGCGCTGCAGCTCTCCCATCCCGGCTCCGGTCGCACACGATGTGCCAAACGTCCGCAGGACGCGCGGGCCGGCCGGTGCGAAGGCGGGGGAATCCGTTAGGAGGTCGATCTTGTTCAGGACGACGATCTCCGGGAGCCGGTCGAGACCCGCGCCGTAAAGCTGCAGCTCGCGCTCGATCTGCTCGTACCGCAAGCCGACGTCATCGGCCGACACGTCGATCACGTGCAGCAGCATCCGCGCGCGCTCGAGATGAGCAAGAAACTCGTGGCCGAGGCCGACACCTTCGCTCGCCCCCTCGATCAGCCCGGGAACGTCGGCGACCGTGAGTTGCCGTCCGTCCGGCGAGTCGACCGTGCCGAGAACGGGTGCGAGCGTCGTGAACGGGTAGCTCGCCACTTTGGGCCGCGCGTTCGACAGTCGGGAGAGAAGCGAGGACTTGCCCGCGTTCGGCAGACCGACGAGCGCCGCGTCGGCGAGCAGCTTCAGCTGCAGCGTCAACCACCCCTCCTCACCGGGAAGGCCGATCTCCGCAAAGCGTGGCGCCTGCCTGGCCGGCGTCGCGAAGACCTTGTTTCCCCGGCCCGAGTTCCCGCCGCGCGCGACCTCGGCGCGGGCTCCGGGCGTCACGAGATCGGCGATCAGCTCGCCGTCCTCATCGAGCACCTGCGTTCCAACCGGGACTCGAAGCTCGAGGTCGCTGCCGGTTGCGCCATGCTTGTTGGCTCCGCGTCCAGGCTCTCCTCGCCCCGCCCGTAGACGTTGACCGGGGCGGAACCGAGAGAGATCACGAAGATCGCTGTCCGCGACGAGCACGACGCTCCCTCCCGGCCCGCCGTCCCCGCCGTCCGGCCCGCCTCGCGGCACGTGCTTCTCGCGCCGAAAGCTGAGACCCCCGTCGCCGCCCTTGCCAGCCTCGACGTAAATGCGGGCCCTATCGTGAAACAAGCCCGCCTCCGGGCAGCGCTCGAGCACCGCCAAGGCGTCCCGTGGGCGGAGCCGGGCTCTGCCCGAGCGCAGCCCACGCAGCTGCTAGACCAGCGAGAGGCGTGAAGGAGGGGGCTCGCGGGGGAACCATTGGCTCACCCGCCATCGTGGGCTGACCCGGGCTCAACGACGTGGCAGTGCTTTCGGTCAGTCGTTGATCGACACGAAGCGGCGCTCGCCGCTTGTCCGGAAGGCGGCCCGTCCGTCCCGCATCGCGAAGATGGTGTCGTCGCGGCCGATGCCCGCGCCGGGGCCGGGTCGAAAGCGCGTGCCCCGCTGGCGGACGAGGATCATTCCGGCCCTGACCTCCTGCCCGTCGAAGATCTTGACGCCGAGCATCTTGGGGTTCGAGTCGCGGCCGTTTCGTGACGAACCGAGCCCTTTCTTGTGTGCCATTACTCGCTCTCTTCCTTGGCGTCTGCCTTGCGCGAGCGCGACGCCTTCTTCCCGATCGTCTCGATCTGGATCTCGGTCAACTTACTCCGGTGACCAGCATGCTTCTTGTAACCCTTCTTCGGGCGGTACTTCCCGATCCGAACCTTCTTCCCGAGCACGTGGCTCACCACGCGAACGGTTACCTCCGCGCCCTTCGGCCCAAGCTCCGTCGAGCCGTCTCCGCCGAGAAGGAGCACGTCGGGGTGCAGTGTCGCCCCCTCGTCCTCGCCCAGGCGCTCGACGAGCAGTCGCTCGCCCTCGCGAACCCGGTGCTGCTTGCCTCCGATTGAGATGATCGCGTACGCCATGGCCTCATAGACGTGGAAACGCGGGCTTCCGCCCGCTCGGCGAGAGTGTAGCCGACGACGACGCGCTCCGAGCCCGCGCCCGATCGCCGGCCCCCTACGTCGTCTCGCCCGCGCTTGTCTCAGGCGCCGCCGCCTCGGCGGCCTCTTCGAGGGATGCGACCGGCTTCCTGCGACGGTTCCGGCCACCGCGAGAGCCTCGTCGCGTCTTGCGCTTCGGCTTCGAATCGCCAGCGACGCTCTCAGCGACGTCTGTCGCGGGAGCTTGCTCGTCTGGCTCGTCCCCGTTCCGCCCGAGCTCCAGATCAGGTACGTGGATCCTCGGCGCTGCCGGCGGCGCGAGCGACTCCTCCTCGATCTCCGCGGGGAGCGACTCAGGCTCCTCAGCCGTATCGACGACCACGTCGGTGCCTTCACCATTGCTCGAGGCACCGGCGACCGTCGTCGTCTTCCGTTTGCGACCACGGCCACCGCGCGAGCCGCGCCGGGTCTTCCGCTTCGGTTTCTCCTCGCCCTCTTCGTCTCGCTCGCCGACCTCGGCCGTCCCCACCTCGTCAGCGGGCTCGACGGTCGCCTCCAGGACCTCGTCCTGCGGCTCCTCGATCTTGCGCGCGCGGGCGCGTCGCGTCGGCTTCTCCGCCTCGCTCTCGGCAGTCACAGGTGCAGCCGGGAGCGGTGCCGGTGCCGGCTCGAGTAGCGCGCCGAAGGCCGCACCGTCCAAGACACGCTCCAGTCGTGTCTTTACCTTCTTACCCACGAGCTTCGCTGCGCCTCCGACGAGCACGGGGTAGCCGTCCACGCGTCCAACACCGGCCGTCGAGTCGTGTCGCCCGATCTCGACGAGCTTCAACTCGACGGCGTCACCCTCCCTCACCGGTGCCTTGGGTGCCAGATCTTCGAGCTTTCCCTGCGTCACGACCACGAAGTGGTCGAGTGACGCATCGTCCACGCCTTCGAGGAAGAAGCGTCGCCGCGCGCGGCTCTCGAGCTCGGTCAGTCGGCTGGCGCCGGGCCCGACGAGCACCTCGCGGACGTGGGCATTCAGCTCCACGCGGAACGCCTGCACCCGTGACCGCGTCGCGAGCGCGCGAAGCTTGCGCTCGGCGTCCAGGGCAGCCGACGCCTCGGAAAGGAGAATTCCGTCGCCGCCGCAGGTCGGGCAGCGCTTCGTGAGGATCTCACGCGGGCCGTCTGTCACGTTCTGCCGCGTCATCTCCACGAGCCCGAGCGGAGAGATCTCGACCACGTACGTCTTGGTCCTGTCGCGCTCGAGCTCCGTCTTCAGCGCATCCTCGACCTGTGCCCTGTTCTTCGGGTTGGCCATGTCGATGAAGTCGATGACGATGATCCCGCCGATATCGCGCAGCCTCAGCTGGCGGACGACCTCCTTCACGGCCTCCAGGTTGTTCTTTGTGATCGTGTCCTCGAGGCCCGACCCGGACTTCGATCTCGAGCCGGTGAATCGCCCCGTGTTCACGTCGACGACCGTGAAAGCCTCGGCGTAGTCGAAGACGAGATAGCCGCCCGATGGAAGGTCAACACGCCGAGAAAGTGTGGAGCGGATCTCGTCCTCGACCCCGTAGGCGGCGAAGAGCGGCTGCTTCTCGCGGTAACGGGCGACGCGGTCGACCATATGCGGTGACGTCTTCTTCAGGTAGCCGACGACGCGCCGCTGCGTGAGGTCGTCGTCGATCAGCGCGCGCTCGAAGTCGCCCGCGAAGAGGTCGCGCACGACGCGGAGGGGCAACTCGGATTCCTGGTACACGAGCGCCGGGGGCTTCACCTCCACGGCGCGCACCTCGATCGACTTCCAGAGGCGCTGCAGAAACACGACGTCGCGCTCGATGTCCTCCGCCGAGACGCCCTCGGCCGCGGTACGAACGATGAGACCACCCGAGGGAAGCTCGAGAGCCTTCAGGATGTCGCGCAGGCGCGTCCGCTCGTCGTCCTCGAGTCTCCGGGAGACGCCGAGCCCCTCCCCGTGGGGGACGTACACGACGAAGCGCCCGGGCAACGAGATCTCGGTGGTCAACCTCGCACCCTTGCTCTTCATTGGATCCTTGACCGCCTGGACGAGGATGTCCTGGCCGCGACTCAGCAGGTCCTGAATCTTGCGACCGCGCCGCCGGCCTTCGAGCTCGGGCCCGACGATCTCGTCGACGTACAGAAAGCCGTTCTTCCCGAGCCCGATCTCCACGAAGGCCGCCTCCATGCCCGGTAGGACATTGTCGACCGTGCCCTTGTAGATGTTGCCCGCGATCGAGCGGCGCTCGGGCCGCTCGAGGTAGACCTCGGCGACGCGGCCGTCCTCGAGGACGGCGACGCGCTGCTCGCCGACGTCGACGGACACGAGCAGCTCCCGCTTCGCCGCCGGCAGCGGAGCCCGTTTCTGCTGCTGGGTGCGGCGGCGTTGCGGCCGTTCGCGCCTCGACTCGGCCCGCCTCTCCGACTGCTGCGACCGCCGCTCGGGCTTTTCCTCTCGAGCTCGTGCCGGCTTCGGTTTCGCCGGCTGCTCGTCCGACTCGCCGGCGGTGGCCGTGTCGGTGGCGGTGGCGGGCTGCTGTGACGGGGCGGTTCGTTTACGGCCTCGCCCTCCGCGTGTTCCGCGCCGCCGTTTCCTCTTCGTCTCTTCCGTCGTGCCCGCGTCCGCGGGCGGGTCAGCCTGTGGTTCTTGCGGAGCGGCAGCCCCTGTGGGCGCCTCCTCCGTCTTCTCCCGTAGTTTGCGTCGGAACCAGGGCAACAAAAGCAATCTCCTTGGTCAGTGCGCGCGCGGGCGAAGCTCCCACCGAGGGGGCGCACCGCGCGCTGCGGATAAAAGTCACGTGCGTCATCACTAGAGGACACGGTAGCAGGGGAACCGGCCGTGACCCTTTCGGTCTCGAGGCGGCCCCCGCCCGAGGCGGGATCGGAGCGCCGTCCGGAGGCGGTCCTACCATCGCGGCCAGCAGGTGGCGAAACAGCGAGACCCCTACGAGCTGCTCCTGATCGAGGAGGCAGACGCCTGGTTCGAGTACCTCGAGGCGACCAGGGGCCAGACGCCACTCCGCTACCGAGAGCTCGAGCCCTGGGCCTGGGCACGGCTCCGTCAGCGCCTGCGGGGGATCCGCGCACGACGTACGAAGGTGCGTCCGGCGTCCGCCGCGTAGACCTTGCGCTGGTGGGGAGCCCTCGGAACGGCGGACTACGGCGCGGGTCGTCCGCGAGCGGACACAGCCTCGAGCACCCCGACGGCGAGCAGGTTCGTGATCAGCGACGAGCCGCCGACGCTCACGAACGGCAGCGGGATGCCCGTCACGGGCGCGATGCCCATCGTCATGCCGACATTCACGAAGATCTGGAAGAGCAGAGCGCCGATGATCCCGCCCGCCACGACGGCTGAGAACGGGTCGCGCGCGCGCGCCATGATGCGAAGACCGCGCCACACGACGAGCAGGTAGAGAGCGAGCAGGATCGCCGCGCCGACGAACCCGCGTTGCTCCGCAAACGAGGCGAAGACGAAATCGGTCGCGTGCTCGGGCAGGTAGTCGAGGTTCGTCTGCGTCGCACCCGTGATCCCGCGACCTCTGAGCCCTCCGGCGCCGACTGCTGTGATCGACTGCTTGACGTTGTAGGTCGCACCCCCCGGGTCGCTGTTCGGATTCGTGAATCCGGTGAGCCGCTGCGCTTGATACGGCTTCAGCACGTGCACCCCGGCAGCAGGGAGCAGCCATAAGGCGGCGACGGCCGCGATGCCGACGAGCCCCCCGAGCGCGACGAGGTGCACCCACCGCGCACCCGCCGCGAACAGGAGCGCGAAGAGAGCCGCCCCGTAGACGAGCGCCGTTCCGACGTCGGGCTGGACGAAGACGAGCAGAACCGGGACGAGCGCGAGACCGAGCACGGCGGCGATCGTGCGAGTCTCGCCCAGACGCTTGCCACGGTCGGCGAGGAAAGCGCCGAGCGACAGGACGAAAAGCAGCTTTCCGAACTCCGACGGCTGAAAGCGGAAGAAGCCGACGTCGATCCAGCGGCGGGATCCCCGCGTGAGCGGAGCGACCAGAACGACAAGCACGACGAGACCGGTCATCAGCCCGTAGAGGATGCGGCGATGACGCCGGTACAGATCGGGATCGACGAGGAGGGCGAGGATCAGGCCGACAGTTCCGGCGGCGGCGAAGATTCCCTGGCGCACGGCGAAGTAGTTCGGATCTCCGACGACGTCGGAGCGGGTGATCCCGGCGATCGCCCAGAGCCCGGTCCCGACGAGCGCGCCGACCGCCACGAGCAGGACCCAGTCGAGGCGGCGGAGCAGCGAGGCGACGTGAAGCCCCCCCTCGCTCCGGGCTCGAACGCTCGTTGCGGCGTAGTCGACCATCAGTCCGACCTGGAAGGCAACTGGTAGGTGGCCCGGATCCCGAAGAACTGAGCGAAGACCTGTAAGGCCGCGGGCGCCGCGATCGAGCCGCCGTGACCGCCGTTCTCGATCAGCGCGCAGACGACGAGGGTCGGCTTGTCCTCGGGGCCGTAGCCGCACCACCAGGACTGATCGACGAGCGCAGCCGTCTTCCAGCCGGGCAGGACGACGGCTTTCTCAGCCGTTCCGGTCTTCCCCGCGATCCGGATCGGGTAGCCCCCGAAGACCGCGGTCGACGTTCCGTCGGCACCGTGCGTTGCGAGATCGAGGCCCTGCTTCACCGCCTCGAGCCCGAAGGGATCGAGACCAACGGACCGCGGCGGCGGGACACTGAAGCGGCGCAGGACAACCGAGGCGGATCGGCCCGCGCCCGGCTGCTCGACGGCGCTGACGACGTAAGGGGTCACGAGCTTGCCGCCGTTCGCCACCATCGCGTAGAAGCGCGCCATCTGCAGCGGGGTCACCTGCAGATCCTTCTGGCCGATCGCGAGCTGGATCGAGTCGCCGGGCTTCCACAGCCTTTCGATCGTGTTCTTGAAGGTCTCCCTGCGCCACTTGATCGTCGGCAGGAGCCCACTCGCGTCGCCCCCGACGTCAAGCCCCGTCGACTGGCCGAAACCGAACCGCCGGGCCCAGAACTGGAGCGGCTGGCCGCGCTCGGGCGGGAGGTCGTAGAAGCGCCTGCCGACGCGGTAGAAGTAGGTATCGCAGGATTGCTCGAGCGCCGCGGGCAGCGTGAGCTCGCTGAAGGCGTAGGGAGTCCAGTTCTTGAACACCTGGCTGACGGTTCCGTCGGCCTTTCGGACGACGTAGTCCGGCGAGCAGAGGAGCGGCGTCTCCGGGGTGATCAGCCGCTCCTGCAACGCGGCGAGGGCCGTCACGGGCTTGAACGTCGAGCCCGCCGGATACAGGCCGGTCGTGGCGCGGTCGAGAGCCGGCGAGTTCTTCTGCTCCGAGGTCTTGGCCGTCAATCCCGCGGCGGCCAGCTTGCGCGGGTCGACGCGGCCCGCATAGACGCTCGGGTTGAAGGATGGGTAGGAGGCGAGCGCGCGGACGGCCCCGTTTCGCGGGTCGAGCGCGACGATGGCCCCACCACGCGAGGCCCAGCAGCCGAAGCAGCCCTGCTGCCCGCGGGCGCGGCTCGTCCACTCGCGGAGGGCTCGCTCGGCGGCTTGCTGCAGCTTGAGGTCGAGGGTCGTCCGGAGCTCCTCGCCCGAACGCGGCTGCTGGCGCAGCGTCAGCTGGCTGCGAGGCCGTCCAAGCGAGTCGACCCGCATCTGCGCCAGCCCGGGACGCCCGCGTAGGTACGTATCGAACGAACGCTCGATGCCCGCCTGGCCGATCTTGTCACCCCCCCGGTACCCGTCTCGCGCCAGCTGCTTCAGCTGCTCGCGCGAAACCTCGCCGACCGAGCCGAGGATGTGAGCCGCGAGCGCCCGGTGTGGGTAAACACGGAGGTAGGCATTCGCGAGGTCGACTCCCCGAAACTCGCTCGCGTGCTCGGTCAGGTACGCGATCTGGTTCCGGTTCACGCGGGATGTGACGGTGACTGGCGTGAGCGGATCGCCCGCGCGCCGGCGAATGTCCGCCAGGACCCCGGGCAGCGAGACGTGCAGGATCCTGGCAAGGCGCCGCAGCTCCGCGTAGCGCCCGTTCTTCGGCAAGTCGGCAGGCCAGACTTGAACCGCCGTCCCGGGCGCGTTCGAGACGAGCAACCTGCCGCGGCGGTCGACGATCGGCCCGCGCGAGGCATCGACGCGCACGGTGCGAAGCTGATTGTTGCGGGCCGCCCGCAGGTAATCCGTCCCGGAGAGGACCTGGAGGGCCCACAAGCGCAGGAACAACACGCCGAAGACGGCTAACGTCAGCATGCCGAACAGCCCGATCCGCAGAGCAAGCTGCGGCGTCACCCTGTACGGCTCCTGGACCCGCGGATCGGGAGGCAGGAAACGCCGCGAGGGCCTGTGGACGCGCGTGCTAGCCAAGGAGGCTCACCTCCCGGGTGCCTTCGAGAGCCTCGCGCCGCACGAGCGCACGACGGCATCCGAGGACGACAACCGGTGCAAGGAGCAGATTGCAAACGAGGCCGGAGGGGAGCGATCGCGCGAGCGAAGCGCCGTCAGCCTGCTCACCGAGCACGAAGCGGAGGCCGAGCGCGGCCAGGCCGTACAGGAGTGTCGCGGCGACCATCGCGACGAGCGAGGCGTGCTGCTTGTCACGCCCAGTCGTCTCACCGTAGCGGCCGGTCCAGTAGCCGACGAGGGTGAGAAGCAACGAGGTCACACCGAGCGTCGCGAGTGTCGCCGTGTCGACGACGAGCCCGGCGAAGAAGCCGACACCGGCGCCGTAGACGGAGCCGCATACGAGCGCAACCGCCACGAGCGTCACGAGCAGGAGATTCGGCGTGCCGCCCACGATCGACACTCGGTTCAGAATGCTGACCTGGACGATCGCGGCGACGAAGACGAGCGCCGCACCCTTCGCGATCTGTCCGATCAATGCCCCGCCCGCTGCCTCTTGATCAGCACGATGACGGTGTCGAGCTTCGAGAAGTTCACATAGGGATCGACCTGAACCCGCTTGAAGATATCGGTGTCGATCTCGTTGACGCTCGAGACGACGCCAATTGGGATCCCTTTCGGATAGAGCGGGGTGAGCGGCCCGAGCCGCCAGCCGGCGGTCACGACCCGGTCACCACCTCGAACCCGGTCTGACTTCTGCACCTGGTTCAGCACGAAGGAGCCGCTTGCGCCGCCACTGTGTTGCACGATCCCGCGCGCGCCCGTGCGCTGGTCGGCGGCCGAGACCGCGCCGGACTCGTCCGTCAGAAGCTGCACCCTCGCCTCACGGCTGTGCGCGAGCGAGACGATCCCGACGAGGCCATAGGGAGTCACGACGGCGTCCCCCTGACGCACGCCCGCGTTGACGCCCGCATCGATCACGAGTTGCTGGTCGTAGTCGTCCGGCTGACCGATCACGCGCGTCGGGACTTGCCCGTAGCCCTGAACGTACTCGGCCGAGCCGACGAAGTGCAACGCCCTCCGCAGCTCGCGATTGTCACGAACAATCGTCTGCGCCTGGCTCGCTTCCTGCCTCAGCACTCGGTTCTCGCGGCGCAGCTTTTCGGCATCGGACTTTGCGTCAAAGAGGCTCGAGAAGTAACCGTATGCATCGCGGAACGGCCGAGCCAGGCGGTCGGCGCCGACCTGGAAGGGCCGGAGCACGCTCGCCGCAACACCCTGTGCATCGTGCAATCCACCGTCGTCCGGCTCACGGAAGTACGCCGTGATCAGGGCGAGCGAGAGCACGACCAGCACCCCCACCACGATGCGCCGCCGGAGGGCGGGGCCGGTTCGGGAGGAGTACGGCGTCGAGGCGGACCGCTGAAGCGACGAGCCAAGGACCGCCAGGCGAGCTGTGCGGTTGCGCGGCACGGAGAACCGCCTAGTGTAGAGAAGGATCGAGCGAGGGGGGCCGTTGGAGCGTAGCCACCGCGGCGCGGCTGATGGTTGATCGGAAATTCGGCTGCCGCTCGGGGGCGGCAGCGGCCAAGCCGGGCGCCGAGATCGCTCGCAGCCGGGGCCTGTAGGCACGGGCAAGAGCGAGCTCGGAAGGTTCGCGCCGTGCCGGGGGCGTCATCCGGCGCACGCTCGAATTTTCCGATCGATCACCTACCGGCGGTGGCCGTTCCGCCGGGCTCGCGCGCGGGCGCTGCGATGAATCACCTCGAACTCCTCGAGGCTGCGGCCCGACCCCACTGCGACACACGTGAGCGGCGACTCTGCGAGGTGCACGGGCATCTGCGTCTCGTGGCGGAGGCGCTCGTCGAGCCCGTTCAGCATCGCGCCGCCACCGGCGAGCACGATGCCCCGATCCATGATGTCCGCCGCAAGCTCGGGTGGCGTCTTGTCGAGGGTCGACTTGATTGCCTCGATGATCTGCGCGACCGGCTCCTCGAGGGCGCGCCGCACCTCCTCCGAGCTCAGGATCACTGTCTTTGGCAGGCCGGTCAGCATGTCGCGGCCGCGCACCTCCGCCTGCACCTCCTCGCGCAACTCGTAGGCGGATCCGACCTCGAGCTTGATCTCCTCGGCGGTCTGCTGGCCGACGAGCAGCTTGTAGTCGCGCTTGATGTGATTGATAATGGCCTCGTCCATCTCGTCGCCGCCCACGCGCAGGCTCTGGGAGACCACGATGCCGCCGAGCGAGATGACGGCAACCTCGCTCGTGCCGCCGCCGATGTCGACGATCATGTTGCCGGTCGGCTCTCCGACGGGCAGCCCGGCCCCGATCGCGGCGGCCATCGGCTCCTCGATCAGATACGCCTGGCGCGCGCCTGCCGAGAGGGTCGCTTCCTCCACGGCGCGCTTCTCGACGCCGGTCACGCCGCTCGGCACGCAAACGACGACACGCGGATGCGCGAAGCGGTGCTGATGCACCTTCTGGATGAAGTGACGCAGCATCTGCTCGGTCACATCGAAGTCCGCGATCACGCCGTCCTTCAACGGGCGAATCGCAGAAATCGACCCCGGCGTGCGTCCGATCATGCGCTTTGCCTCGACGCCGACAGCGTGAACCTCTCCCGAGCGCTGATCGATCGCGACGACCGATGGCTCGGAAAGGACGATGCCGCGCCCCCGCACGTAAACGAGGGTATTGGCGGTTCCGAGGTCGACCGCCATGTCGCGGCCGCCGAAGCCGCTGAGGTAATCCATGATCGGCATGTCGGCAATCGAGTGTACCCGGCGCCCGTTCCAGAGCGGTTGAGCAGGGCTTTTCTAGCGGAGATCCAGCACGTAGAGAAGCTCGTGCCGGCGCTCGCGCTCCCCCGTCTCGATGCGCTCCCCGGAGCGCCGGAAGCCGGCGGCCTCGTAGAGCCGTTGGGCGGCCGTCATCTGTGCGGCCGTGTCGAGGAGGAGCGCCTCGACGCGCTGCTCCCTGGCCCACGCGACCGCCTGGGCGAGCAGGCGGCGCCCGAGCCCCTGGCCGCGCCGGCCCGGCGCGAGGTACATGCGCTTCAGCTCCGCCCGGCCGCCGGCGATCAGGCGCACGGCAGCTGAGCCTTCAACGCTGTCCCCGTCGACCACGAGCCAGATCGCGTCGTAGGTTTGCTCAGGCGCCTCAAGGTCGGCGTCGATCAGCGGATCCTCTTCGAAACCGAATTCCTCGAGCACGGACACGACGAGCTCGCGGAATCCGCGTTGGTAGCGGGGTTGGTAGCAGACGAGCGAGGGTTCAGCCAAGCCCGTACCGGCCCGGGAAGCGCTGGACGAGGATCTGCACAAGGAGTGCCGCGGGCAGGCCGACGACGTTCAGGTAATCGCCCTCGATTCGCCGCACGAGCGCCGCGCCGAAACCCTGGATCGCGTACGCGCCTGCTCGGCCCTCCCATTCGCCTGTTGCCAGGTACGCCGCCAGGTTGCGTGGCGTCAGAGGGCGGAACGAGACTCGCGTGACCTCGTGCTGCACCTCCTCCCAGGCGGGAGTGCGCAGACAGAGGCCCGAGACGACCTCGTGCGTGCGGCCCGCGAGGACCTCGAGCATCGCCTCGGCAGCGGTCGCGTCGGCAGGCTTGCCGAAGACCGCACCGTCGAGGAGGACCGCCGTGTCGACGCCCAGGACCGGACGGTCACCGGCCTCGCTCGCGATGGACTCCGCTTTGCGCCGCGCGTGCTCCCGTACCCCCGCGACGGCGCTGGCGCCGTCGAGCACACCCTCGTCGTAGCGCGGCGCGGCGACCTCGAACGGGATGCGGAGCTGCTCGAGGATGGCCCGGCGCTGAGGCGAGGTAGAGGCGAGGACGAGAGGCGCGGTGGCCGGAGCGCTCATAGGCCAACCTCTTGAGGCTCATGCGGAGCGAGCGACCGACGACCGTGGGCGTCACTCCGGCGATCCCGGACGCGTAGCGTGCTGATAGAGCAAGCCCCCTGAGGCTCATGCGGAGCGAGCGACCGACGACCGTGGGCGTCACTCCGGCGATCCCAGACCCGTAGGGTGCTCATGTAGCGCAGGTGATTGACTCACTTTCGGCACACTTGGAGCCGGCTCGAAGGGACCTGCCTGGGGACAGTCCCCGTCGTTCGCGCCGCGGCGCGCCTGACGCGAGAGTCGTACGAGAATCGCGCGTCTTCGTCACGGGCGCTTCCGCGCGACCCAGATCTCCTCGGCAGGCCACTGCCGCGCCCACTCCGCGGTAACGAAGTCGTAGTAGGGGTGCGCCTCAGCGCCCTCCGGCGCCCGGAGCTCGACTAGATCCTCGACCTCGAACGCGTTCGCCCGGAGGACGCGGATCCAGTCGCCATGGGAGAGGTGGTACTCGACACCGCCCTCGGGCCATTCGAACCGGTGCATGCCAAACTGCGGGCGGACGAGCCGCTCCGCCGCGACGCCGTCGTCCGGCGAGCAGCAGACGACGAGCGTCGAGTTCCGCAAGAAGACGAGCCGGCCCCGCGGACGCAGCAGCCGGGCCGCCTCGGGAATCCAACGGTACGGGTCGCACCAGATCGACGCCCCGTACTCCGAGACGGCGAGGTCGAAGCTCGCCTCCGGCAGCCCCGTCTCGGTTGCGTCGGCCTCCACCAGCGGGAAGTCAACCCCGAGCTTGCGCTGACAGCGCCGCGCGCTCTCCAGCTGCGCCGGCGTGACGTCCACGCCGACGGGGCGGGCTCCCCGGCGGGCCAGCCAGGCCGAGAAGTACGCGGTGCCGCAGCCGAGCTCGACCACGTCCTTGCCCGCGAAGTCGCCGAGCACGTCCAGCTGGGACTCCGGCACGCCCCAAATGCCCCATGCGATCTCCGCTCGAGCCCACGCCTGCTCGGCCCGCTCGTCGGTGTACTCAGCGTTCGACCTCGTCCAGAGCTCGCGATTCCGAGCCGCATCGTCCCGCAACCTCACCGTTTGCGAGCCTTCCAGATCGCCTCCGACGGCCACCGTCGCGCCCAGGCCAGCTCGCTCGCGTCCCAGTACGTCGACGTCGCGAGCTCCTCCGGCCGCGGCTCGACGAGGTCCTCGACGTCGAGCCCATTGCGGCGGAAGAGCCGGATCCACTCGCCGTAGGGAAGCTGGAAGTTCACCGAATCCGCGTCGTCGAGCCGGTGGAGGCCGAAGTAGTTGCGGTGCAGCACCGGCTCCATCAGCCCCGTATCAGGGTGCCAGCAGAGCGATGCGATCGGGCTATTCATGCAGAACCCGAGCAACCCGCCGGAGCGCAGGAGCCGGGCCGCCTCGGGAACGACGCGCAGTGGATCGGCCCAGCTGAGCGCGCCGTGGTCGCAGAAGACCACGTCGAAACGCTCGTCGGCGAGGGGAGCGTCCTCCGCGCTGCTGTGCACGAGCGGAAACTCGACCCGCGCCTCGCTCATCAACCGGCGTGCGTGCTCGAGCTGCCGCTCGGAGTTGTCGAGCCCGACCGGGCGGGCGCCCCGCCGCGCGAGCAGGATCGACCACTGGGCCGCGCCGCAGCCGAGCTCGAGCACGTCCTTCCCGGCGACTTCGCCCAAAATGCCGAGCTCGTCCTCCGGCAGCTGCCAGACACCCCAGCGCGGCTCGGGCTGCCCGATGAAGGCGCCGTGCGTTCCCTGGTACTCATCGCTCGTCCGGTCCCAGTGGCTCCTGTTTCGGCGCGCGTCCTCAGAGATCGGCATCGGGGAACCAGAGGGCGATCTCGCGCGCCGCCGACTCGGGCGCGTCGGAGCCGTGCACGAGGTTGTCTGGCATCGAGAGCGCGAGGTCACCGCGGATCGTGCCGGGCGCGGAAGTCGCGGGGTTTGTCGCTCCCATCGTCGTCCGCACGACGGAGATCGCCGACTCACCCTGGAGCACGAGCGCAAGTGTGGGCGCAGAGGTGATGAAGTCGACGAGCTCCCCGAAGAACGGCTTCCCGGCGTGCTCCGCGTAGTGCTGCTGGGCCAGGTCTCGATCAACGGTGAGCAACTTCGCCGCCCGGATCTGGAGGCCGCGACGCTCGAAGCGCGCGAGAATCTCTCCCGCGAGCTTGCGCTCCACGGCGTCAGGCTTGATCAACACGAGCGTGTGTTCGATCGCCATTGGAGCAGCTTATGCGGAATACGGCGTCGGCCCGACGCAGGCGCCGCTCCGGCGCGGAGCGCCTCTCAGCGGCGCCGCCGTTCTCTGCGCCGCGGCGGAGTCGCCTCCCAGCCCTCGCCGAGCTCGAGCGCGGCCGGAGTGTCGATCGGTGTCTCGCAGTACGGGCAGACCTGCCAGATGGGCTCGAGCGGAGCCTTACAGCTCGTGCACGCCTGCTTCAGCTTCGACGTGCAGACGGGGCACACGAGGAAGGCGGGGTCGACCTCGGCCCGGCAGACCGGGCAGTGCAGGTCGCGGCGGCCGAGGCGCTCCTCCATCTCCTTGATCTCGAGATCGCGCTCACGCACGTCGTCGAGATACTCGGGCGGCCGGAACAGCATGTAGACGAAAGCGCCCAGGAAGGGCGGCACGAGCCCGAGAATGGTCGCCAGACCGACGAGCCAGTGATCCGCGATCCGCCGGCGCGCGTCCTTGAACACCCAGAAGGCGACGGCCAGCCAGAACACGACGACGAAGGCGAGCAGGAGGTCGCGAATCAGCAGCCACGTAGTGGAGCTGAAGAAGTCGTGCACGCCGCCGAAGAAGTTGTTGCTGCTGGCGGTGACAAGAGAGCTGAGTGTCATGACTTACAGGAGCAGTTTGCCGAGCAGGTAGCCGGCGGCGAAGGACAGGCCCACGATTACCGCCACCACAGAGGCGGCGAACGCAAAGACGACGAGGCGCTCACGAAGTCGAGGCATGGTACGTCTTTTCCGCTGCATACAGGTCCGCCAGCAGGTAGAGGGAACCGGTAACGAGCACGGCGCCCCGTTCGCCGGCGAGCTCTCGCGCCCTCTGGAGAGCCGCGTCGGCCTCGGTCTCGGCCTCGACCCAGTCGAAGAAGCGCGCGCCACGTGCGGCCAGCTCGTCGGCGGTGAGCGCGCGACCGTTCGAGGAGGAGGTCGCGAGGAGCCGGTCGCCGACCGAGGCCAGCGCCTCGAGCATCGCGTCGACGTCCTTGTCAGCGAGAATCGACGCGACCACGACGTACCGTGCCGGCGGAAGGCGAGGCAGCAGGTAGCCGAGACCGGCGGGGTTGTGGGCGCCGGCCCAGAGCTCGAGCGGCGCGTCGCCCCGACGTTCGAATCGACCCGGCGGCGCGGCGCTCTCCACCGCCGAAGGCCCGACCGGGCGACCGAGAAACGCTTCTGTCGCGGCGAGCGCGAGGGCGAGGTTTTCCTGCGGGACGAGCCTCACGGCCCCGGCACCGTTGGCGCGGGCCAGAGCCTCCCACTCCGCCTCGCCGAGCACGACTGTCGAACCGGGCTGGATGACTGCGAGCTTCTCGGCGGCGATCGCCTCACGTGTCTCGCCGAGGACATCCGTGTGATCCAGCGCCACGTTCGTCAACACTTGCACCCGCGAGCGCAAGACGTTCGTGGCGTCGAGGCGACCGCCGAGCCCTGCCTCGACGACGGCCACCTCGACCCCTGCCGCCGCGAAGGCGGCGAGCCCGGCCGCGGTCAGCGCCTCGAACTGAGTCGCCCCGACGGCTCCGGCCGCCGGCCTGACCCGTTCAAGCGCTCGACTGAAGTCGCAGTCCACCCCGTCAACCTGGATCCGCTCGCTCCAGCCGCTGACGTGCGGAGACGTGTACGCGCCTACCCGGAGCCCCTCTTCCTTCAGGAGCGCAGCTGTCATCCGGGTCACCGTCGATTTCCCGTTCGTCCCGACGACGTGGACCGACGGGAAACGGCGCTCGGGGTCGCCGAGCGCGGCGAGCAGGCGGCGCATCCGCTCGAGGCCGAACTCCTCCGGCCACGGGCTAAGGCCTTCGATCCAGGAAGCGTCAGCTTCCGAGCGCATCGAGCTGGCGCCGGTAGCGCTCGAGCTTCTCGCGCTCGGCGGCCACGACGTCGGCCGGCGCCCTGTGGGTGAAGCTCTCGTTCGAAAGCATGCGCTCGGCGCGCTCTATCTCCTTCTTCAGGCGACCACGCTCCAGCTCGACGTTGCCGTTGACGCGCGTCTTGTCAGGTCGGACGACAGCCTCGAAGATTTGTCGCTCCTCTTCGTGGAGATCCATTCGGACCCCACTCCGCCTGAACATCTCGGCGGCGTCCTGAACGCGATCGAGCGCGGCCGCGTCGTCCGAGTAACGATCGTCTGTCTGCGGCCACGGGGCGACGATCAGCCTCGACTCGCGGTCGGGCAAGTTCGACCAGATCTCCTCCGTCACGTGCGGCATGACGGGATGGAGCAGCTTGAGCAGACGCTCGAGCGCGGCGAGCGCGGTGGCCCCCGCATCCTCGTCGCCGGCGTAGAGGCGCGGCTTGATCGCCTCCGCATACCAGTCGCAGAAATCGTCGAAGGTCAGACGGTAGAGCTCCGCGACGGCATGTGAGAAGTCGAACTCGCCGACGAGTCGCTCGATGTCGCGCTGCGTCGCGGTCAGGCGGCCGAGAATCCACCGCTCCTCGAGCGCGGCCGGCCGCTCATCTGGCCGTGCGCCTTCGGTTGCCTGCAGGATGAGGCGGGAGACGTTCCACAGCTTGTTCGCAAGCTTGCGCCCCTCCTCGATCGCGCCCTCGGAGAACGTCGAGTCCTGCGACGACGCCATCTTCATCAGCCCATAGCGCGTCGCGTCCGCGCCGTGCGCCTCGATCTGCGCGATCGGGTTCATTCCCGTGCCGAGGCTCTTCGACATCCGGCCGCCAGTCGGCGCGTGCACGAGCGAGTGGATCACGATGTCGCTGAAGGGCGCGTCGTTCATCAGTTCAAGACCGCAGAAGATCATTCGGTTCTCCCAGAGGCGGATGATGTCGCGCGCCGTCGTGTTCAGATCGCCGGGGTAGAACGTGCGCAGGTCATCGGTGTCGTCCGGCCAGCCGAGTGTCGCGAACGGCCACAGCGCCGACGAGAACCACGTGTCGAGCACGTCCTCGCTGCGCACGAGCTCGCGCGAGCCGCACTCGGCGCACGCTTCCGGCTCGGTCTCCTCAACTGTGACGTGGCCGTCCGGACACTCCCACAGCGGGAGCTGGTGCCCCCACCAGATCTGCCGCGAGATGTTCCAGTCCGGCGCGTCCTCGAGCGAGGCGAGCGCGAAGCGGTGCTGCGACTCCGGGTGGAAGCGGACTCGGCCGGAGCGGAGCGCGTCGAGCGCCGGCCGCTTCAGGTCGGTCATCGAGCACCACCACTGCAGCGAGATGCGCGGCTCGATCCGGCTCTTGCAGCGGTCGCAGAGCGAGACCGTATGCCGGTACGAGTCGCGCTTCTCGAGTTGCCCGCGCTCGCGCACCCAGGCGAGGATCTGCTCGTCCGCCTCGTCCTGCGTCAGACCCTCGAGCTCGCCGGCCTCCTCGTTCATGCGGCCGTTCGGCCCGATCACGGTCAACTCCGGGAGGCCGTGGTCGCGACCGATCTCGTAGTCCGTGGGGTCGTGCCCCGGCGTGATCTTGAGCGCGCCCGTGCCGAACCCGATCTCGACGCGCTCGTCGGCGATCACGGGCACGCGGCGCTCGACCCACGGCACCACCACCTCCCGACCGACGAGATCCTGGTAGCGCTCGTCCGCGGGATGCACCGCTACGGCGACGTCGGCGAGGATCGTCGCGGGACGGGCCGTCGCGATCGTGACGTGCCCGGCGCCGTCCGCGAGCGGGTAGCGCACGTACGTGAGCGCGTCGTCGACCTCCTCGTGCGCCACCTCGAGGTCCGAGAGCGCGGTCAGGTGGAACGGGCACCAGTTGATGATCCGGTTGGCGCGGTAGATCCAGCCCTTGCGGTAGAGGTGCACGAAGAAGCGCATCACAGCCCGGACGTACGCGTCGTCCATCGTGAAGCGCTCGCGGCGGTAGTCGAGCGAGGCGCCGATGCGGCGGAACTGGAGCATGATCTTGCCGCCGTACTCGCGCAGCCACTCCCAGACACGTGCCTCGAACGCCTCGCGGCCGAGATCCTGCCGCGTCTTGCCCTCCGCCGCCAGGTGCCTCTCGACCGCGTTCTGGGTCGCGATGCCGGCGTGATCGAACCCTGGCTGAAAGAGGACGTTGTAGCCCTGCATCCGCTTCATCCGCACGATCGTGTCCGCGAGCGAAAGCTGCAGCGCGTGGCCCATGTGAAGGTCGCCGGTCACATTGGGCGGGGGGTGTGCAATCGTGAACGCTTCGCGGGGGTCGTCGGCGTTGGCCGTGTAGAGGCCCTCCTCCTCCCAGGAGCGCTGCCAGCGCTCCTCCATGCCGTCGGGGCTGTAGCGTGACTCCATCGCGCCAGAGTGTACGGAGGGCGCCCGCGGCGCTTCCGGCGCTGTCAGGCGCCGGCGCGCCGCGTCGGAACCGGGCACAGCTGCGGGTTCCGGTCGGCGCGTCGCATCGACCGAGCGTAGCAAGTGATTCGGCTGCGTCCCGTGAAGCGCGCTCGGCCGTGGGTAAGAATTGATTCATGGCGGCCGTGATTCTCGTGACCGGTGCGATGGCCTCCGGCAAGTCGACCCTCGGTGAGCTGCTGGCCGCGAGCTTCGATCCCTCAGTGCACCTGCGCGGCGATGTGTTTCGGCGCATGATCATGAACGGCCGGGCGGAGCCTGCGCCCGATTTTGAGCCGCGCGCGCTGGCGCAGCTGCGACTGCGGTACCGCCTTTCGGCAGCGGCGGCTGACACCTATGCGCGGGAGGGCTTCACGGTCGTCGTTCAGGACGTCGTGCTCGGCCCGCTGCTCGGCGAGTACGTCGGGCTCGTCCACACGCGGCCGTTGCACGTCGTCGTGCTGGCGCCGGATGTGGCGACGTTGGCCGCGCGGGAGGCCGGAAGAGCGAAAAGCGGCTATGACGAGGCTTGGTCGATCGAGCGGCTCGATGCCGTCTTGCGCGAGCAGACGCCGCACATGGGGCTCTGGCTCGATTCCTCGCTGCAGACTCCTGCCGAGACGGTCGAGCAGATCATCGCTCGCCTCGATGAAGCCGCTGTTCACTGAGCGCGGCTTCAGCGGTCCGAAACCGGCTAGCGCTGCGCTCTGGTCGCGTGCTCGTCGCAGGCGACGCTCCGCAACTCGAGCTCTACGACCCGACGCTGCAGCGCGTCAGCGTCGCCGGGACGATCGGCGTCGGACTGTGTCGTTCTCGACCGCGACCGAGCTCAAGGACGGCAGCGTGCTGATCGTCGGAGGCTACGAAAGCGTCAGCGAGACGCCGATGAAGCGCGCCTGGGTCTATGGGCCGCCGCGCTAGCGGCCCGCAGCGTAGCCCTGCATGCCCCGCGGGCTCGCGGCGGCCAGCAAGGTTCCGTCCCCGTCTCGACCCGCGGCGCTGACCCGCCCGAGCGCCCAGTCGCCCGCGACGGCGACATCGTGGCCCCGGCGTCGAAGCTCGCCGATCGTCTCTTCGCCGAATCGCCCCTCCAGCTCGACGTGCCCGGGTCTGGCGTGACGGGGGTAGAACGAGCTCGGGAAGTGATCCGTGTGAAACGCCGGCGCGTCGATCGCAGCCTGCAGGTCCATCCCGAAGTGCAGGTGGTGGAGAAAGAAGACGAGCGTCCACTGATCCTGCTGGTCGCCTCCCGGCGTGCCGAAGGCGAGGTACGGGTCACCGCGGCGGAAGGCCAGCGACGGCGAGAGCGTCGTGCGCGGGCGTTTCACCGGCTCGAGCGAGTTCGGCAGACCCTTCTCGAGCCAGAACATCTGCGCCCGCGTCCCCAGCGGGAAGCCGAGGCCGGGTATGACAGGTGAGCTCCAGAGCCAGCCGCCGCTCGGGGTTGCCGAGACGATGTTGCCCCGGCGATCGACGACGTCGACGTGGCACGTGTCGCCGCTTGCGCGCGTCGGCTCACCGACTCCCGCTGCGGAGGCGCCCTGCAGCGGCGAGGCGAGGCGCGGGCGGCGCCCGCCGGGGCTTCCGGGGCGGAGCTCGTGCGAGGCCTCGGAGCCGACGAGCGTGCGCCGTTCGGCCGCGTACTCGCGCGAGATCAGAAGCTCGAGCGGAACGTCGGCGAACTCGGGATCGCCGTACCACGCCTCGCGGTCCGCGAATGCGAGCTTCGCGCACTCCACGACCACGTGGACGAAGTCGGCGCTGCCGGCGCCCATCTGGCCGAGATCGAACCCGTCGAGAAGCGCGAGTTGCTGCAGGAACACCGGTCCCTGGCCCCAGGGCCCGGTCTTGAAGACCGTGTGCCCGTGGTAGGAGAGCTCGACGGGCGCCTCGAGCCTCGGCTGCCAGGCGGCAAGATCCTCCCCCGACAGAAAACCGCGGTGACGGTGACCGGAGCTGTCCATCACATCCGTACGGCAGTGAGCGTCGATCCGCTCGGCGACGAAGCCGCGGTACCACGTCTCGAGCGCGCGCTCGATCTCCGCCTCGCGGCTGCCGCCACGTGACTCCTCCAGGACGCGTCGGTACGTCGCGGCGAGGTCGGGGTTGCGGAAGAGCGCCCGGGGTGCCGGGACGCCGTTCCGCAGGTAGACCTCGGCCGAGCTCGTCCACTCCGCGGTGAACATCGTCTCGACACTCGCGATCGAGGCGCTGATCGCGGGCACGAGCGGGTAGCCGCCCGCGGCGAAGCCGATCGCGTGCTCGAGCACGTCCGCCAGCCGCAACGTCCCGAGCTCGCGCAAGAGGAGCAGCCAGCCGCCGAACGCACCCGGGACCACCGCCGGGAGGAGGCCCGTGCCCGGGATGAGATCGAGCCCGAGCTGGCGGAACCGGTCGCTCGTCGCCGCAGCGGGCGCGGGTCCCTGACCGCACACGGTCAGAACCTCGCCTCGATCCGCGCTGTAGACGATCGCGGGAAGATCGCCGCCCGGCCCGTTCAGGTGGGGCTCGACCACCTGCAGGGTAAATCCCGTCGCAACCGCGGCGTCGAACGCGTTCCCCCCGCGCTCGAGCATCGCCATTCCCGCGGCGGAGGCCAGCCAATGCGTGGAGGCCACCATCCCGAAGGTGCCGCGCAGCTCGGGCCGTGTGGTGAAGGGCTGAGGCGTCATGCGCCCGCGCCGAGCTCTACGGCCGAGTCGCCGATCAGGTGTGGCCCCTCCCCGCCCGGACCGACGAGGTGGCACGCGACGAGATGCCCACCTCCCACGTCGCGAAGCGCCGGCTCGAGCTCGTGCGAACGCGGCTTGGACTCGGGCTCGAGCGGGCAACGCGTTCGGAAAGCGCAGCCCGAGGGAGGCGAGAGCGGGCTCGGGATGTCGCCCTCGAGCACGATTCGGGTCCGAGTCCGCTGCACCTCGGGATCGGGCGCGAGCGCCGCCGAGAGCAGCGCCTGCGTATACGGGTGCTTCGGATCGGCAAAGAGCTCACGCGTCGAGGCTGTTTCCACGATCTTGCCCAGGTACATGACGGCGACGCGATCGCAGAGGTACTCGACCGTGGCGAGGTCGTGCGTGATGAACAAGCAGGAGAAGCCCATGCTCTGCTGGAGATCGCTGAGCAAGTTGAGGATGGCCGCCTGCACCGAGACGTCCAGAGCTGAGACGGGCTCGTCGGCGATCAGCAGGGTCGGATCGACGGACAGCGCGCGCGCAAGCCCCACGCGTTGGCGCTGCCCGCCGGAGAGCTCGTGCGGGTAGCGGTAACGGAGCTCGGGACGCAGACCGACGGAGTCGAAGAGGGAAGCAACACGCTTGTCGAGCTCTGCGCCGCGTGCGATGCGATGCAGGCGAAGAGGCTCGCCGACGATCTGACCGCACGTAAGGCGAGGATTGAGCGACGAGTAGGGATCCTGGAACACCATGTGCAGACGGCGCCGGAGCGGCCGCATCTGGCGGCGCGAGAGGTGGGTGATGTCCTGGCCCGCAAGGCGAATCGTGCCGTTGGTCGGCTCGAGCAGGCGCAGGATGCAGTTACCCACCGTCGACTTCCCGCTGCCCGACTCGCCGACGAGACCGAAGAACTCACCGGCACCGATCGAGAACGAGACGCCGTCGACGGCGTGGACGACGCCGTGCGTGCCCACCAGGCGACCGCCGACGGTGAAGTGCTTCTTCAGGCCGTCCAGCTCGAGCACGGGACCGGGCAGCGTCATGATGTGCCGTCCTCCCCGGGATGGAAGCAGGCGACGAGGTGGTCAGCCCGCACCTCCTCGAGCGGCGGAATCTCGGAGCGGGTGCGCTCGTCCGCGCGCGGGCACCGGTCGGCGAAGGCGCAGTGGTCGGGCAGCTCGAACAGTGAGGGGACGCGGCCCGGGATCTCCCGCAGCCTCCGCCGCCGATCTCCCTCGAGCACCTCGCCGGGCCGCGGGATCGCGCCGAGCAGCCCGATCGTGTACGGATGCTGGGGGCGAGCGAACAGCTCTCGGACGGGAGCCTCCTCCGCCTTGCGGCCGGCGTACATGACGATCACTCGGTCGGCAAGGTCGGCCACGACCCCGAGATTGTGGGTGATCAGGACGATGGCGGTGCCCAGGCGCTCGCGCACGTCGCGCATGAGGTCGAGAATGCCCGCCTGAATCGTCACGTCGAGGGCCGTGGTCGGCTCGTCCGCCACGAGCACCTTCGGGTCGCAGGCGAGGGCCATTGCGATCATCACCCTCTGGCGCATTCCACCCGAGAGCTGGTGCGGGTACTCGTCCACCCGGCGCGCGGGCGCCGGGATGCGGACGAGGTCGAGCAGATCGATCGTCCGCTTGCGGGCTGCGCTCCGCGAAAGGCCGAGATGCTTCCGCAGTACCTCCCCGATCTGAACGCCGACCGTGAAGACGGGGTTCAGCGACGTCATCGGCTCCTGGAAGACGAACGAGATCTCCTTGCCACGCACTCGGCGAAGGCGAGCCGGACGCACCTGCAGCAGATCCTCTCCCTGGAAGAGGACACGGCCGGAGACCGTCGCGGTCGGGGGCAGCAACCCGAGCATCGACATCACCGTCACGCTCTTACCGCACCCCGACTCGCCGACGATGCCGAGCACCTCGCGCTCGCCGAGCGAGAACCCCATTCGGTCCACGGCGTACACACGGCCGTCATCGGTATCGAACCGGACCGAGAGCTCCGACACCTCGAGTAGCGGCGGCATCAGCGCTGCGTCTTTGGATCGAGGATGTCGCGCAGCCCGTCGCCGAGGAGATTGAACGCGAGCGCGGCGAGCACGATCGCGAGGCCGGGATACACGGCGAGCCGCGGTGCCTGCGTGAGGTACGACTGGGCGCCCTCGAGCATCACCCCCCACGACGGAGTCGGCGGCTGCACCCCCAGACCGAGGAAGGAGAGGACTGCCTCGCCGACGATCGCGACCGGGATCGTGACCGTCGCCTGGACGAGCAACGTGCTGAGCATGTTCGGGAGGATGTGTCTGCCTAGGATGGTCAGGTCGCTGCCGCCGTTCGCGATCGCCGCCCGTACGTAGTCCTCCTCCCGCAGGCTGAGCGCCTCCCCGCGCGCGATCCGGATCAGGCCGGGCACCGCTCCGATCCCGAGCGCCAGCGTGGCGTTCAGGAGCGAGGGGCCGAGGATCGCCGCCAGGCCCACCGCGAGGATGAGGAAGGGGAATGCGAGCAGGACGTCCGTGATGCGTGAGATCACGGGATCGATCCAGCCGCGGTAGTAGCCCGCGACGAGACCGATCGGAACTGCGATCGCCATCGCGAGCACCGTCGCCAGGAAGCCCGCCAGCATCGAAGCGCGGGAGCCGTAGACGATGCGCGAGAAGATGTCGCGCCCGAGCTCGTCGGTCCCGAGCAGATGCTTGCCGGACGGATGGCCCAGGATCGCGTAGAAGTCGGTCGCGCTCGGGCTGTAGGGCGCGATCAGCGGCGCGAAGATCGCTGTAGCGACGAAGACGAGCACGACGGCCGACCCAGCCACCGCCATCGGCCGGCGCAGGAACCGCCGGCGGAGCAGCCGCCGGCGGCGCGCCGCCGGACTCAGAGCCACCGCCTCGACGTAGCTCACGCGGCGCCCCCGGAGATGCGGATGCGAGGGTTGAGGAACGAGTAGAGCACGTCGACCGCCAGGTTGACGAGCACGTATCCGGCCGCGGTCACGAGCACGACTCCCTGGATCAATGCGTAGTCGCGCTGGCCGACGGCGTCGATCGTCAGGCGACCGAAGCCGGCGATCCCGAAGATCGTCTCGGTGATGACAGCACCGGAGATCAACGCGCCGAACTGCAGCCCGATGATCGTCGTGACGGTGATCAGGCTGTTGCGGAGGGCGTGCTTGCCGACCACCGACCACTCGCTCAGCCCCTTGGCCCGAGCCGTGCGCACGTAGTCGGCACCGAGCGACTCGAGCATCGCCGAGCGCATCTGCCGCATCACGACCGCGGAGAGCCCCGTCCCGAGCACGAGCGCCGGCATCGCCATGTGGCGGAGATTCCCGATCGGATCCGCCCGGAAGGACACGTAGCCGCCGGAGGGCAGCCAATGGAGGTTGACGGAGAACTCGATGATCATCAGCAGGCCGAGCCAGAAGTGAGGAACGGAGAGCCCGATCAGGGCAATCGCGTTGCTCAGGTAGTCGGAAGGCTTCCCGCGCCGGATCGCGGCGACGACTCCCGCGACGGCGCCGAGCAGCGTGCCGATCAGGAGCGCGAGCCCGGCGAGCTCCAGCGTGAGCGGAATGCGCGTCACGATCGTGTGCGCGACGGGAAGCTCGCGCGAGTCGCGGCCGAGGTCGCCCCGCACGGCGAGGCCCACCCAGTGGAAGTACTGGACGGGAAGCGGTTGGTCGAGTCCGTACTTGTGCCTGATCTGCGCGGTCACCGCAGGGTCCCGCTCCTCTCCGCCGAGCGCGAGCGCCGCGTCGCCCGGGATGGCCCGGATCCCGCTGAAGACCAGCACGCTGGCCAGGAAGAGGACGATCAGGGCGGCTCCAGCTTTTCGGAGGATGAAGCCGCCCACGATCGCCCTTGTCTGACCGCTCCTACTTGAACGCGGCGAACTGGGCTCGAATCAGCCCGTCGCCATAGAGCTGCACGCCCGTTACCTTCTTGCTCACGCCATCGCGCGTCTTCGCGTGGTAGAGGTAGATCAGCGGCCGGGTGCTACGGATGATCGACACGGCGACGTTGTACAACGTTCGCCGAGCCGTCAGGCTCGTCGCATGGCGGGCGTTGTCGAGAATGAGATCGAGCCGGCCGTTCGAGTAGCCCGAGTCGTTCTGGGCCCCCTTCGTCTGCACGAAGTTGTAGATGTTGCCGTCCGGGTCGATCCGGCCCGACCAGCCAATGGCGAAGGCATCGAAGTTGCCGTTGTCGGCTTTCGCAAGCGAGGCGACGAATTCTGTCGGCTGGAGAGCGACCTCGATGCCGGCGTCTTTCTCCTGCGCCTGAATGAAAGCTCCCAGCCGCGCCGCCACCTGGTCGTTGCCGATCATCAGCTTGACGGATGGGTTCCGGACGCCGGAACGCGCCACGAGCTGCTTCGCCCGCTTGAGGTCACGGTGGATGTTGCACTTGGTCTTGCGGTTGAACCACGGGCTGACCGGCGCGATCGGCCCGCAGCCCGGCTGCACCTGTCCCTGGAAGACCACCTTGTTCAGCAGCTGCCGGTCGATCGCGAGCTCGAACGCCTGACGCAGAGCCGGATGGGCGGCAAGGCCCGAGCCGACGTTCTGGTAGGGCAGCTTGAGCAACCCGTTCTTGTTACCGATGTTGATCGTGATTCCCTGGTAGCCGATCGATGTCGCCTGAACGACGCTCAGGCTCTTGTCGCGCTGGATTTCCGGCAGCTGCGTCGGCCCGATCCGGTCGAGAACCTCGACGTCGTGCGCGCGGAGCGCTTGGGCCGCCGCGGTCGGCTCGTTGACGATGCGGAAGACGATCTGGCTGAGGCGCACTTTCTTCTTCGCGTAGTAGAACTGCGATTTCTTCACGACGATGCGATCGCCGACCGTGCGGCTGACGAAGCTGAACGGCCCCACGCAGACCGGATCCGTGGCGAAGCGCGTGCCCAGCTTGTCGAGCTGCGCGGGAGACATGATCATGCCGGCCCGGTCCGCGAGCTGCGCCGCGAGCGGAGCGAAAGGTTCCTTCAGGTGGAGGACGACGGTCGAGGCGCCGGCCACGTCGACGGAGTCGACCGGCGAGAGCTCACTGGCGCGACGCGAGGCAGCCAGAGTGCGGTGGCGGTCGAGCGAGATCTTGACGGCGCGCGCGTTGAACGGCGTCCCGTCGTTGAACCTGATTCCCTTGCGCAGCTTGATGGTGACCGTGCGCTTGTCGCCCGAGACCTGCGGCACGCTGGCCGCGAGCTGCGGCACGATCTCAAGACTGCTGTTCAGGTCGTAGAGCTTCTCGCAGATGTGCAGGAAGACCATGCGCCCGACGAACGTGCGCGCGAGCGTCGGGTCGAGGGCATCGGGATCCTCGGCCAGCGCGATCGTCAGCGTGCCGCCGCTCTTCGCAGTGCGACTCTTTCCGCCGGCCCCCGCCACTCCCACCGCGATCGCGCAGACCACAGCAGCCAGAAGGAGCGACAGCGCCCCCCGTCCTGAAATGCCCTTCATCATCGTCCCCCCCAGAGAGATGTACCGAACGAAACCTCACCCGAGCTCGCGACCACCGAGCTCCTGACCTTAGTCTGGATCCAATATAACGTCAAACGGATCCAATGATGCTACCGTCACTTCCGCCATGGACTCACCGCTCGAGAACGCCGACGGGCGCGCGCTCGTCGATCACCTGGCCGCGACCATCCACTCCCGTGTCCTGAGCGGGGAGATCGACATCGGCGCGCGGCTCCGGCAGGAGACGCTGGCGGCCGAGTTCGGCGTCAGCCGAACCCCGATCCGTGAGGCGCTCCGGAAGCTCCAGGCGACCGGCATCATCGACGTGGAGCCGCATCGCGGCGCAATCGTGCGGGGGCCCACCGCCCGTGAGATCCGCGAGGCGTACGAGGTGCGGGCCGAGCTCGAGGGTCTGGCCGCCGCACTTGCTGCCGAACGCATTCGCGACGCCGAGCTGCGGCAGCTCCGCGAGGCTGACAGGTTGTTTCGGAAGTCCATTGCAACGCTGGCCACGTCCGACCGGCCCTCGGCGGGCGCTGGGCAAGAGCTCCCGGCGAACGGCGAGTGGACGCGAGCGAACGATCTCTTCCACGCGGTGATCCAGGATTCCGCAGGCAACGAGCGGCTGGTTGCGATCGTTCACGATCTCCATCGCAGCTTTCCCCGTGGATTGACCTGGGCCGCACTCACCGGACGGTCGGCGCTACTAGAGCAGAACGTCGAGGAGCACCGCGCGATCCTCGACGCGATCGAGCGCGGCGATGCGTACGAGGCCCGCCGGCGCATGATCGTCCATATCCGCCACGCGGGCGAGCTGGTGACTCTTCAGTTCGAGCAGCCCGAGCCGACAGACATAGCCACGTCACTCAGATGAATACGTTGGAGCAACGTCGAACGGTTTTCGGGGCTCCGAGCCGTATCCTTCGCGGAGCGGTGAGAAGGTCTCCCTTTCGCCTCAGCCTCCTCGCGCCACTCTCGGCGCTCTTCCTGGCCGGCACAGGGACGACCGCCGCGTCGACCGCGCCCCCCGGACAGGTCAGCCTCGACGGCTCCGGTGGCGTACGGCCGGGCATGACGGTGCCTCAGGTTCAGTCGCGTTGGGGCGTGACGCTCCGGCTTAGCAGCGCGGTGGGCCAGCAGTGCGAGTCGGCGGACGTCCGGGCCGGTGCAACGCAAGGCTTCGCCATCTTTCGGAACCGGAGGTTTCGTGCCGTGTTCTTCAAGCAGGGCGTGAGGACCGACAAGGGAATCAGGATCGGATCAACGCGCGGGGCGCTGCGGCAAGCCTACGCCTCGCGCCTGGCGTCCACCCCGGACAAGTACACGCCGCGTGCGCGCAACTACTACGTCACGCGCACGGTACGACCGCACTGGAAGCTGCGCTTCGACGTCTCGCCTCGAGGCCGCGTTACGCTCATCGCCTTCGGCGATGAGCAGGTGCGGCTCGTCGAGGGTTGCGAGTAAGGGAGAGCTATCGCGCTCCGTTGCCGATGAAGATTCGCGTCCGCCGCTAATCCCGTTTGAGTTCGGGTAGGAGCAGACATGAGGGCGTTGTTATTTGCTGCTCGAACGCATCCTGTCACGCCCCATGATCCCGGAACAGGTGGCGGAGGAATTGTTCTCTGTTCTCGAGGAACGCCCGTGTGAGCTGGTAGTGGCTCGTCTCTTCATAGCCGACCTGCTCGTAGCCGCTCTCACTGAGCTGATAGATCGTGGCTTCGGGGTAACCAGTGAGAATCGGAGAGTGCGTGGCAACGATGAACTGTGAGCCGCCTTCGACGAGGTCTCGCGGCGCCGCATTAGCGCAAGGTTGCCGGAACCGAAAGAGCCGCCTCCGGCTCATCGAGAATGTATAACCCCTCGTCGAGGAACCGGTTGGTGATCAGCGAAAGAAACGATTCGCCGTGCGACTGCTCATGCAGCGACCGATCTCCGTGGGCCTGGGTGATCGCTCCTCCGAGCTCGTCCACCTGCGTCGCAACGTTGAAGAAGCTCTCCGCCCGGAGGAAGAACCCGGTCTTCGGGCGTCGGGAGCCACGGACGAGCGTGAGAAGTTCATAGAGAAGCGAGTGCGACTCCCGCGTTGCGAAGTTGAAGTTACGGCTGCCGCCTTCAGCATTGAACCCCGCCGCGATAGCGATGCCCTCGACAAGCGTGGACTTTCCGCTGCCGTTGTCTCCCACTAGCAGCGTCACTGCGGGGTCGAGCGCGAGCGCGGAAAGACAGCCCACAAGCGGGTATCGAGAAGGGAAATTCGTCGAAGCTCGGCACCGCGTCCCTGCGCAGCCGTACTTCCCGGATGAAGGGCTCCGCGCGATCTGCCATTGAAGAAGCTGTAGCCGACGCGGAGGGGATCTTGCCTGGTCGGGTGAGAGCTACGCCGACTCTTCGGCGAGCTCGTCGACATCGTCGAAGGAGGCTCCATCGGCGCTCGTGACGAGGGTCGGCTTCAGATTCTTGCCGATCGTCTCCTTCGTGATCACGCACTTGGAGACATCCGTGCGCGAGGGCAGCTCGAACATCACATCGAGCAGAGCGTGCTCGATGATCGAGCGGAGTCCGCGGGCGCCCGTCTCGCGCTCGAGCGCCTTGTCGGCGATCTCCCAGAGCGCGTCCTCCGTGAAGACGAGCTCGATCGAGTCGTAGTTGAAGAAGCGCTGGTACTGCTTGACGAGGGCGTTCTTCGGCTCGACCAGGATCTGAACCAGATCCTCGCGTGTGAGCTGGTCCACCGCCGAGACGACCGGCAGGCGGCCGATGAACTCGGGGATCAGCCCGTAGGCGAGCAGATCCTCCGGCATCACCTGGGAGAGCAGCTCGTCGGTGTCCGTCCCGTTCTTCGACCGGATGTGCGCACCGAAACCGACCGCGCTCTTGCCGATCCGCTTGCCGATGATCTTCTCGACGCCCGAGAACGCGCCGCCGCAGATGAAGAGGACGTTCGTCGTGTCGATCGAGAGGAACTCCTGGTGCGGATGCTTCCGGCCGCCCTGCGGCGGCACCGAGGCGACCGTCCCCTCGAGGATCTTGAGCAGTGCCTGCTGGACTCCCTCGCCCGACACGTCGCGCGTGATCGACGGATTGTCCGCCTTGCGCGCGATCTTGTCGACCTCGTCGATGTAGATGATCCCCGTCTCGGCCTTCTTGATGTCGAAGTCGGCCGCCTGGATCAGCTTGAGCAGGATGTTCTCGACGTCCTCCCCCACGTAGCCCGCCTCCGTGAGCGCCGTCGCGTCGGCGATCGCAAACGGAACATTGAGGATCCGGGCGAGCGTTTGTGCGAGCAGAGTCTTCCCGCAGCCGGTCGGCCCCAGCAGCAGGATGTTCGACTTCTGCAGCTCGACGTCCGCCTCCTCGTGACCCATGTGAACGCGCTTGTAGTGATTGTAGACCGCCACGGCCAGCGTCCGCTTGGCTTCCTCCTGGCTAACGACGTAGTCGTTCAGCACCGAGTAGATGTCACGAGGGCGCGGGAGGTTATCGAGGTCGAGCTGGGTCGGTGCGGTCAGCTCCTCGTCGATGATCTCGTTACAGAGATCGATGCACTCGTCGCAGATGTAGACGCCAGGCCCGGCGATCAGCTTCTTGACCTGCCGCTGGCTCTTGCCGCAGAAGCTGCAGAGGAGTTGCTCGTTGCCGTCGCTCGCTCGTGCCATCTCGGACTAGCTTTGGTGGGAGTCCCGGCTCGCCACGACCGTGTCGATGATGCCGTACTCGCTTGCTTCCTGTGCGGTCATGAAGTAGTCGCGCTCCATGTCGCGCGAGACCTTGTCGAGCGGCTGCTCGGTATGGTGGGCGAAGATCTCCTCCATGCGTCGTTTCATGTTGATCGTCTCCCGTGCCTGAATCTCGATGTCCGTCGCCTGTCCCTGGAAGCCGCTCGATACCTGATGAATCAGGATCTTGGCGTTCGGCAGCGCGATCCGTTTCCCTTTCGCGCCGCCTGCCAAGAGCAGGGCTCCCATCGACATCGCGATCCCGATACAGATCGTCTGCACGTCCGGCTTGACGTACTGCATGGTGTCGTAGATCGCGAGGCCGGCGTACACCGATCCGCCCGGCGAGTTGATGTAGATGGAGATGTCCTTCTCGGGCTCCTCCGACTCGAGATGGATCAGCTGCGCGACGATCAGATTCGCGATCTGGTCGTCCACGGGCGTGCCGAGGAAGATGATCCGTTCGTTTAGCAGGCGGGAGTAGATGTCGAACGAGCGCTCGCCGCGCGAGGTCTGCTCGATCACCATCGGAATCAGGGGGCTCATGCAGGCTCCTTACTGGCTGGTGTCCACAACGTCGCGCTTTCGGGTCGCTCCTGCCCGGGCGTCCAGAGCTTCTCTCGTGCTCGAGCGAGCTCAACGGGTATCCGCTTCACCTCGGCAGAGACCCGGTCGAGGGCCTTGCGCAGCCGGAGGTCGTCGCGCAACGCCTCCTCGCGCCCACCGGCGCGGACGCCCTCGACCGCCTCGTCAGGATCCTCGTCGGCCAACTCGGCCTGCTCGCGGATGAAGGCGTCGAGGTCGTCGTCCGAGATTTCCAGACCAAGCTTCTCTGCCGCCGCCTCGAGCACGAGCTCGCGCGCCACCGACAGTCTGGCCTCCTCGCGGAGGCGCTCTTGCAGCTCCTCCGGCGACTGTCCGGCCAGCTGCAGGTAGGTATCGACGCTGATGCCGCGGCTCTCGAGCGAGCGAATGAGTCCGCGGACGAGCTCGTTCGCACGAGCGTCGACGAGCGGCCCTGAGGGATCTGCCTGGGAAACCTCGACCAGCCGATCGACGGTCGCGGCACGAAACGCAGACTCGCTCTCGGCCTCGATCTGCTCGCGCAGACGCTCCTCGAGGTCGGCGCGTAGCTCGGCGAGCGTCTCGAACTCGCTGGCGCTTCTCGCCAGATCATCGTCGAGCGGTGGCAGCACTTTCTCCTTGATGTCCTTGACCGTGGCGGTCAGCGTTCGCGCGTGCTCCTCGTCGCCGGCAAAGGAGAGCTCCTTCGTCTCGCCGGCCGACATGCCCACGAGGCCCTGTTCGAGCTCGGGCACCATCCGCCCCGAGCCGAGCTCGACGGCGACATCCCGCTGCGCTTCGCCCTCCTGAGAGACGACGTCGACAACGAGCATGTCGCCCTCCTGCGCCGAGCGCCCCTCCACGGGAACAAGCTCGGCAACCGCGTCGCGCAGGCGCTCGAGCTCGGCGTCAAGAAGCTCGGCCGGCACGTCGGTGTCCGCCACGGGAACCTCCAGCTCGCTCCAATCGGCCAGCTCGGGCAGCGGCTGGACCGGAACCGTCGCCGTGAAGCGAAAGCTCTGACCGTCCGTCGAGGGAAGGTCGTAGCCGTACTCCGGAGAGGCGACCGGTCGGATGCGCGTGCGGGCCGCCGCATTCCAGAACCAGCCGCCGATGTGGGTCTCGACGGCCTCGGCGTAGACGCGGTCCTTGCCCACTCGCGCAATGAGGACGGGTAGCGGCACATGGCCCTTCCGAAAGCCGGGAATACGGAGACTTTGAGCGAGGTCGGACGCGGCATGCTCGACCGCGTGCTTCACGTCGGCGCTCGGCACCTCGACCTCGAGGCGCACCTTGTTCTCGGGCAGCGCTTCAACCTGGGTCTGCATCGGCGCCACTGTAGCCGCTGGCCTTTTGCCTACCGGCGTGGCTCTATCCTTGTCTGCACGCGGGCGTGGCGGAACTGGCAGACGCGGCGGGTTTAGGTCCCGTTGGGTGAAAGCCCTTGGAGGTTCGAGTCCTCTCGCCCGCACTCTTTCAGCGGAGGCTCAGATACTCATTCGCATCGCTGACGAAGAGCCCCGGCTTCGGGCCGCCTCCAATCGCATAGACGCGGTCGCCGAAGGCGGACACGCCGAGGCCGTGCCGCGGCGTCGGTAAATCCGGCAGGCGCCGCCAGCGCTTCATCCCGATGTCGAAGCCGTAGACCGACGAGATCGTGCCGGGCGGCGCCTCTCCCCCGACTGAGACGATCGTGTGCCCGACCGTCGCCGCGCCCGTTCCACCGCGCGGCTCGGGCACAGGGGGGAGGCGGCGCCAGCGCCTTCGCTTCGCGTCGTAGACCTCGAAACTGGTCAGGTTCGTGTCGTAGCCGGCCGCGCGACCCGCCAACGCGTACACCCGTCCGCCCGCGGCCGCCGCCGCGAGATGCTCGCGGGGCACCGGGCCGGGCAGCGAGGACCAGCGCTTTCGCTCCGGGTCGAATGCAAGTGCGCGCTGCGCGAGCCGCGGTTGACCGTCGCGCACGCCGCCCACGACGTACAGCCTGCCGCCCGCAATCGCCGCGGCCGCGGCGGCACGCGGCTCAGGCAAGGACGGCAGCCGGCGCCACCCCCCGTGCACGAGAACGAAGGCAGACCGAAGCGGTCCACTGGCGCCGTACCCACCCACCACGTACAGACGCCCGCGGTAGCCGGCCGCCGCGGCGTGATTCACCCTCACGGGGAGATCGGGTAGCCGCCGCCACCGGTTACGTTCCGGCGAGTAGGCATCGACACGAGCCGAGCTCGAGCCGTCGGCGATGTAACCGCCGACGATCGCGAGCTCGCTTCCGAAGCGTGCCGCGGCGACCTCGGTCCGAGCGAGGGGAAGGGGCGCAGCTGTGCGCCATTGGGGGCCGCCGGCGCCAACTGCCACAGCCGAGCCGAGAGCGGCGCCCAGCAGGACGAAGAGGCGCATCCTCTGACGTTATGCGTTGGGCAGCTCGATCCAGAAGGACGACCCCTCGCCCTCGACACTCTCGAAGCCGATCTTGCCGCCGAGAGCGAGGACGATCTCGCGGCACAGGGCGAGCCCGAGTCCGGTACCGCGGATCCTGCGGCTCGCGACGGAATCGGCGCGGAAGAATCTGCTGAAGATGTGCTCCTGCTGGTCGGCCGGGATGCCGATGCCGCTGTCGCCGACCGAGACGCGGATGGAGCCGTTGTCCGCGGCCGCCGCCACGTTGACTCGACCGCCACCGGGCGAGTACTTGATCGCGTTGGAAAGCAGGTTGGCGAGCACCTGCACGATGCGCTCGCCGAGGACGAGCAGTGGCCCGTCTGGCAGCTCGAGCTTCAGCGCGTGCGCCGCGCTGCGCTCCGCGAAGAGCCCGACCTCGCGGCGCAGGAGCTCGCCGAGGTCGAGCTGCTTGCGCGCGAGAGTGAAATCTCCCTGCTCGACCCGCTGCAGGTCGAGCAGGTCGTCGATCAGCTCCCCGAGCCGCTGTCCCTCGCTCCAGATCGTCTGCAGGTAGTGCGTCCGCGTCTGCTCGTCGACGCGGGTCTCGAGCGCGAGCTCGACGAGCACGAGCACACCCGAGAGCGGGGTACGTAGCTCGTGCGAGATGGTCGCGATCAGCTCCGTCTTCACCTGCTCGGCAACACGGGCCGCGGTCGTCACGCTGCGCGATGCAAGGCGGAGCTCGAGCTCGTCGACCACGATCTGGGAGAGGTCGCGCAGGGTCTGCTCCTCGGCGTCGGTCACCTCCCGCGCCTCCCTGTCGATCACGCAGATCGTGCCGAGGTTGTAGCCGTCGTGCGTCGTCAGCGGCATTCCGGCGTAGAAACCAAGGCCGAACTCCCCAGTGACGAGCGGATTCGCGAGCGTCCGTGGATCCGTCACCACCCAGGGTTGGTCCTGCAGAATCGCCGACGCGCAGAGGCCGGGGTCGCGCCCGATCTCCTCGACCTCGAGACCGTATCGCGCCTTGAACCAGATCCGGTCGTGGTCGACGATGCTCACGAGGCCGATAGGCACGCCGAAGAATCGCGCAGCCAGCGCTTGTCGAAAGCGCCGTCCGGCGGGCTGTCCAGGATCTCGTAACGCTGGAGAGCGGCAAGGCGCTGGAGCTCGTGCTCAGGGAGGGTATCGGCGGCGACCTTCGTCACGGAATGCGTCATTCCTCGGCCTCGAGTTGCTGCAGAATCGCCGTGGATTACCGATTCACCGAGTGAGAGGCCCGCGAGCACTTCGAGGCGACCAATCTAGTGCGGGTCGGCCGGGGTTTCGTCCCCCGGCCGGGTCACCGCAGCTCGCGCATCCCCGCTGCGGATCGCCCGACGCCGCGATCTACGCTGTCCGGGCGGTCACATGTCTTTCTGTCATAATAGGCGCGGAATGACACAAGAACATGATTCAACCCAGAGCCTTGGGGTGGCCGACGCAAAGCGACGATTCGCGGAGCTGATTGATCGAGTGCAGAAGGGGGAGCGGTTCCTGGTCACGCGCCGCGGCCGGCCCGCGGTTGCTCTTGTGCCGCCCAGCGCCGAGCTCGGACGAAGGCTGTCGCCGCCGCCACAAGGCCTCGCGGCGGGAGCGGGCGCACTCGGCGATTGGGCAGAGCTCACCGAGATCGTCCGGGAGATCTATGCGGGGCGGCGGAGCGCGAAGGATCGGCCTGCGCCAGACCTTGACTGAATCTTGTACTGCTTCGATACCGACGTCCTGAGCGCCGTCCTCCGGCGCGAACCGTCTCTTCGGCTCATCCGGCGCTTGGCGGCCGTGCCGGCGGAGCAACAGTTCACGACCGCGATCACTCTCGGCGAACTTCTCTATGGCGCGACCAAGCGCGCGAGTCCAGCCCTCGCAGAACGCGTCCGCGATCTTGTCGGCTCGCTCGTCGCGATTCTTCCTTTCGACGAGGCGGCGGCCGAGCACTACGGCGCCCTCCGAGCGGATCTCGAGCTCGCGGGCCGGCGGCTGGACGAGCCAGACCTTCGCATCGCGTCGATCGCGCTTGCGAATGACCTCACAATGGTGAGCGGTAACGTCCGCCACTTCTCCCGCGTGCCGCGGCTTCGGGTCGAGAACTGGCTTGCCGACTAGCGCCGGTTGCGCTTGCGCGAACGGATGGGGCAGTGAAGCCCACGGATCGACCTAACCCCACGAGCCCGTTGGCTCGACCACCATGCGTGTCAGTGGCCCCGGGAGGAGTCGAACCTCCGCGCACGGATTCGAAGTTCTAGGCTTCGAGCGCCACTTGGCTCTACAAGCGGCCTTGCGGTGCGCTGAGGTTCTCTCAGTTCGCTCGGATTTCGGCGTTTCGGGACACGGTTCGGGACACGTTGTGCCGGGGTCCGTCAAGATCGTCGGCCGAGTCGGAAGCGTTGAGCGCCAGGCCCCGCAGGAGCCTGGCGCTCGGCGCTACTTCGACGCGTTGCTAGGAGCGAGTTGCCGTCAGGGCGATTGCGAGGAACATGCCGACGACGAGTCCGGCACCCCCAGCGAGCATCGTCGACCAGGTCCCGGCGTGAGTTGCCGCCTGGGTGGCGTTGGCACCGGCTTGGGTGGCGGTCTGGACCTCCATCGCCTTCTTCAGATCCTGGATCTCCTGGTGCACGTCCTTCGTCTCGTTTCGTGATTCGGTCATTGTTGCGCTCATACGGTTTCCTTTCGTGGCGGTGCCGGGGCGGTGCGGCCCCGGCGTCGAATTAAGAGGTTCGGGTGTCTAGCGGTTGTTCTGATTGAGCGGGTCGTCGCCGCCCACGTACTTGGTTCCCGACTTGGCCAGCCCGCGGCTGATCATGTAGCCGATCCCCACCGCAGCGACCAGCGTCCAGGCGCGGACGTCGCCAAGTGAATCGGAGACGGCCGAGGCGATCAGGATCGCCGCGATGATGCCGACCATCGCGTAGAACTCGGTTGTCTTGAGTGAGAGCTTCGTCTCGCGGATCGACTACAGCGGCGATTGTCGGCTTGTCCGCCGCGTCCACCTGCGGCACGTAGATCACCGTCCTCTTTCCGCAAGAGCCGCCCCACTCGGCTCAGCGAAGCTCGCGGCATCAGCGACGAGCCGGGAGAGTCGCTCGGCCGCGCCCACCTGTGGCACGTGGTGGACGTAGATCATCGTGGTCGTGATGTCTGCATGCCCATGTACGCCCGGACGTCGGACAGCGGGAACGCCTGCACCGCGAGCGTGCCGAAGGTGTGCCTCAGGTCGTGGAGCCTGATCCGCTTCAACTTGGCCCGCTCCAGCGCCTCCGGAAAGCGCCGCCGGAGCTGCGAGTCCTCGATCGGCCCGCCGATGTCGTTTACGAAGACGAGGTCGTCCTCGCCCGTGAAGCGGTCGCGGCGGCTGAGCCCGTCGAGCGCCTTTGCGGCCTGGTCGATGAGAGGGACGCTCCGGACGCGCCCCGACTTCGGGACGCTCATCTTCAGAGCGAGGTTGCGAAACTAAGATTTGCGCTTGACGAGATCAGGCGCGTGCCTGACCACGTTCCAGACCCAAAGCGACCGGCTCGCGATCGCGCGGTAGCGTGCCGTCGTCCGAATGGCTCACGACCCATTTCAGCGCTTCGACCGGGCCGCCCATGATCCGCTCGACAATCTCTCCCGCACGGCAGCGATCGTCGTCGCGGCGCTCGCAGTGTTCCTCGCCATTGCCATGTTACAACCCTTCGGTTTGCGAGCATCGCGAACCACGCCCGCTGGTGGCATAGCTGCGGTTCTCGAGCATGACCTTCCATCGTGGGACCGGACTTGGCGATGAACCTGCAAACGTGCGCTTCGAGTTCGGCCTGGCCTGGCGCCGTCACGCTGACCGAGTCTGCACCAGCTGCAGCCAGCTCATTCGTCGTCGAGAGCCAGCGCGACGGCCTCTTCCAGCGTGAGGCCTGAGCCCGCCTCCCACTCTTGCTCGAACTATTCCCCGAGCCGCTCGCGCGCCTCGCCTCTCCGCCGGCTCGGAGACAAGGCCATGCAAACGGGGATCGAGGGGGTTCCCGCCATCCTCACCAAGCCTCCAGGCCGCCGCGAGCAGTCTCCGCCCCCGCGCCGGCATTGGTTTGCAGGCCCACGCTCGCGACGCCGACAAGGGCTTCGACCGCCAATGCCAGGAACTGGAGATCGACTGCCGTCCGCAGAGCCTCTTCGGCGATGCTCGGGACACGCTTGGGGACACGATCGAAGTTCGTCGATGAAGGAAGTGGGCCGAAAGCCGACCTATGCAGGGCTTCCGTGAGTGGCCCCGGGAGGAGTCGAACCTCCGCGCACGGATTCGAAGTCCGTCGCTCTATCCGCTGAGCTACGGGGCCCGTTTGGCAGCGTAGCCCACCCTAGGCCACCCGATTCGGCAGCGGCGCGCCCGCCTCGGCAGCCAGCAGGTTGTCCACGAGGACCCGGGTCATCGCCTCTCGAGTCGCCTGCGTCGCGCTGCCGATGTGAGGGGTCAGGACGACGTTCGGCAAGCGGAGGAGGCGCTCTGGAACGCTCGGCTCGTGGACGAAGACGTCGAGGCCGGCACAAAGCCGACCCTCCGTCAGCGCTGCGACGAGAGCATCCTCGTCGACTACCGGGCCGCGAGCCGTGTTGACCAGGCAGGCGCCGGGCCGCATCAACGCTATGCGACGCGCGTCGACCAGCCGCCTCGTCTGATCGGTCAGCGGCACGTGGAGAGAGACGATGTCCGCCTCGGCCAGGAGCGCGTCGAGGTCGCGAAACTCCACGTCGAGCTCACGCTCCTCTGCTTCGTCGAGACGGTTCCGGCGCGTATAGAGGATTCTCATGTCGAAGGCACGGGCGCGCCGCGCGACGGCCGCACCGATCGCACCGAGCCCCACGATGCCGATCGTCGCGCCGCTCACGTCGAAGCCGTCCAGCGGCGTCTCGTCCCAGGCGTCTTCCCACCGTCCCGCGCGAACGAAGGCGTCGGCTTCCACGACCCTGCGCCGCACGGCCAGGATGAGGGCGAAGGTCAGGTCGGCGGTCGCCGCATCGAGAACACGAGGCGTATTCGTGACGGCAACTCCTCGACGGCGGCAGGCCTCGACGTCGATCAGGTCGAAGCCGGCCCCGTAGTTTGCGACGAGGCGTAGATCGGGCAGCAGCTCGAGCGAACGCGCGTCGACGACCTGCCCCACCACGGCGAGAGCCTCGACGCCGGGGCGCGCGTTCCCCAGGCCGTCGGGAAGCGAGACCACGAGCTCGACCTCGGACAGCTCGGCCCACGCGGGCCCGGGAAAGGGCCGTGACGCGAGGATCTTCACGGCGAGGGGTGGCGGACGGGACTTGAACCCGCGACCACCGGGACCACAACCCGGGGCTCTACCAACTGAGCTACCGCCACCGTGACTCGAGCAAGGATAGCCGCGGCCGGTCGCTCACTCCGAGCCGAGCGGCGTCTCGCCCAGTCGAGCGAGCAGATCCTCGAGCGACTCGAAGACGGAGGCGGCGCCCGCGTCGCGCAGCTCCTCCTCCGAGAACCCGCCCGTCATGACCGTAATCGTCTCGATTCCCGCGCGACGCGCGGCCTCGCAGTCATACGGTGAGTCGCCGACCATCACCGCATCGCGCGTGCCGGCCTTCGCGAGGCCTGCGTTGACGAGATCGGGCTCGGGCTTCGACCCCTTGACGTCGTCCTTCGTCGTCCAGCCGTCGACCAACTCCCGCGCGTCCAGCTTCTCGAGGAATGCGTCGAGATGCTTCTCGATCGCCGAGCTCGCAAGGACGATGCTCGACCCCCGGCACTTCAGCTCCTGGAGCAGCTGACGAGCACCGGCCAGAGGGGCGACCTCGTCCATCAGCTCGTCGAAGAGCTCTTCCCAACGGGATCGCAGGCCCTCGCCGAGCCGCTCCTCGACGTCTTCACCGGCGACGGCGCCGAAGAACTTGTCCCCGCCCATGCCCACGTGGCGGTGGAGTCGCCAGACCGGTAGCACGATGTCGCACTCCCGGAAAGCCCGGTACCAGGCCAGTGCGTGGTGGTAATTGGTGTCGACGAGCGTGCCGTCGACGTCGAAAATCGCCGCTCGGGCCACGCTCGAAGCCTAATCCACCGTTGCCGAACCAGGAGATCGCCGCGAAGCTAACGCACAACGCGTGCTGGAGAGGCTCTCAATTTAGGGCCTGACGATCTTCCAAGTCCGCGGTTTGATCGTGTAGTTCCACTCGGGGTGGAAGCTGTCAGGTATGAGCTGGACTGCGGCCAGGTGGGCGTCTGGGCGGTGTTCGATCTTGTTCCACTTGCTGGTGCCTGGCGGGAGGAGGCAGACCTTGATCGCGAGCCCGGTCTGGTCGGCGAGTGCTTGGAGTTCGGTCTTCCAGAGGCGGCTGCGGTTGCCGTTGGAGCCGCCGCAGTCGGCTGCGCGACCCGGTCGCGGAACTCGGGCGCGCGCATTCGTCGGGTTATGGTGCTCTTCGAGATCCCGATCGCACGGCCAGCCTCCTGGTAGCTCGCACCAGCCGCGAGTGCGGCCGCGAGCACCGCGTCGACATTGCGGCGTCCATGTCCGCCGTGGCCATCTGCGCTCACCTAGTCGCAGCATAAGGGCGCGGTCGAACCGCGAAGCGATTGGCAAGCTTTCGACTTCGAGACGCCGTGGCGGGGCAGCCTTCGAAGGACGTGGACGTTCAGGCGGACGCGACCCGGGTGCTCGCGAGCGTAGACCACCGCGCGGGCATCGGCACGCGAAGTCGTGCACCTGGTCGAGACGCTCGATCGTCTGCCCCAGCGGGTTCAACGTGTTAGTCGTCTGGAGCACGTGGGCGAGCGACGTTCGATCATCGCGGTTGAGGTTCGCGATCTGGCGGGCCGCGTTTCGTGTAGGCGCGCTGCGCGCTGACCCCCCTTCACCGGCCGCACCTTCACTTCGATCACTGGACCCGGGGGGATGGTTCGCCCCGAACCCGAACTGCGCGGCCCCGGAACCGGCGAACCAGCGCTTCGGTCGAGTAAAATTCGTTTAGGCGCGCTGCGCGCTGACCCCTCGACCGCATGGACCGCGCGCTCTCCGAGTTCCAGATCAAGGGGCGCCGCGTGAAGACCACGATCCCGTTCCACCGCCGTGTGCTGGCCAGCGACCAGTTCCGGTCAGGCGACGTGACCACGGACTTCCTGGAGCACTTCCTGGCCGACGAGGCCGCGGCCGCTTAGCGCGGCCTGGCCCGGCTGTTCGTTCAGCCGGACCCGACCGATCTGGCTCCCTACTCCACGAGCACCGCTCCGCGCGCTTCGAGGTCGAACTCCTCGATCCCCGGAATCAGCTCGAGCGCCTGGGCCAGTGTCATCCCCTCGTCAGAGAACAGCCCTTCCTCCTCCCACTTCTCGGGGTGGAGGCTAATCACCTGCGGATTGATCGGCCGCTCGGGGTCGGGTGGGTCGGGTAGATGCTTGGCGCCCATATGGAACGTCCACACCGCGATCGCCTGGAGGATCTCCACCTTCTTCTTTGCTTGCTCGACCATCGTGTCCAGATCGAAGTCCTCCCCCAGGTCGTGGTAGGCCTTGAGGAACGGCTCGAAGTCCGTGGACTGCACTCCCGCGCCCTCGAACTTGCGCTGATCGATCTGATGCCAGTCCCGGTAGAAGTCCTGAATCCGCCCAAGCAGCGGGACGAAGGTGTCGAACACGTCGACCACGTCGCCGAGGTCGTCGAGTTGCGTCATCTTGTCGTGCAGGAACAGGAAGGCGAGTGTCGAGAAATAGGCGATGTTGTCGTTCAGCAGCTTGCACATCATCACCTGCGGGTTGCCGAAGATCTGATACTGATCCCTGTACAGGAACAGGCCCGGCTCGAATAGCTGAAGGAAGAAGAAGTTGAAGAACTCGAGGCGTTCCTCGACGTCCTCGCCATCCAGGCTCCGGCAGATGAGATCGCCCGAGAAGCTGTTCAGGTAGGCGATGAAATCCGAGCCCGGCGAGTAGAGCGGATCGATGAACACGGCCGCCTCACCCGTCAGGCACCAGCGGTCGTTCGAGAAGACTTGCTTTGCGCCGTAGGAGAAGTCCTCGATCACGAGGAAGTCCTGCACCTCGTCGAGCCGGCTCTCGAGCTGCCCGGCAAGCTGGGGCTCGTGCTCGCGCAGCCACGCCATCATTCGATCGAGCTCGTTGATCTCCTCGAACGGATGGAAGCGGGGGTCCGCCACCACGCCAATGCTGATGGGTCCGGGTGCGAGGCGGATCAGCCAGACCCAGTAGCCCTCGCCGATCAGGTGGGACGTAGCGTCCTTGCGCACTCCCGGTTCCCAACCCTGCGACTTCCACTGCTCGTCGTCGGTCCAGTCCTCGTAATCCATACCCCCCTTGAGGCGGAACCAAGCAGCGTTGATGTGATGACCGGTGTCTTTGTGCAGGTCGAGCTTGCGCCGCAGCAGGTTGAACCGCCCGGTCGCATCGACGACCCAGTGGGCCGACACCGTAGTCGTCGTTCCCTCGTGGCTCAGGGTGACCTGGTGCTCGTCCTCGGGGCGCAGATCGACGTCCTCGACACGCCAGCCGAGGTAGGCCTGCGCGCCGCGCTCCAGCGCCCTGTCGAACAGCGCGTTCTCGAACACGCCGCGGTCGATCTGGTGGGTGAAGACAGTCCCGCGAACGCGGGAGTTGCTGCGAGTGGGCGGTGTCGAGAACTCGACGCGGCGCGTGATGTCGGTGTTGTCACCCGCGGGCAGGAAGAACCGCAGCCCGAGCTTTCTGATGTGCTGCTCAGTCAGGTGATCGGCCATTCCGGCGATCTCGCGGTAGTAGTAGGCGCCCACCTCGACACTCGACTCCCCGACCTTGAACGCCGACTCGGGTGCCGGCTCAGCGCGCTTCTCGGCTACCAGCACCCTGGTCTGCGGCCGCGCAAGCATCAGCTGGTTAGCCAGCGACAGCCCGGCAAGTCCACCCCCGAGGATGGCAACGTCGTAGTGGCCCTCGGGTACCCGTACTGCTTTGATCTCCGCCATGGACGCCGAGCGCTCGGCCATCTCGTCTCCCTTTTCGTAGTTAATTAAATGCAGCTGTAGTTCGTTGGCAGCGCGGGAAGCGCGGGAAGCGCGGGAAGCGCGGGAAGCGCGGGAAGCGTTTGCCAGCCTAGTCGCGCACCGCGTCGGGGTCAACGACCCCGGCTAGTTCGCCCATCCACCGCAGAGACCTCTTCCCGTCTGACTTTCGGACGCTCGCGCAGGCGCTCGAGCTGCTCCACCGGAATCGAGGAGTATGACCTGGAGGCCCGCGGTCTGCGAGTACGCGGTCTGCGAGTAGTCGCCGCGCGCGCCTGAACGAGCGTTTCCTTGGTCCCGGATTCCTGAACTGAGTTGACTCTTCGGCTTTGGGCCGACTGGGCTGCGCCGGAAAGAGCCGAACCCAAGCGTCGGCACACGCCGACGAGATGAAAAAGGGAGAGCCGTGGCTTCGCCTGACGTGCCCGACCATGACCACGATCACGGGCGGGACGCTGTTTACGGACAACGGCAACGACATCAACGGCGACGGTGACTACACCGATCCCGGCGAGCACGCATCCGTGAACGTGACGATCCCGACGAATCCGACTGCGAACCTAAGCTTCGACGGTCACATCCACGTCAACGGCGCCGTGGACAACTTCCGCTACGTCTTCAACGAGCAGATCGCGAACCCCGACGGCTCGCTCACCGTGAACGCCGCCCACGAGCACCTTGTTGGCCCCACAGCCGTCGGCGACCTGATCATCGGCCAGGCGGTTTGAGGGGTCACATCGACGGTGGCCGTCACCTTCCGTTCGCTCACCGCGGCCCGCTCGGGCAATGGCGTGCAGGTCCGCTGGCGTACCGCCTCGGAGATCGACACGCTCGGCTTCAGCGTCTACCGGGAGGTCAACAGTAAGCGTGTTCGCGTGAACACGAAGCTGATCGCCACGAAGGGAGCCGGCTCCTACTCGTACCTCGACCGCAGGACTCCCGGGAGCAAGGTCGCCAGCCTCTGGATCCAGGTCGTGAACCTGGACGGCTCACGCCAGTGGCACGGCCCGGCGAGAGTCGCCCCTCGAGCCTAAGGGCCTGTCGATCTTCAAGTCCGCGGTTTGATCGTGTAGTTCCATCGGGGTGGAAGCTGTCAGGTATGAGCTGGACTGCGGCCAGCTGGGCATCTGAGACCTTGATCTTGTCGGGGTAGGCGTGCTGGTCGAGTTGGGCGTGGACCTCGAGTCCGGTTGTGGTGGTGGTCGCGGCGATCAGGTTGATGATCGTCTCCAGCGAGACGAGCGGTTTGCCGCGCCAGTTCTGGCTGATGAAGGAGAAGAGGCGGTGTTCGATCTTGTTCCACTTGCTGGTGCCTGGCGGGAGGTGGCAGACCTTGATCTCGAGCCCGGTCTGCCAGGTGCCGCGCTGCCGGGTGCAAAGGTTGATGCGCGACAACGGGATCCAGGGTGCGAAGCGGCGCGGCAAGCCGTGGCGGACGACGAAGGCCGACCCGCAGGCCCGTCGGCGGCCCGACCTGGCCGGGTAGAAGGAGAACACACGACACGAAAGCAGAGTTTCTCTTTTGCGCCTGGAGGGATTCGAACCCCCGACCCGCGGCTTAGAAGGCCGCCGCTCTTCCACTGAGCTACAGGCGCTCGACGATCACCCTAGCGCCGAGCCTCAGCGGTCGCCTCGCCTCCAAGACCATCGCCGGCCGCGCCACGACCGCCCGGCACCGAGCGGTGCGCCAGCCAGTCGCGCAGAAAGACCTGGATCGTCCCGGCGACCGGAATGGCGGCCAGGGCGCCGAGAATGCCCGCCAGCTCCGCCCCCACCAGGACCGAGATCAGAACGGCTAGAGGGGAGAGCTGCACGGTCTTGCCGTAGATGACGGGCTGCAAGAAATGGTTCTCGAGCTGCTGGTAGACCACGAAGAAGACGAGGCTGATGATCCC
>JBBRYW010000007.1:0-48148 GCA_038237235.1 Gaiellales bacterium
GCGACGAGCGTGCCGAGATGCAGGGCGACGTCGAACGTCTTGTTGTAGTCCTCGTGCGTTTTCAGGTAGTGCCAGTCGGCGATCCAGGGCACGAGGATGAGGTGTCCCGACGACGAGATCGGGAGAAGCTCGGTCAGCCCTTGCACGATTCCAAGCACGAGCGCCTGCCAGTCCGAGACACGTCCGCTCTTCTCGCCTACCCGCAGCGCGGCGAGCACGACCGCCAGGAGCAGGGCCAGCGCGGCGAGGCCATAGAAGAGTCTCTTCGGAGCGAGGGGCGCGGACTCGGCCCGCTCAGACTCGGCCCGAGCCGGTGCAGCACGTTCGGCTGTCTGCTTGCTCGCCACGGCGCCGGACCTTAGCGACCCCGGCGGCGGGTCGCGCGGTCGACCCGCTCCACTGTCCCTTTCGCTACGTGGAGGGGGCAGCCGGGGCGGTTCGGGGCCACGTATCGAGACGGTGAACGCCGTCCTTGCTGCGGCGGCAGCACGTCCGAGAGGGCAAACTAGCGGCTGTGTTGATCGCACAGCTCTCGGATGTGCACGTCGGAGGGCCCCGCTACCGCGAGGAGCTCCTGCGGCGCGCGGTCACCGAGGTGAACGAAGCTGAGCCTGATCTGGTCGTGGTCGCAGGCGACCTGACCGACGAGGGGTACCCCGACCAGTATCCTGCCGCCCGGGAAGAGCTTGCGAAGCTCACTTGCGCGAACGTCGTCCTCGTGCCGGGAAACCACGATGCGAGGAACGTCGGCTACCTGCACTTCGAGGACACCTTCGGGCCAAGGGATACGCGTCGGCGCATCTCCGTCGACGATCTCGACGTGGCGCTCGTGGCCGTCGACTCCTCGAAGCCGGATCTCGACGAGGGAGAGATCGGGCGCGAACACTACGGCTGGATCGAGGAGGGGTTCTCAGGTGCGGCCGACCTCCGGCTCTTCGTCTGCCATCACCACTTGATGCCGATCCCCGGCACCGGACGCGAGCGGAACCAGGTGCTCGATGCCGGCGACGTCCTCTCGCTGCTGCGGCGGCTCGAGGTCGATCTCGTGCTGTCGGGTCACCGCCACGTGCCCTACGTCTGGCCGGTTGCGGGCATGTTCCTCGTCCACTCGGGCACCGTGTCGACGCTTCGCACCAGAGGGTTCCCTCATCCTGCGTACAACCTTGTTCGCGTCGAGGACGGCCGCATCTCGGTGGAGCTTCAGATCCCCGGGGGCGCTCGCATCAGCCTGGGCGACTATCCGCGTGACTGGCCGGCCGAGCTCTCGGCGCGACAGGCCGATCTCTTCGTGCGCGCGCCGCGCGGAGTGTCGCTCGCGAACGACGAGCCGGACTAGCTGGGGACCACCGCCACACGTGCTCGCCGGCGCTCAGCCCAGATCTGCCACCAGGTTCTCGACACGCCGCGCGATCTCGTCCCGGAGCAGGCGCACCTCTCCGAGCGGCCGTCCCTGCGGGTCCGGGAGGTCCCAGTCGATGTAGCGCTTGCCCGGAAGATAGGGGCAGTGGTCGCCGCAGCCCATGGTGACGATCACGTCGGCCTGCTCGGCGAGCTCGGGCGTGAGACGTTGCGGGCGCCGGCCCGCCAGATCGATGCCGATCTCCTTCATCACCTCGACGACCTCCGGATGCACCCGCTCGGCCGGAGTCGTTCCAGCCGAGGCCGCATGGTGGCCGCCGCTCGCCGCCGCCTCGAACAACGCCTCGCTCATCTGCGAGCGGCCGGCGTTGTGCAGGCAGACGAAGAGCACATCGGTCACGAGCCGAGCGTGTCCGGTGTGCTCACGAGGCAGGCGAGCCAGGATGCGACGCGTCGGTGAACTCCCGGAACTCCCCGGTGACGAGAAAGGCGGTCTGCTCACCGATGTCGACCGCGTGGTCGCCGATTCGCTCGAGGCAGCGCGAGACGATGATCATTCGGAGGCCCCATTCCCGCAGCGCTGGGTTGCTGCCGAGCGCGAGAATGTGCTGGACGACGCGCCTGTTTGCGAGATCGATCGACTCGTCGAGATCGACGAGCGTCTCGGCGACGGCGAGGTCGCGCTGCGCGAAGGAGTCGAGCGCGACGCGGATCATCTCCTCGCCGCGGGATGCCATCTCCTCGAAGGCCTCCACCAGCCTCGGGTCGGGCGAGATGTCGTAGACCAGCTTCGTCAGCTTCGCGATCGTGACGCAGTAGTCGGCCGTGCGCTCGAGGTGGAGGTTCGTGTGGAGCATCGCAAGCACGAGCCGGAGATCGACCGCGACCGGTGTCTGGCGCGCGAGGAGTGATTGAATCCCTTCCTGGATCGCGGAGTACTGCTGGTCGACCTCGTCGTCGAAGGCGATCACCTCGTCCGCGAGCTCGGGATCGCGCTGCTCGAGCGCGTTGATCGCTCCCCGCAGCGCTCGCAGGACGAGCTGCCCTTCCTCGAGCAGTGTCGACTGGAGCGTGTCGAGCTCCTCCTGGAAGGAGATTCTCATGGCGGCCACTACCCGAACCGCCCGGTGACGTAGTCCTCGGTGCGCTTGTCCGATGGCTGCGTGAAGATCTTCGAGGTCTCGTCGTATTCGACGAGCACTCCCGTGCGCTGGCCGTCGGAATCGACGTCGAGGCTGAAGAAGGCCGTCATGTCGGCGACGCGCGCAGCTTGCTGCATGTTGTGCGTGACGATCACGATCGTGTACTGGTTCTTCAGCTCGTGCATCAGGTCCTCGATCCGCGTCGTCGCGATCGGGTCGAGGGCCGAGGCAGGCTCGTCCATCAGAATCACCTCGGGCTCCACGGCGATCGCCCGGGCAATGCACAGCCGCTGCTGCTGACCGCCGGAGAGGCCGAGGGCGTTCCCGCGCAGGCGATCCTTCACCTCGTCCCAAAGTGCCGCGGACTGGAGCGCACGCTCGACCCGCTCGTCCAGGTCGTCCTTCAAGCCGTGCACTTTGAGGCCCCACGCGACGTTGTCGTAGATCGACTTCGGAAACGGGTTCGGCCGCTGGAAGACCATGCCGATCCAGCGGCGAACCTGAACCGGGTCGATCCCGTCGCCGTACAGGCTCTGGCCGTGGTGGAGGATCTCGCCCTCGACACGCGCGCCCGGCACGAGGTCGTTCATACGGTTGAGGCAGCGGATGAAGGTGCTCTTACCGCAGCCCGACGGCCCGATGATGGCGGTCACCATGTTCCGGTAGATGTCGAACGTGACGCCGCGAACGGCCGGCGAGGTGCCGTACAGCGCGGCGAGGTCGCGAACCTGGAACACGACCTCACGGCTTGACTGCGCAGCACGGGGCTCCCGCGCCTGAGCGACCTCGATCGGAGCCACGTCGATCATCGTAGCCTTCTCGTTTCCCTGCCTCATCCGACTCGCCCCAGCTTGCGGCGGCTGCGGCCGAGCGCGGCTCGGGCCGCCAGGCTCGTGACGAGAATGAACGAGATCAGGACGAAGGACGCAGCCCACGCCTTCGCATGATCGGCGGGGTCGGGTGACTCCGACAGCTCGAAGATTGCGAGCGGCACGGAAAAGAGGGGGTGGCGAGGATTCGTAGAGACGTCGTTCGACGCCAGCAGTGAGCTCGTGAACAGGAGGGGAGCCGTCTCCCCCGCGGCACGAGCCACAGCCAGGGTCGTTCCGGTGAGGATTCCGCCGAGACTGGTCGGCAGGATGATTCCGATGACCGTGCGCCACCGCGCGGCTCCGAGCGCGAGTCCGGCTTCTCGAAGCGAGACCGGAACGAGCAGGAGCACTTCCTGCGTCGAGCGGGCAACGAGAGGCAGCATCACGATCGCAAGTGCGGTGGAGGCTGCGAGGCCGCTCTGGCCATGGGCGGCCACCACGAGCGTGAAGAGGAAGATCCCGAGGACGATCGACGGCAGTCCGTTCATCACGTCGAGCGCGAGGCGGATCGGCCCCGCGACGCGCGGAGAGGCGAACTCGGTCACGAAGATCGCCACTCCGACGCCGACCGGGAGCGCCATCGCCGTGGCCACCGCGACGAGCACCAGGCTTCCCACGAAGGCGTTCGCCAGGCCGCCCCCGGCGACGCCGAACGGTTGCGGTGATCTCGTGAAGAAGTCGAGGCTGAGCGCGCCGATCCCGTGTTGTAGGACAGAAATGACCACGATCGCCAGGATTGCCACGGCAAGCAGGGCGGACGTCATTGCCGCGATCTCCATCGAGCGGTTCACGAGCTTGCGCCGGCGCAGCCGGCGGTCTCCGCCGACCGCATAAAGTCGGGATGTCGCCGTCGCCATCACCTTCCTCCCGCCCTCGGAAATTCGAAGCGACGAACAATCGCCTGGGCCAGGATGTTCACGAGGATCGACATCACGAGCAGGATGGCCGCGAGGTAGACGAGCGACGAGGCCTGGAGCGCGGAGGAGGCGCCCTGGTACTGACTTGCGATCCGGCTTGCGAGCGTGTCCCCGGACTGGAAGAGGGAGACCCGGATGCCGGTGAGGGTCCCGATCACCTGCGTGACCGCGATCGCCTCGCCGAGTGCGCGCCCCAGCCCGAGGATCACCGCGGCCGCGAGGCCTGACCTCGCGGCCGGCAGCACGACGCCGCGAACCATCTCCCAGCGCGTCATGCCCAGGGCAAGCGCGCCCTCCTTCAGGTCACGAGGCACCGCCAGGAAGAGCTCGCGGCTGACGCTCGCAACGATGGGGACGACCATGATCGTCAGGACGATCGACGCCGTGAGATAGCCGCTGCCCGTCTGTTGCGGGTCGCCGCCGAAGATGGGAAGAAAGCCCAGCGTCCGATGCAGGAACGGCTCGAGCGTGCCGGCGAGGAAGGGGCCGAGCACGAGAATCCCCCAGAGCCCGAGGATCACGCTCGGAACGGCGGCGAGCATCTCGACAAGCGGCCCGACAATCTCCCGAACCCCGCGTGGGGCGAGCTCGCTGAGAAAGAGCCCGATCCCGATCGAGAGCGGCGCGGCTATGAGCAGTGCGATGAAGGAGGTGAGCGCCGTGCCGTAGATGAAGTCCAGCGCTCCGAATTGGTTGGCGACCGGATCCCACGCCCGACTCGCCACGAACCCGAGCCCGAATCTCGAGAAAGACAGCCTGGAGCCGTCGAAGACCTTGTAGGCGATCATTCCCAGAACGACGACCGATCCGAGCGCCGCGACCGCCGTGAGTCCGTGAAGAAAGACGTCGCCGAGGCGGTCCGCGCGCCGCCGCCCGAGGCGAATGGATGACGTGGAGCTGCTCATGGCGCAGCCACCCTAGTCAGGCCCTGGCCAGGCAAATCGTCTCGGGCCGGGCACTTCACCACCTCGATACCGAACCGACACGTTCCGGTGGCCCACGCCGGGCGCGCGGCCGGCCATCCTCCCGGCAAAGGAAGCAAACGAGGAGGAGAACCAGCTTGTCCAGACTTATCCAGACCCTTTGCGCGGCTCTAGGAGTGGTGCTCGCCGTTGGCGCGGGCGTCGCCGCGGGGGACAGCTCGCGGAGGCAGGCCGACTCGCTCAGCGGCGCCGGCTCGTCGTTCGTCCTCCCGCTCGTCTCGAAGTGGATTCCGGCGTATGACGACGCCGCCGGCGTCAAGGTCGTCTACAACCCCATCGGCAGCGGCGCGGGCATCGCGGCGATCAGCACTCGCCAGGTCGACTTCGGCGCGAGCGACGCTCCGCTCACCCCGGATCAGTTCGCTAGCTGCAAGGGGTGCGTGCAAATCCCCTGGGCGCTTTCGTCCACGTCGGTGCCGTACAACCTTCCCGGCGCGCCGCCTCACCTGAAGATGACGGGAAAGGTGCTCGCGGACATCTATCTCGGCAAGATCGATCGCTGGAACGACGCGCCGATCGCGAAGCTCAACAAGGGCGTCAATCTCCCGTCGACGAAGATCACACCGATCTTCCGCAGCGATGCGAGCGGGACGACGTTCAACTTCACGGATTACCTGTCCAAGGTGAGCCCGGAGTGGAAGCGAAAAGTCGGCAACTCGACGCAGGTCAACTTCCCGACCGGGGTCGGCGCACCGCGCAGCTCGGGTGTCGACGCTGCACTTCGCCGGACCGAGGGCGGCATCACGTACGTCGACGTCGCCTACTCGCTGAAGGCGAAATTCAACTTCTTCCGGATTCAGAACAACGCCGGTGTCTTCCAGCTGCCCGGGATCCGGGCGATCCAGGCGGCTGCCAAGACGGTGAAGAAGATTCCCGCGAGCAACGAGCTCTCGATCGTCAACCCGCCGAAATCACAGAAGGCGGCGTATCCGATCTGCACGTTCACGTACGTGATCCTTCCGCTCAAGACGGACAAGGCGCCCGAGCTGAAGCGCTGGGTCAGCTGGGCCTTGACGAAGGGGCAGAGCTTCGGCCCTCCCCTGCTGTTCGTCCCCGTACCCAAGGCGGTTCAGGCCAAGGGCCAGAGGACCCTGAAGCGCATTCACACGTAGAAGCGCAGGTCAGTATCCAGGCCGCTCGACCGGTCTGTTCAGACGGAGACGCGGGCGGAGCCCGCATCTCCTGAAGTCGGCACCGCAAGCGGCGCCTAGTGAACCGGGAACAGGCAGCGGACCTCGAGGCCGTGCCCGCGACTGCCCGACGCTTGCACGCTGCCGCCGGCCGACGTCACGATGTGCTTGACGATTGCAAGCCCCAGGCCGGTCCCGCGCGAGGCGCGTGCGCGGTCGGCCCGATAAAAGCGCTCGAACAGCCGCGGCAGGTCGTCCTCCCGCACGCCTGCGCCGTCGTCGACGGCACGAAGAACGGCCTCGTCGCGGCTGTGCTCGACTGAAAGCACGAACCTGGTTCCGGGTCCGGCGTACCGGATCGCGTTCTCCGTCAGGTTCTCCACGACGACGCGCAGCATGCGCGGGCGAAGCGGAATCTCGGTTCCGGGGTCACTCTCGAGGGAGATGGTTACGCCGGCTCGGGCGGCCCGCTCGGCAAAGGTCTCGGCCACCTGCTCGAGGACCGGCGCCGCATGAGTCGAGGTAAGCGAGACGACCTGCCGGCCAGTCTCGAGCTCGCTGAGGAAAAGCACGTCGTCGATCAACTCGCGGATTTGCTCGACTTCGAGCCGTGCCCGATCGATCAGGCCGGTAACGTCCTCGTCGGGCAGCGCGGCTGTCTCGAGCAGGGCGAGCAGGCGGGCGAGGGGCGTTCGCAGCTCGTGCGAGACTGCCGCCGTGAACCCGGCCCGCAGCTCCTCGTAGGCCGCCGAGCCGCCCGGCTCGTTCAGGTAGACGAGAGTCTCCCGACGGCCGTCGATATCCACTTCGACACGAAACGGCTCGTTGGCGCCCGTAACCGCACTCTCGGGCAGTGGCCGTCCGAGCTCGAGACCCGCGATCGACTCGCGAGCTCGCCGACTCGCGGAGAGAATGCAATCCCGCTCGTCCAGCAGGACGATGATCTCGCGGCTCTCCTCGATCAGTGTCCGACCTCGGATCGCATCCGGGTCGACGGGCACAGGTTGGCCGGGCCTACGTCGAAGCCGCCTCATCGCCTGCGAGTATGCGTCACCCGAGCGTCGGCCGCGCGGGCTCGTTCACCACTCCCTTACCAGTCTCTAACCCGAAGAGACCAGCCACCTCCGCAGGGCACGTCATGATTCGCTGAGGGACATGGCAAAGGTCCTGATCATCGAAGACGATCTGGTCATCTCGCAGGCGATGGCGCGCCACCTTGCGAGCGCCGGGTTCGATCCCGTCGAGGTCGGCAACGGCCAGGTCGGGCTCGCGCGGCTGCGCTACGAGCGTCCCGATGTCTGCGTTCTCGACCTGATGCTGCCGGGCACCGACGGGTGGAAGCTGATCGAGACGGCGCGCGAGGAGGGGATCGGCACGCCGATCGTCGTCGTCAGCGCCCGCGGCACGGAGCACGACCGCGTGCACGCTCTCGAGCTCGGAGCTGACGACTACCTCGTTAAGCCGTTCTCGATGAAGGAGCTCGTGGCCCGTGTCGGCGCGGCGGCCCGGCGCGGCGTTCGCGGCGAGAGCCCCCGGCGCGGCGAGTCGGTTGAGATCCAGGAGCTCACGCTGGATCCGGCGAACGTCCAGGCCTACGTCGATGGGTCGAGCGCAGACCTGACTCCGACCGAGTTCCGGCTGGTCTACGCACTCGCGCTGGAGCAAGGTCGCGTGCTTACCCGCGACGAGCTGCTGCAGAAGGTCTGGGGACGCCGCGCAGGGCACCGCGACCGCACGGTCGACGTCTTCGTCCGCAAGTTGCGCGAGAAGATCGATCGTCGCGCGTCACGCCACACGTTCATCCACACGCGGTTTGGGGTGGGGTACAAGGTCGAGGCGGTTCCCAAAGGAGACGCAGTGGGTTAACGTTCGCTCCTTCAGTGAGCCGGACGAGCCCATGCGCCTAGCCCTCGTCCCGAGGACGAACGAGTTCTACGACCTGTTCAGGCAGGCCGGGGAGAACGCCCTCGAGACCGCCCGCCGTGTCGAGCAGCGGTTTCGCGAGCACCCCTCGAGCAACGTCACCCAGGAGCAGGTCAAGGCTCTCGAGCACGAGGGCGACCGGTTGACGCACGAGCTGGTGCAGCTCCTGAACACCCAGTACATCACGCCCTTCGATCGCGAGGACATCCTGCAGCTGGCGACCGCGATCGACGACGTGGTCGACTACATGGAGGAGGCCTGCGACCTGCTCGAGCTGTACGGGGTCGAGTCGCCCGCCCGCCAGGCGCTCGAGCAGTGCCGGATCCTCGTGGCGGCCGTCGAGCACCTCTGCCGCGCCCTGGCCCAGCTGAAAGGCCGGAAGGGGATCCAGTCCGAGCTTGCACAGTTGAAGGCACTCGAGGACGAGGGCGACCATGTGGTTCGCGACGCCATCGCCGACCTGTTCCGGGATCCGCGGATCGACCCCTTGATCGTGATCCGCTGGAAGGATATTTTCGAGGCGCTCGAGGATTCGCTCGACGCCTGCGAGGGGGTCTCGAAGGTGCTCGGCAACATCGTCGTCAAGAACGCTTAGCCCGCCATGAATCTCACGCTCGTCGCCGTCGTCGCCGTCGCGCTCTTCTTCGACTTCACGAACGGGTTCCACGACACCGCGAACTCGATTGCGACGAGCGTCTCCACCCGCGCGCTGTCGCCGCGGGCCGCCGTGCTGAGCGCGGCCGTCCTGAATTTCATTGGCGCATTCGTCTCGCTGAAAGTGGCGGCGACGGTGGCGAAGGGCATCGTCGATCCAAGCGTCGTCACACTGAAAGTGGTGCTCGCGGGCCTTGTCGGAGCGATCACCTGGAACCTGATCACGTGGTACCTGGGGCTGCCCTCCAGCTCGAGCCACGCACTGATCGGAGGCATGGTCGGGTCGGCGGTGGCTGCGAACGGTTTCGGCGTGCTCCAGCAGCACGGGCTCGTGCACAAGGTGCTGATCCCTTCGCTGGCGGCGCCGCTGCTCGGACTCGTCGGCGCCGCGGCGATCATGCTCGGACTCCTCTGGATCATCCGGAAGCGCGCCCCGGGCCTCGTGAACTGGTTCTTCCGCCGGCTCCAGCTCGTCTCAGGCGGCTTCGTCGCCTTCACGCACGGGACGAACGACGCGCAGAAGACGATGGGGATCATCACGCTCGCGCTCGTCGCAAGCGGACACGAATCCGCCGATCAATTCCACGTCCCGATCTGGGTGATCGTCTGCGCTGCGACCGCGATGGCCGCCGGGACGTACGCCGGAGGCTGGAGGATCATCAGGACGCTCGGGCAGCGCGTGGCGAAGCTCGACCCGCCGCAGGGGTTCGCGGCACAGACGTCGACCGCGGCCGTCCTCTGGCTCACTGCTCACTACGGCTACCCCGTCTCCACCACTCACGCGGTATCGGGCTCGGTGCTCGGCGCCGGCGCGACCCGCCGCTTGTCCGCCGTGCGCTGGGGCGTGGCGGGCAACATCCTGGCCGCCTGGCTGATGACGATCCCGTGCGCAGGCCTAGTCGGCGCCGCGATGGAGGTCGTGACACGTCTTCCGGGCGGGGCCGAGATCGTGGTGGTCCTCGTGGCGGGAATCGCGGCGTTGAGCTTCCTCGGGCGCCGACTCGAGAGCCGCGCCCAACTACGACTTGCCGAGGCGACAAGCTAGGAACATACTCCCGGGATGAGCGTGGCCGCGAGGGGCACGCGGGTTGCTATCGACCGGCGAGCCGTTGCGGCGGGCACGGTCGTCGTCGTCGTTCTCACGGCCGGGCTCGTCGCCGCCGCAGTCCATTTTCACCACGCGGATCCGACCACCGGGCCGACCGCGGCATCGCTGGACGAGGCGTTCTTCGCCTTCTGGGCGGGGGCTCTGGGGCTGGCGCTCGGCGCGGCGTTCGCGTCGGCGATCTCGCGGACGCGGCCGTTGGCCGGAGCCAGGCTTGCGACTGGTCTCGGCTGCCTCCTCCTCCTGCCGCTCTTCATCCTGCGGATCGGAGATCCAGCCTGGGGCGACGTCGTCTTCGCGTTGGTCTTCATGGCCCTGGTCGGAGCCTCTTCGGCCTCGCCGGCGCCGTCGCGGGCGACCTCGGCAGGTCGGCGTGGTTGCGCTCGCGCGCTTCCAGGCGCCCTGCCAGCTGAGCGCACCGCCGGCCGGAGATCGCGGAGCGTTGCGCGGGCAACTCGGCCAGCACCCTGTCGGCATGCGTGCCGGGGTCGACCCGCTTCATCACGTTCGCCACGGTTCCGTCGCGGCCTATCACGAACGTCGACCGTGAATAGGGCTCTTGCCTTCCTGAGTGACGCCGTAGCTCTCTCCGATCGTCTGCTCGGGGTCGGCGAGAATCGTGAAGGGCAAGCCGTATTTCTCCTTGAAGCGAACCTGGCCTCCTGCCCGTCCGAGCTGACGCCCAGGACGACGGCATCTCGTTGGCCGAGCTCGCCCCGGACGTCCCGGATCGCGCAGGCTGCCGGGTGCAGCCGGGCGTGTCGGAGCGCGGGTAGAAGTACAGGACGACCGGCTTCCCCGGAACAATGACAGCTTGACCTGGTCGCCGGCGTCGCTCGTGAGCCTCGAAGTCGGGCGCCCGCTCGCCCTCTCTCTCGCACCATGCGAGGATCCTAGTCATGCTGGAGGCCCACAGGCTAATCGCGCTCCTTGTGTTGGCGACCGCGGCGCTGACCGTCGCCTGGGGCGCGGTCACGTACCGAACCCGGCGCCCGGCGGGCCGGCTGCTCAACCACCTCCTTGCGCTGAGCCAGACCGTGCTGATCGCCCAGGTCGGCCTCGGGCTGCTGCTCCTCTCCGGCAGTCACCGGGCGGCCGACCGCCTGCACTACCTCTACGGGTTCCTCGCCCTCGGCGCCGTGCTTGCTCCGTGGCTGTATGCGCCGGTCGAGCCGCGGCGGCGGCTCGCGTGGTTCGTGGGGGCTACGCTTGTCGCGGGAGCGCTCGCCGTGCGGGCGTACCTGACCGCATCGTGAGACGACTTCTCGGCGACATGAACCCGACGTTGCGCGGGTTCCTCATCATCGGCCTCATCGCGGCAGTCATCTTCGCGTTGTCGCTCGAGACGACGCTCGTCTCTCTGCTGCTTCTGACCCGGATCGCGTTCTTCCTCGCCGTCGCGTTCTTCGTCTACCTGCTGTGGCGAGAGCGCCGGAGCGACATCTCGCTCTGGTCGAGCCGAACGCAGGCGGTGTTCTACGGCGCCGCTTTGCTGATCGTGGTCGATCTCGGTGCGTACTTCTGGCGCGGCGCCTCGGGCTTCGACGCGCTCGCGTTCCTGTGCGTCATCGCCGTCTGCGGCTTTGCGATGTTCCGGGTGTGGAGGGATGAGCACCGCTACGGGTCGTAGAACGTGTGTCTGGATGTCCATTGCGCTCGACGGGCCGTTGCGGAAGGAACGCGGGCGGAGCCCGCCGTTCCTGAATGTGGGCACCGCAAGCGGCGCCTAAGCGGAGCTAGCATCTGGAGGATGAGCGGCCAGTACGTCGCCTACACCTTCTACCGCCTCGATCCGGCCTGGCGGCGTCTCCCCGTCGACGAGCGGGCGGCGGGCAAGGAGGCGTTCGCCGACGTCGTGGACGAGTGGGCCCCCCGGCTGGAGCACCTCCGCGCCTATTCCGTCACAGGCGTTCGCCCGGACTGCGACTTCTTCCTCTGGAAGATCACCGAGCGCTACGCCGACCTGGGAGAGCTCGGAGCCGAGCTGAACGGGACCCCGATCGCCGCCTACCTGGAGACGCCGTACTCCTACCTCGCCACGACGAAGGCCTCCCAGTACACCCAGGCCCGCCGTGCCCGCAAGGTGGTGCCGCGCGGCTCGCCGTACCTCGTCGTGTACCCGTTCACGAAGACCCGGCCCTGGTATGCGCTGCCGCTCGAGCACCGGCAGCGTGCGATGGACGAGCACATCCGGACGGGCGCGGAGTTCCCGTCCATTCACAACCATACGACGTACTCGTTCGGGATCGACGACCAGGAGTTCATGACCGCCTTCGAGTGCGACGAGCCCGCCGATTTCATGCACCTGATGCTGACGCTGCGCGAGAGCGAGGCGAGCCGGTACACGGAGCGCGATACGCCGATCTTCGTCGGCGCGAGCATCGACATCAGGGCGGCTCTCGCGGCTCTGGACGGCGCGGCGGCGCGAATCGGCGCCGAAGCCCCCTAAAGATTCTCCGACTCGACACCACGGTTTCACCAGGGTGGAACCCGGGCATCGCTGGGCTGACCGGATAGTCCGTCTGTCGAGTAACAAGGCACGAGGAGGGCTCAATGAAGCGGCACCTGCTCTTTCTGGCAGCGCTGTCCGCGGCTGCCGCAACGCTCTGCGGGACCGGCAGCGCCGCGCCGACAGGTCTGCAGGGGATCCAGCATTTCGTGGTCATCTACGAGGAGAACCACAGCTTCGACAACCTCTACAGCCGCTGGGAGGGCGTGAACGGGCTCACGAACGCCGACCCCGCACACTCGACTCAGATCTCTCAGGCGGGCGTCCCGTACAGCTGCCTGCTGCAGAACGACGTGAATCTCACGGCGCCGCCGCTCGCGGCCACGTGCGCCGACTCGACGGCGGCGAAGCCGTTCTCTAGCGCCTTCGTCAACGCGCCGTTCTCGATCGACTCCTTCATCCCGCCGTCCGCGACCACATGCCCGGCGCCCGGCGTCTCCGCCGCGAACGGCGTGCCGGCCTACCGGGGGGCTGTACCCGCGACATCGTCCACCGCTTCTACCAGGAGCAGTACCAACTCGACGCGGGGCGGCAGGATCGCTACGCGACGGGCAGCGATGCGGCCGGCCTCGTAATGGGGGTGTATGACACCCGCGCGCTGCCGATCTACCAGTACTTGCACTCTGCGGGGCACCCGGCGTACGCGATCGCCGACAACTTCTTCCAGGCCGCGTTCGGAGGCTCGTTCCTGAATCACCAGTGGCTGATCGCGGCGGCGACGCCCGTCTGGCCCGGCGCCGTGGCGAACGGCGGCTCGGATGACCTCCACTCGGTGCTCGATGCGAACGGGGTGCCGACCAGCTACCCGCTGTACGTCTCGCCGGCGGGCACGGCCGTCAAGGACCTCGCTCTCACCGCTTCCTGCGCGTCCACGTCCGACCGCAGTCGCGATCGGCGCGTTTCGCTGACCGGCGTCGCCTGCGGCGACTACGCCGTGAACACGATCCAGCCCGCATACCAGCCCTACGCGCCCGGAACGGCGACCTCGCGTCGCTTGCCGCCGCAAACCGCTCCGACTATCGGTGACCGTCTCAGCGCGGGCGGCGTCGACTGGGCCTGGTACTCCGGCGGCTGGTCGAACGCGAACGGAGACGTCGGCGCTCCGGGCTGGAGCAACGGAACGGGGCCGCTGGCGGCGAACGCAGGCAGCATGTCGCCCTGCCCTGACGCCGCCGCGCTTGCCGCAGCGGTCTGGCCGAACTGCCCCGACAAGCTGTTTCAGTTCCACCACCAGGCATTCAACTACTTCGCCGCCTACGCGCCGGGGACGCAGGCTCGCGCCGAGCACCTGCGTGACGAGCGGGAGTTCCTCGACCTCGCACGGGCGTCGGCAGGCGCGTGCAACCTCAGGCCTGTCAGCTTCGTCAAGCCGATCGGCGCCGAGAACGAGCACCCTGGCTACGCGAGCGAGACGGCCGGCAGCAACCACCTAGTGCAGCTCCTGCAGGCGATCGAGGCCGGCGCCTGCAAGGCCGACACGATGGTGGTCGTCACGTACGACGAGTTCGGCGGCCAGTGGGATCACGTCCCGCCGCCGGGTCAGGGCGGAACGCCCGGGCCGCACGACGCGTGGGGGCCTGGAACGCGCGTTCCCGCGCTCGTGCTGGCGCCCGCCCTTCGAGGCCCGTTCGTCGTCGACCACAGCCAGTACGACACGACCTCGATCATGGCGACGATCGAGCGTCGTTTCGGCCTCTCCGCGATCGGTTCGCGAGACGCCGCGGTGAACGACCTCTCACGCGTGCTGGACGCGCCCGCACCCGCCGCGACGCCGTAGCGAGACTGCCCGAGGCGCCGGGTCCCCGGGGCGGTGTCCCCGGGGACCCGGCGCCGGAGCTTGGATGGTTAGCCTTGGCCTGTGAACGAGCGAGTCTCGAGCGCGCTGAGGCGGCTGCCGGCGAAGCCGGGCGTTTACCTCTTCCGCGACCGGCGCGGCGAGGTGCTCTACGTGGGCAAGGCGAAGTCGCTGAGGCCGCGCGTTCGCAGCTACTTCCAGAAGGGCAGCTCGCGGACGACCCGCGCGCAGCTGCCCGGGCTGGTCGAGGACATCGAGGTGATCGTGACCTCGACCGAGGTCGAGGCTCTCCACTTGGAGCAGAACCTCGTCAAGCGACACCGGCCGCGCTTCAACGTCCGTCTGCGCGACGACAAGTCCTTTCCGTACATCGCCGTCACCGTGGAGGACGAGTACCCGCGCGTGATGTTCACGCGGGAACGCCATCGGCGCGGTGTCGTGTACTTCGGCCCGTACGCGAACGCGAAGAAGGTCCGTGAGACGCTCGACGTTCTGAACCGCGTCTTCCAGTACCGGCCCTGCGAGGGCCCGCGGCCCGGCCGCCACTCCGGAATTCCCTGCCTCGACTACCACATCGAGCGCTGTCTGGCGCCGTGCGTCGGCTACGTCTCCCCGGAGGACTACCGCCTCGTGATCGACGGCGTGGTGGAGTTCCTCTCCGGCAACACGCGGCCGATCCTGCGCGACCTGGAGGGCAAGATGGCCCAGGCCGCCGCGCACGAGCGCTTCGAAGAGGCTGCTCGCTATCGAAACCGGCTCTTCGCGATCCGCCACCTGGCCGAGCGCCAGGCGGCCGACAAGCGCGCGGTCGGCACGGTGGACGTGCTCGGCCTCGCGACCGACGGGATGCGCGCCGCCGTTCAGGTCTTTCCGCTGCGCGAGGGAAAGCTGATCGACCGCTACACCTTCCACTTGGAGAACGTCGAGGGCCAGGACGAGGCCGCGCTGCTCGAAGCCTTCTGCATCGAGTACTACGGATTCGCGCCGAGCATTCCGCCGCAGATCGTCGTGCCGCGGGGCGCGGGGGAGGTCGGGCCGCTCGAGCAGTTCCTCTCCGAGCAGCGCGGCTCGACCGTCGAGGTGCGCAAGGCGGAGCGGGGCGAGAAGCGTCGCCTGCAGGATCTGGCCGGCCAGAACGCTCGGCTCGCACTCGAGTCAGAGGTCGTGCAATCGGAGGGACGGCGTCTGCGCCGCGTCGAGGCGCTCGAGGAGCTGCGCGAGGCGCTCAACCTCGAAAGCCTCCCGCTCAGGATCGAGTGCTTCGATATCTCGAACATCCAGGAGTCCTCGCCGGTTGGCTCGATGGTTGTCTTCTCCGACGCGATGCCGAAGAAGGCGCACTACCGGAAGTTCGGCGTACGCGGGCTGAACGGGCAAGACGACTTCGCCGCGATGGCGGAGGTCGTCTCGCGCCGGTTCGCGCGTCGCCAGAACGGCACCGCCGAGGACTACGACGAGAGCTTCGACGCCGCGCCGAACCTCGTCGTGATCGACGGAGGGAAAGGACAGCTGTCGGCTGCGCTGACGGCAATCCAACGCTTCGACCTGCCCCGTGTCGCCGTGATCTCGCTCGCGAAGAGAGCCGAGGAGGTCTTCGTGCCCGACCGGCCCGATCCGATCGTGCTCGACTCACACTCGGCCGGTCTGCAGCTCCTGCAGCGGATCCGCGACGAGGCCCACCGCTTCGCGCTCGGTTTCCACCGCCAGCGCCGCGACGCGCGAGCGCGGGAATCGATCTTCGACACGCTCCCGGGCGTCGGGCCGGCCCGCCGCCGGGCCTTGCTCCGCCACTTCGGCTCCGCCGAGCGCTTTCTCGCGGCGACGCAGGAGGAGCTGGAGGGCGTTCCAGACCTGCCGGCAAAGACCGCGCGGGCGATCTACGCCCAGCTGCACAAGGCCGGCCGGGCCTGATCCAGACTTCCAGCGGAGAGCTGGGCCGCGCACATGACCGCCTCGGGAGCGCTCAGACGGGCGGTTCAGGGTCGTACTGGATGTAGCGGCGCACCTCGCGGGCGCGCTCCTCCGAATGCAGGCGCGACACGAGGTGGAGCGCCATGTCGATCCCCGCGGAGACACCCGCAGCGGTGACCACTTCGCCGGCGTCCACAAAGCGCTCGTCCGCACGCACGTCGATCCCCCGACCGAGCGTCCCGAGCAGGTCGACGGAGCCCCAGTGCGTGGTCGCGGGACGCCCGTCCAGGAGGCCCGCGTCGGCGTACACGAGGGAGCCGGTGCAGACGCTCGTCATCAGCGTCCCCCCTTCGGCGAGGGAGCGCAGGCGCCGGCGGATCGTCTCGTCACCAAGCTGGACGCGCGTTCCAAAGCCGCCTGGGTAGACGAGTACTTCCATCCGCGGCGCGGACTCCCAGCTGTGGTCGGCGAGGACGCGCAGGCCCTTCGCGCAGCGGATCGGGCCATCCTGCTCGCCGACGGTGAAGACTCGGACCCCGTCGTCCGGCCAGCGCTCCGCCCATGCGGCAAGCACCTCCCAGGGGCCGGCCCAGTCGAGCTCCTCCGCCCCCTCGAAGAGGGCGATGCCGATCTTCACAGCGTCAGGGCCGGTCGGGCGATCCCGAGCCTTCGCCGGAGCCGTCGGAGGCCGTCATAAAGGGGTAGCGGTGGTCGGTCGGCGGCACGAAGGTCTCCTTGATCGTCCGCGGGCTGACCCAGCGAATCAGGTTCCAGATCGAGCCGGCCTTGTCGTTCGTGCCCGAGGCCCGCGCACCGCCGAACGGCTGCTGGCCCACGACCGCTCCCGTTGGCTTGTCGTTGACGTAGAAGTTGCCGGCGGCGTAGGTGAGGCCGAGCGAGGCCTCCTCGATCGCGGCCCGCTCCCGCGCGAAGACGGCGCCTGTGAGCCCGTAGGGGGCTGTCTCGTCCACGAGGCGCAGGGTGGCCTGCCACTCGGCCTCCGGGTAAACGTACGCGGTCACGATCGGGCCGAAGAGCTCCTCGCGCATCAACCGAAAGTGGGGGTCTCGGGTCTCGATCACCGTCGGCTCGACGAAGTAGCCCTCGCTGTCGTCGACGCCGCCTCCCACCAGGATCTCCGCCTCCGCCCGAGCCTGCTCGATCGCGTTCCGGTGGCTCTCGAGCGCCTTTCCATCGATCACCGCCCCCATGAAGGTGGAGAAGTCGCCGACGTCCCCCATCTTGAGTGTGCCGACCTCGTCGGCGAGCCGGTCGCGGAGCTGCGGCCATAGGTTCGACGGGGCGTACACGCGCGAGGCGGCCGAGCATTTCTGGCCCTGGTACTCAAACGAGCCCCGCAGGATCGCAGTCGCAACCGCGTCCACGTCGGCCGAGGGGTGGGCAAGGATGAAGTCCTTACCGCCGGTCTCACCGACGATCCGCGGGTAGTTGCGGTAGCGGGCGATGTTGTCTCCGACCGTCTTCCACATTCCCTGGAAGACCGGCGTCGAGCCCGTAAAGTGAATTCCGGCCAGGTCCGGGCTCGTGAGGGCTGCCTCGCCGATCGTCGCCCCCGCCCCGTAGACGAGGTTGACTACCCCGTCGGGAAGGCCGGCCTGCTGCAGCAGACTCATCAGGAAGTGGGCCGAGTAGGCAGCCGTGGAGGCCGGTTTCCAGACCACGGTGTTTCCCATCAGGGCGGCGCTCATCGGCAGGTTGCCCGCGATCGCGGTGAAGTTGAAGGGCGTCACGGCGAAGACGAAGCCCTCGAGCGGGCGGTACTCCATCCGGTTCCAGACCCCGGGCGAGGAGATCGGCTGCTCGGACAGGATGCGGGTCATGAACTCGGGGTTGAAGCGCCAGAAGTCGATCAGCTCGCAGGCGGCGTCGATCTCCGCCTGGTGGGCGGTCTTCGACTGACCGAGCATCGTGGCCGCATTCAAAGTCGCTCGCCACGGGCCCGCGAGCAACTCGGCTGCCCGGAGCAGCACCGCTGCCCGCTCCTCCCAGGGCGTCCGCGACCAGTCGTGCCAGGCCTCCTTCGCGGCCCTGATCGCAGCCTGCACCTCGTCGGGGCCGCCTGCGTGCACGTCGGCGAGCACGTGCTCATGCCGGTGCGGCATCACCGAGCGGAAGGTGTCGCCGGTTCTGATCGCACGGCCGCCGATCACGAGCGGGATCTCGAGCCTCTCGGCTTGCAGCTCCTGCAGGCGGCCTTCCAGCTCCTGACGCTCGGGGGAGCCCGGGGTGTACCAGCGAATCGGCTCGTTCACCGGCGGTGGCAGGCGAAAGATTCCGGTCGCCGTCACAGGCAGGACCCTAGCTCACTAAATTTGCGACCGTGCCTCCCGACGTGTTCCGGTACGTCGCCGACGGATGGGGAGCGGGGGAGCTCTTGCTCCAGCGCGGGAGGCTGCTGTGGCACGAGTTGCCCCGCGGCAAAGGGGAGGCGGGCCGAGGCACCGAGCTCGGGGAGCGGCTGCGCGACTACTTTCGAGGCGAGCGCGCCTCGTTCGACGACGTCGACGTCGATCTCGGCGGCTGCACTCCGTTCCAGCGAGCCGTCACTGAAGCGCTGCGGAAGGTCGCGTGGGGAGAGGTCGTGACGTACGGCGAGCTCGCCGCCCTCTCGGGCCATCCGGGAGCGCAGCGAGCGGTCGGCTCGTTCTGTGCCCGCAACTGCGTGCCGATCGTCGTGCCGTGCCACCGCGTGGTCGCCGCAGCGGGCATCGGGCCCTACGGCTCGCTCGGCGTCGAGTACAAGCGGCGCCTGCTACGCCTCGAAGGCCAGCGCTTCTAGACAACACCCGACCCGGAGATCTGCCGCCGTTCGCTGAGTGGGGCGGGTGGGAGGGGTAGGTTCCGAGGTACCTCCCCTCCACTCAACCACGCTCGAGACCATGGCGACGAACGGGGTCTGGATCCATCGCCGTTAGAGCACGGACCCGCCTTGATGGGATTATGCCTGATCGAAGGGGCGGCGGCCAGGGCAGACGCAGGTTCTTTGCAGGGTTTCGACATGCCTGTGAGCGTTTAGACTCGAGGCCATACCGCGAGCGAGGGAGAACGATGGCAACGAAGGTCGGAATCAACGGGTTCGGACGGATCGGGCGCAATTTCTACCGCGCGTACCTCGCGCGCACGCCGGGGTTCGAGATCGTCGCGGTCAACGACCTGGCGACACCCGACGTCCTCGCCCACATGCTCAAGTACGACTCCTCCCACGGGGTGCTCGGCGCGAATGTGAGGGCCGAGGAAGGCGGGATCTCCGTCGACGGCAACTCGTTCCGGGTGCTGTCGGAGCGCGATCCTGCAGCCCTGCCGTGGCGCGACCTCGGAGTCGACGTCGTCCTGGAGTCGACCGGCTTCTTCACCGACCGGGAGGGCGCGTCGAAGCATCTCGAAGCGGGCGCCCGGAAGGTGGTCATCTCCGCGCCTTCTCCGGATCCTGATCTGACCATCGTCCTCGGCGTCAACGATGACCAGTACGACGTCGAGCGGCACGACATCGTCTCGAACGCGTCCTGCACGACGAACTCGGTCGGCCCGATGGCAAAGATCCTGCTCAACAACTTCGGGATCGAGTCGGGCTTCATGACGACGATCCATGCGTACACGACCGAGCAGCAGCTCCAGGATCAGGTGGCGCTGACCCGCAAGGGGAAGCCCGACCTGCGCCGGATGCGCTCCGCGGCGCTCAACATCGTTCCCGCCTCGACGGGAGCGGCGCGCGCGATCGGCGAGGTGATTCCCGAGCTGAAGGGCAAGATCGACGGGATGGCGATGCGGGTACCGGTGCCCGACGGCAGCGTGACCGATCTCGTCTGCGTGCTCGGGCGCGAGGTTTCGGCCGACGAGGTGAACGATGCGTTCCGCAGCGCAGCGGGCGAGGAGAGGTGGGACGGCCTGCTCGAGTACACCGAGGCGCCGATCGTCTCTTCGGACATCGTCGGCAACCAGGCTTCCTGCATCATCGACGGCCTCTCGACGATGGCGCACGGCAACCAGGTCAAGGTGATCGGCTGGTACGACAACGAGTGGGGCTACTCTTGCCGGCTCGTCGATCTCATCGACCGGCTCGTTTAGTGCCCCACTCCAGAAGTGCGGCGCGTCCGGCACCTCGCAAAGCGGTGCCGGATCTGCGTCCTCGGTCGCACCCGCATCCGTCGCGTCCGCGCGGGACACGGCTCCCTGCGTCCTTGCCCGGCTTGCTTTTCGCGCGCCGGGATCATCACCGAACTTCTGGAGTGGGACACCGGTGATGCACCACCCGCGCTCGGTTCGCCGCGCGGACGTCGCCCGCAAGCGTGTGCTCGTGCGCGCCGACCTGAACGTGCCGCTCCAGGACGGGGAGGTCGCAGACGACACGCGGATCAGGGCCTCGGTGCCGACCTTGCAGCATCTGCTCGAGCGTGATGCAAGCGAGATCCGCGTGTGTTCGCACCTCGGCCGACCGACGACGAAGGCAGACCGCGAGCGGTACTCCATGAAGCCCGTCGAGGCACGTCTGCGCGATTTACTGCCGGACGAGCGTCTTCAGGTGCTCGAGAACACGCGCTTCAGTCCGGGCGAGACGAAGAACGACCCGGCCTTCGCGCGTGCGCTTGCGAATGGTTGCGACCTCTACGTCGACGACGCGTTCGGGTCGGCGCACCGGGCGCATGCCTCCACGGAGGCGGTTGCCCACATCCTGCCAGCCTACGCCGGCCTGCTGCTGGAGCAAGAGCTCGAAGAGCTCGGGAAGCTGCTCGGTGACGTCGAGCGCCCCTTCGTGCTCGTCTCGGGCGGCGCGAAGGTGGAAGACAAGCTGGGCGTCCTCCAGAGTCTCGGCGCGCGAGCCGATTCAGTGCTCGTAGGCGGCAAGATGGCTGGAGAGCTCGCTTCGCGATCTCCGCTCGAAGGGGTGCGGCTCGAGCTGCCTTGCGACGTCGTGGCAGCCGCTCGCTTCTCGGCGGACGCCGAGAGTCAGGTGGTGGAGGCAGACGCCGTGCCGGACGGCTGGCTCGGCCTCGACATCGGGCCCAAGACGCGGTCCTCGTTCGCTGAGCGGATTCGAGAGGCCAGAACCATCTTCTGGAACGGGCCGATGGGCGTGTTCGAGTGGCCACGGTTCGGCGAGGGGACGAAGGCGGTCGCCGAGGCCGTAGCGTCGTCGGATGCGTACTCGGTCGTCGGTGGCGCCGACTCCGCCCGGGCGCTGACCGAGCTCGGTCTGGAGCACGACGTCTCGTGGCTGTCGACCGGCGGCGGTGCCTCCCTCGAGCTCCTGGAGGGCAAGGAACTACCGGGCGTGGCGGCGATTCCGGCGGACTCTGAATGCTGATCGCGGGCAACTGGAAGATGTTCAAGACGCCGGCCGAGGCGACGTCGTTCTGCTCCTCCTTCGCGCCGCCCCGGGGGGTGGATGTCGTCGTCTGCCCACCGTTCGTCTCCCTGGCGGCCGCGGTCGAGAGCGGGCTCGCCGTCTACGCACAGAGCGTCCACTGGGAGGACGAGGGGGCGTACACGGGAGAGGTGTCGGCACCGATGTTGCTCGAGCTAGGCGTCCAGGGCACTCTCGTCGGACATTCGGAGCGGCGCCAGCTCTTCGGGGAGACTGACGAGACGGTCGGCAAGCGTGCCGGCCACGCGCTCGAGGCCGGCCTGGGGGTGATCGCGTGCGTCGGCGAGCTCGAGAAGGAGCGTGAGGGGGGCGAGACCGAGGACGTCCTTCGCCGCCAACTGGCGGTGCTGCAGCCGCACGAGCGGCTCGTCGTCGCCTACGAGCCCGTCTGGGCAATCGGAACGGGTAAGACGGCGACTCCCGAGCAGGCGCAGGAGGCGCACTCGTTCATCAAGGGACTGATCGCCGCACCGGTGCTCTACGGCGGCTCGGTCAAGCCAGAGAACGCCGCGGCGATCCTCGGCCTGCCGGACGTCGACGGCGCGCTCGTCGGGGGCGCCTCGCTCGAGGTCAACTCCTTCCGCGCGATTTGCGAGATGGCAGCACGTATCCGCTCGTAGTCCTCGTCATCCTCGATGGATGGGGCTGCGCCCCTTCCGGTCCGGGGAACGCCGTCGAGCTGGCCGAGACGCCCGTCTTCGACGCGTTCTGGCGCGCGTATCCACACACGACGCTGAAGGCGTCGGGCGAGGCCGTCGGGCTGCCGGCCGGGCAGATGGGCAACTCCGAGGTCGGCCACCTGACGATCGGGTCCGGACGGATCCTGTTCCAGGATTTGCAGCGCGTCAACCGCGCGATCGAGGACGGCTCGTTCTTCGAGAACCCCGCGCTCGTGGGCGCTTTCGAGCGAGCGCGTGAACGCGGGACGAATGTGCACCTGCTCGGGCTGGTCTCCTACGGGGGCGTCCACTCGCACATCGATCACCTGCGCGCGCTGCTCGACCTCGCGCGGCGGCACGAGATGGACGACCGTGTGTACATCCACGCCTTCACGGACGGACGGGACGTCTCCCCGACCTCGGCCGTCCGGGACCTCGCCGAGCTGCCAGCCGACCGTGTCGCAACGGTTGCGGGCCGCTACTACGCGATGGACCGGGATGGGCGCTGGGAACGGACGCAGAGGGCGCTCGACGCGATGACCCTCGACGAGAGCGCAACGGGGTCGGATCCCATCGCCCTAGTGCAACGAAGCTATGACGCGGGGGTGACGGACGAGTTCATCGACCCGGTTGCGATCGACGGCCGGCCGCGGCTGACATCCCGCGACGCGGCGATCTTCTTCAACTTCCGCCCCGACCGCGCGCGCCAGCTGACGCAGAAGCTCCTGGAGCGGGGATTCGACCTCGCCACGATGACGCGCTACCGCGGCGATCTTCACTGCCCGGTCGCCTTCGCCGAGCGGGACGTGGACGAGACGATCGCGCAGGCTCTGTCGGAGCACGGCATCCGTCAGCTCCACGCGGCAGAGACCGAGAAGTATGCGCACGTGACCTACTTCTTCAACGGCGGGCGCGAGGACGAGTGGGCAGGGGAGACGCGTCTCCTCGTACCGTCCCCGCGGGATGTACCGAGCTACGACCTGAAGCCGGAGATGTCGGCGTCCGAGGTCGCGCGTCGCTTCGCCGCCGAGATCGCCGGCGGTTATCGGTTCGGCATCGTCAATTTCGCCAACCCGGACATGGTCGGCCACACCGGCAAGATCCCCGCGGTCGTGAAGGCGGTGGAGGCGGCTGATGCTGCCCTTGGCATCGTTGCGCGGGCGGTCAGCGCCGCGGGCGGCGTCTCGCTCGCCACGGCAGATCACGGAAACGCCGAGCACATGCTGGAGCCCGACGGTGTCAGCCCGCACACCGCGCATACGACGAACCCGGTCCCGCTGATCGTCACCGCGCCCCGCTTGGCGCTGCGCGAGGGAGGGGAGCTGTCGGACCTCGCGCCCACCCTCCTCGCGTTGCTCGGGGTCGAGCAGCCGTCACAAATGTCGGGAAAACCTCTTACGTCAGCTCAACCTCCGATCGTTTAGATCGTCACGATCGAGGCTATAATTCTCTATCTTGTCGCTCGAGCAGCCTGATCCTGGGGTTCTGCGAAAGGCGCAGCGGGGTGACGAACGCGCCTTCTCGCTCATCCTTCGGGCCTATGAGGTCCCGATCTACAACTACGTGCTCCGGCTCGTCGGAGGAGATCGGGCACTCGCGGAGGATCTGACGCAAGAGGTCTTCCTCCGCGTATTCCAGGGCCTGCCGAAGTTCTCACTCCGCTCGAAGTTCACGACCTGGCTCTTCCAGATCACGAAGAACCGGGTTCTGGACGAGCTGCGGGCAGTCGAGCGTCGGCCGCGGGCCCTCGTGTCGATCGACGATGCCCCGCCGCTCGAGGTGGTCGATGCGCCGTTCGAGCGGATCGAGGCGATCGACGCGCTCTGGCGAGCCGTCGAGATCCTCAACGTCGACCTCAAGATGGCCCTGCTTCTGCGGGACATCGTCGGGCTCTCCTACACGGAGATCGCGGATTCCCTCGAGATCACGCTTGCGACGGTCAAGTGGCGGATCTTCAAGGCGCGCGAAGACGTGCAACTGGCCCTCGTGCGCGAGGGCGTCTCGTTCGGTGCCGAATCGGAACCGGCAGAGGCAAGCGCGCGCTAGTCGCCGGTCGCGAGGCGAGCCGCGAGCGAATCGGGGAGGCCGACCTCCCGGATCTCGGCTTGCGTCGCCTCAATGGGGTATGTGACGCGGCGAAACTCCGCAAACCTTGTCGCGAGATCGAGCAGAAGGTAGGCGGCTCGCGGATCGCCGTCGCGCGGCTGTCCGACCGAGCCGGGGTTGAGGAGCCAGCGGCCTCCGCCTAGCTCGAGGCGAGTTCCCGCCGGCGCGAGGCCCCCTTGGAGGCGCCCGTCGATTAGCGAGACCGCGAGTGCCAAGTGGCTGTGCCCGACGAGGACGAGCGGCGCGGCCGTTTGCTCGAGCGCGGCGAGCGCTGCCTCGCGGCTCAGCACGTATTCCCAGACTGGGTCGCGGGGACTGGCGTGGAAGAGCTCCGCTCCCGCGTCGGCGAGATGCGCACTTGGCTTGAGTCCGCTGAGATATCTGCGCGCGTCGCCGTCGAGCACGCCGCGCGTCCAGTGGGCGCTCGTTGCGGCTTCGCCGGAGAAATCATCGAGGCTGATCTCTCCCAGAACGCCGAGGTCGTGGTTGCCGCAGAGCGCCACGGAGGTGCTGTTGTCCACCGCGTAGCAGCACTCGTTCGGCCTCGGCCCGTACCCGACGACGTCGCCCAGGCACCAGATCGCATCCGCGCCCTCGGACTCGACGGCGTCGAGCACTGCGCGAAGCGCGTGAAGGTTACCGTGGATGTCGGAGATGACGCAGACGCGCATCGAAACACCACTTCGACGGGGGTCGGGGAGAGACCGGCTCGTGCGGGCGGCAACGATAGCCGTGCTCGCTGGCGCCTGGTTCCTGCTCGCTCGGTGGGTGTGGCATACGCAGGTGCCCGGGAACCTGCGGCCGCCCAAGCTCGACCAGGCCGACTACTTTACGCCGAAGACACTCCAGCGTGCGGCCGACTACGGCCGCGTCGCCGACATCCTCTGGCTGCTCTCGACGTCGGCGGGAGTCGTCGTACTCGCGGCTGTGGCATTGCGTGCGCGCTCCCTGGCACGACGAATCGGCATCGGCCGCGTCGGCACCGGCATCGTCCTCGCCGCGCTGATCGCGACCATCTCGGCGGCGACCAGCCTGCCGTTCGCGCTCCTGTCGCTTTGGTGGGATCGCCGGTACGGGCTCTCGAAGGTCGGCTACGGGAGCGTACTCGCGGGCGCATGGGGGAGCGTGATCGCCGACACGCTCGTGCTCTCGTTCGTCGTCGTCGTCGTGATGGGCTTCGCTGCATGGCTCGGTCACTGGTGGTGGGCCGGCGCCGGGGCGGTGTTCGTAGCGCTGATCGCAGTTCTGACGGTCGCTTCCCCCTACCTCGTGGCGGGTTCTCATCCGCTCCGGCGTCCTGTCCTCGTCAGCGACGTGCGCGAGCTGACCAAGGCGACCGGGACACAAGGGACACCGTTCCGAGTGGAGGACGTCCACGATGACACCTCGCAGGCGAACGCGTTCAGCGTCGGGGTAGGGCCTACGAGGCGAGTCGTGCTCTGGGACACACTGCTCCGTTTTCCACACCGGGAGGTGCGCGTAGTGATGGCGCACGAGCTCGGTCACGTGGCGCGAGGACACCTCTGGAAGGGCATCGTGTGGTTCGGGCTGTTCACCCTGCCCTTGCTCGCGCTGCTCGGGGGGCTGCTCCGAGGCAACGGCCTGGCCGACCCCGGGAAAGTCCCGATGGCGCTGCTTGCCGCGACGGTCCTGACGCTGCTCGCGACTCCAGCGGAAAACGCCGTCTCACGCCGCTACGAGGCGGAAGCGGACTGGGTCGCGCTGCGTACGACGCACGACGCTGCGGCGGCGCGCGGTCTCTTCTCCCGTTTCGCGACGACCAGCCTCGCGGAGCCGAACCCCTCGACGTGGGACTACCTCATGCTCGAGGATCATCCGACGATCATGCAGCGACTCGCCATGGCAAAGGCGTGGGCGGTGCGCTCGCCGCCGGCCGCCGTGCGCGGCTCGGCCCCGCCAGCGTCTCCGCCGAGCGGGGTGATCACGCCGCCCCTCCGGCATCGACCTGAAGATCTTGCTGCGGGCGGCCTCAGCGCGCTAGTACCCCCTACCTGCGTGCGGTGCTGAGATCACTGAGATCCTAGGAGTGGGGGCCAGGCGTCTCAGGGAGATTCTTGATCCCCTCCTGGGTCTGCCACTTCGACCAGGAGTCCTGCATTGCCTCGAGCAGCTCGTGCATGAACCGCGTCGACATGTTGACGCGGGACACGACGACGCCCGGCATGTCACCCTCCTCGACCTCGTGGTCGATGCGCGCAAATGTGATGGTGAACTCGTACGGGGAAAAGGTGATGTTCGCGAAGTTCGCGTACACGCCCGCCAGGTGATCCGGGTCGAGGTGGATGTTGAGCTGCCGGCTCTGCGCTTCGTCTTCCATGCTCCTACGATATACGGGTGAGCGAGAATGCGGTTACACGACTTGCCGCCGACCTCGGCCGCTTCGCGGGCGTGCCGGTCGACCTGGAGCGGCCCACCGACCCCGCGCACGGGGACTACGCGACGAACGCTGCGCTTCGCCTGGCGCCGAGTGAGCGCCGGCCGCCGCGAGAGCTCGCCGGCGAGCTCGCCGATGCGGCCCGTTCGCTTCCGGCGGTGGAGCGGGCCGAGATCGCCGGGCCGGGATTCGTCAACCTCTGGCTCGGCCGGGCCTGGTACGGCGACGCCCTGGGTGACATCCTCGCCGCGGGCACGCGCTACGGCGGCGGCTCCGCCGAGACCCCGGAACGCATCCAGGTCGAGATGGTCTCGGCGAACCCGACGGGGCCAATCACGGTGGCGTCCGCACGAAACGGCGCCTTCGGTGACGCGATCGCCCGCCTGCTGGAGTTCGCGGGCCACGACGTCGAACGTGAGTTCTACGTCAACGACGTCGGCACTCAGGTCGACCGCTTCAAACGATCGGTGGACGCGCTGCGGCGAGGCGAGCCGCCGCCCGACGACGGCTACTCGGGCTCATACATGCAGGACGTGGCAGCACAGCCGGAGCCTGTCGAGTTCCTACTGCGCAGTATCCGCTCGACTCTCGCTCGCTTTCGCATCGAGTTCGACGCGTGGGTGAGGCAGTCGTCGCTGGAGGGCGAGATCGAGGCGGCGATCGACGCGCTCGAGACCTACGAGCGGGACGGGGCAGTCTGGGTCCGAACCTCTCCCTATGGAGACGAGAAGGATCGCGTGATCGTTCGCTCGGAGGAGCGTGGTGGCCAGCCGGCCTACGTGGCCTGGGACGCCGCATACCTGCGCCACAAGCTCGAGCGCGGGTTCGATCGCCTGATCTATGTGCTGGGCGCCGACCACCACGGGTACGTCGGGCGCCTGAAGGGCCTCGCCGGTGCTCTCGGCTACGACCCCGAGCGCCTAGAGATCCTGCTCTACCAGCTCGTGCAGCTCGTCGAGAGCGGTCAGACGCGGAGGATGGCGAAGCGGAGCGGCGACGTCGTCTTCCTCGACGAGCTGATGGATGCGGTCGGGGTCGACGCCGCCCGCTGGTACCTCGTCAACCGCGGCCCGGATCAGCCGATCGAGATCGACGTCGACCTCGCAGGCGAGCGGACGCGGAAGAACCCCGTCTACTACGTCCAGTACGCACATGCCCGGATCGCAGGGGTTCTGCGGAACGCGGAGGGCGCCGCGGTGTCCGCTGATCCGCCCGCGGAGCTGGCCACCGAGGAGCGTGACCTCGTCAAGCGGTTGGCGGACTTCCCGGCAGTCGTGGCCGAGGCGACCGAGCGGCGTGCGCCACAGTCGATCCCGACGTACGCGATCCGCGTGTCCGACGAGTTCCACCGCTTCTATCACGAGCATCGGGTGATCGACAGCGACTCCCAGGCCTTCCGGCTGGCTCTCTGCCGCGCGACCCAGGTCGTCCTCGCCCGCTGCCTCGACCTCGTGGGGGTGCAGGCGCCCGAGCGCATGTGATCAACCATCTAGGATCTGCCCGTGAGCGAGGAGACTGCGACCGGACACACGGCTCCCGACCGGAACCTCGCCCTCGAGCTCGTCCGAGTCACGGAAGCGGCCGCAATGGCGGCTGCCCGGTGGGTCGGCCGCGGCGAGAAGGAAAGCGCCGATCAGGCGGCAGTCGACGCGATGCGCCTGATGCTCGACACGGTTTCGATGAATGGCATCGTGGTGATCGGCGAGGGCGAGAAGGACAGCGCGCCGATGCTCTACAACGGTGAGAGAGTCGGAAGCGGTCAGGGGCCCGAAGTCGATGTCGCCGTCGATCCCCTCGAAGGTACGAACCTCACCGCCATGGGGCGGCCGAACGCGATCGCTGTCATCGCCGTCGCCGAGCGCGGGTCGATGTTCTTCCCCGGCGCCGCCCTCTACATGGACAAGATCGCCTGCGGGGCGGAGGCGGCCGACGTGATCGACATCGAGGCGCCTCCCGGCGACAACGTCAGGCGGGTCGCGCGGGCCAAGGGTGTGAAGCCGCGTGACGTCACGGTCGTTGTCCTCGATCGCGACCGACACATCCGCCTGATCACGGAGCTGCGCCAGGTCGGCGCGAGGGTGAATCTGATCACGGACGGCGACGTCGCGCCATCGATCGCGGCCGCGCGGGGCGAGAGCGGCGTCGACCTCCTCATGGGGATTGGTGGCACGCCGGAGGGCGTCATCTCAGCAGCAGCCCTAAAGTGCCTGGGCGGAGGTCTGCAGGGAAGACTCTGGCCGCGCGACGACTCGGAGCGACGGCAACTGGAAGAAGCCGGCCTCGATCCGGGGCAGGTCCTGACTGGGGACGATCTCGTCTCGGGCCAGGATGTCTTCGTCGCGGCGACCGGCGTCACGACCGGCGCGCTTCTCGGCGGAGTCCGGCGGGTGCGCGACGGGGCGTCAACGGACTCCCTCGTGATGCGCTCTCGCTCGGGAACCGTGCGCCGCGTGCAGGCGCAGCATGCGCTCGAGAAGCTGGAGCGATTCGCCGGCGTGAGATACCGCTAGCTGACCCCAGCGGTCTCCATCTCCAGCGCGTAGGCGCCCGAGCGGGCCGCGCCATTGAACTTCGCTCGCCTGAGTAACGCCTTCTGCGCCGCGTCGACGTTCGCCGGGTTCCCCGTCCAGGTCTTCAGCGCGGGCGCCTGGAGGGCCCGGCCGTATGAGAACGAGAGCTCCCAGGGCTGCGGGCCGCGCTCGTTGATCGCGTTCAGATTCTCCGTCGCGCCCTCGTCACTCTGCCCGCCGGAAAGGAAGACGACGCCTGGAACCGCCGCGGGAACGTGACGCCGGAAGCAGCGGAGCGTCATCTCGGCGATCTCGTCGTGATCCGCCTGCGCGTCGGCCTCGTAGCCGGAGAGCACCATGTTCGGCTTCAACAGCACCCCCTCGAGCTGAACTCGCTGATCGCGCAGCTCTGTGAAGACGGCATGCAGCGTGCGCGAGGTGACGTCGAAGCTCTGCTCGATCGTGTGGTCGCCGTCCATCAGAACCTCGGGCTCGACGATCGGGACGACGCCGGCCTCCTGGCTCAGTGCCGCGTACCGCGCGAGCGCATGGGCGTTTGCCCAGATGCAGTACTCGCTCGGGATGCCCTTGCCGATCGAGATCACAGCGCGCCACTTCGCGAACCGGGCACCCAGTTCGCGATACTCGGCGAAGCGCTCGCGCAGGCCGTCAAGCCCCTCCGTGACCGTCTCGCCCGGCGCACCCGCGAGCGGCTTTGCGCCCGTGTCGACCTTGATCCCCGGAAGAATGCCGCGGGCCTCGAGCACGTTCGGGAACGGCGTCCCGTCCGACGCCGACTGCCGGATCGTCTCGTCGTAGAGGATCACGCCGCTGATGTGCTCCTCGGCGCCGGGCGCCGTCAAGAGCAGGTCGCGGTAGGCGCGGCGGCTCTCCTCGGTCGACTCGACCCCGATCGAGTCGAAGCGCTTTCCGATCGTGCTGTTGCTCTCGTCGGCGGCAAGGATGCCCTTGCCCTCGGCGACGAGCGCGCGGGCGGTCGCCTCTAGATCTGGCTGCATACGTGTTCCTCCATTTGCTAGCACACTTGCTCCAAGGAATTATCTCTCCCCGAGGGCCGTTTGGGTCATTGTGGCGAAGAAGTCGAGGCTTGTCGGCGTCAATCACGTTGCACTCGAGGTCGGGGACATCGACGAGGCGCTCGCCTTCTACGGGCGCATCTTCGAGCTCGAGCTTCGCGGCCGAGGGAGCCGGATGGCTTTCATCGACATGGGTGACCAGTTCATCGCCCTCTCCGCAGGCCGAACGCAGCCTTCGGACGGCGCGCGTCATCTTGGCCTGGTTGTCGACGACAAGGAGGCAACCCGGCGGGCTCTCCACGAGGTCGGCGTCGAAGCGTCCCGCGGTCCGTCGCTCGACTTCCTGGATCCATGGGGGAACCATCTCGAGGTCGTCCAGTATTCCGAGATCCAGTTCACGAAGGCACCTGACGTGCTCGAGGGCATGGGACTTCCGATGCTCGACAAGTCGCGACAAGCGCTCGAGGAGCTACGGCAGAAGGGCCTCGCGCCCGGCCCGTAGGTAGCTCCTCTGCGGTATTCTGGGCACTCCAGCGGACGTAGCTCAGTTGGTAGAGCATCAGCTTCCCAAGCTGAGGGTCGCCGGTTCGAACCCGGTCGTCCGCTCTGAGAAAGCCCCGCTCAGGCTGGACTTCCGCAGCGTCCGCGTTTGCGGCTATGAGCCGTGGTCGTCGCCGTGTTTGTCCTGGTGCAGGCTTCCGAGCGCGACCAGGCCACCGTCGCGCCGATGGTCGACCTGGAGCGTCGTGTGCTCAATGCTGAAGCGCTCGTCCAGCACCATCTCGAGCTCGCGGCGGATCGCGTGGCAGTCGTCGCCGGGATGGACGAGCACGTGCGCCGATAGCGCGGGAAAACCACTCGCGATCTGCCACACGTGCAAATCGTGGACCGAGGCGACGTGCGGATGCTCGGCGATCGCCTGGCCGACTGCGACGACGTTCATCCCCTCAGGCGACATCTCGAGTAGCACGCGCCCGGAGTCCCTGAGCAGCCCGTAGGCGGCCCAAAACATCAACGCGGCGACGAGCAGCGAGGCGATCGGGTCGGCTCGATCGAAGCCGGTCGTGAGGATGATGACGGCGGCGACGGCAGTGCCGATGAATGCGTAGAGGTCGGTCAGGATGTGCTGGAAGCTGCCCTCGACAGCCATATTCTTGCGGTTGGCCTTGGTTAGCTGCCAGGTGGCCAGCAGGTTGACGGCGATGCCGGCCAGCGCAACACCGAGCACCGTCGCTCCGGCTACTGCGGGCGGGTTGACGAGGCGCCTGATCGCCTCGTAGACGATCAAGCCGCCCAGAACGACGAGCGTGGCGCCGTTGAACTGCGCTGACAGGATCTCGGCACGCTTCAGTCCGTAGGTCATGGCGCCGCGGGCGGGGCGCTCGGCCAGCCTCAGGGCGATGAGCGACAGCGCGATCGCCCCAGCATCCGTGAGCATGTGCGCCGCGTCCGAGAGCAGGGCCAGCGAGTGGGCGAGGATGCCGGCGATGACCTCAACGACCATGAACCCGACGATCAGAGCGAGGGCGATCGACAGGCGGCGCGCGTTTGTGTCGGCACTGACGGCGTGGCTGTGCGAGTGACCAGCGTGACCGTGGCCCTCGTGCTTGGCCACGACTACGACCTCGTTTTCCTGATCTGCGAGGGCGTGCCGAAAGCGACGACGACCCGCTCGCCGTCGACGAGCTTCACGGTACGCGGGCTACCGCCAACCGGCTTGCCGTCGACGAAGGACCGAAGCTGTTTGCCCTTGCCGGCGCAGTAGCTAATGCCGATATCGGTCGGTACCTCGACCTGATCGCCGCCGACGAACACGCTGAGGAAGGGATGGACCGCCGGCGCCGTCTCTGCGACGGACTTGGCGGACGAGTCCGAGCCGCGCATCATCAGCGCCGCGGCGGCGGCGGCGACTACGGCCAGGACGGCGACCCCGGCCATTGCGGCGACGAGCCACGGAGGTGCCAGCGATGAGGGTGACTGTCTCAGGGGCGTCGTTAGACGGCGCTCGCGCTTGCTGCGACTAGCTTTACTCATCTCTCAACAGTGGTCGCAGCAACTCTCGCCGCGCCAGCTTTCACGTCCTTCCTTGATCGCGAGGCCAGCGACGACGAAGGCCGCGAACGGGTCGAGCCACCAGAGGCCAAGGAGCGTGTTGCCGAGGAGGCCGACCAAGACGGCCCCGGCCAGGTAGGCACAGAGGATGTTCTGCGTTCCCTCGCCGGCGGTCGCGGACGAGCCGAGCTTCGAGCCGAGCCGATGCTTGATGCGTCCGAGCAGCGGCATGACGAGCAGGCTGCTGACGGTCAGGCCGATGCCCAGGTAGCTCGTCTCGGCTTCAGCGTTCACCAGCAGCTTGTAGAGCGCGTCGGCGGCGACGTACGGGACGAGCAGCCAGAAGCTGACGGCGACCGCCTTCTGCGCCCGCCGCTCCGAGGTCTCAGACAGTGTGCGCGAGCCGGTGAAGCGCCAGATGACGATCACGCTGGCCAGGCCTTCGACGGCCGAGGAGATGCCAAACGCCTGGAGGGCGATCGAGCCGGCGGCAATGCCGGTGGCGACGCCGACGACACCCTCGATCGTCATCCAGATCAGGCTGAACCACGACAGCAGTCGCGCGCGGCGGGCGTGGCGATGCCACTCGCGGCTGCGCGCGAGCGGCGCCGGCCGAATGACCGTCAGCTCGCCGGTACTCACTGGCCGGCCTCCGCGGGGAGTGCCGCGGTCGCGATCGTCTCGACGGCCTGATCGAACAGGCGCGTGCCCTCTCGGGTAAGTGAGTAGAAGGCCATCTTGCCCTCGCGCCGCGACTCGGCCAGTCCTTCGCCCTTCAGCGCGCGCAGATGGTGAGAGACCAGATTCTGCGGTCGCTCGGAAATCCAAGCGAGGTCACACCCACAGAGCTCGCCGGCTTCGCGCAGCGCGGCGGCGAGCACCAGCCGGGTCGGGTCGGCGAGCGCGCGCATACGGGCCGCGACGCGCTCAGCAACAGCCAGCTCCAGGCGCCGCTGGCGCAGCTCCTCGGCACGCGGCAGATCAAGACAGAGCAGGTCGCACCGGTCGTCGGCCATTCGTGGACATTCTAACGGTTGTTGCTTCGTCATTGCGCGGTTCGTCCGACGCAAGTCGCGCCCGAGGGTGGGCGTTTGTGAAGACCCCGGGGCACCCGCTTCCGCAGGATCAACCCGCACGCGAACCGGGTAGTGTTCCGGCAGATGCGTCGGCGTTTGCCGTGGCTTGTCGCCCTCCCGCTGATGGCGGCAGGGTCGCTTGCTGCCCATTCGCTCAGCTACCTCGTCGTCTCCGCTCGAGCTGCCGAGGGAGGCGGCGAAGCGCCCGAGCGTGCGAGCACGGGTAGCGGCAGCTACCTGGTGCTCTTCCTGGGTATCCTCGCCGCCACGGCTGTCGTCGCAGCGGGGGCGCGCCTCCTGCTCGATCGCCCTCCGCAGCGCGGCAACAAGGTCTCGCCTTGGTTGTTCTTCGTCTTGCCGCCGCTCGCGTTCGCGCTGCAGGAGTTCGCCGAGCGTCTGCTCCACGCCGAGGCTTTCCCGTTCCACGCTGCGCTCGAGCCGCGCTTCCTGCTCGGGCTCCTACTCCAGCTCCCGTTCGGCCTGCTTGCACTACTGCTTTCCCGCGCGCTCCTGCATGTCGTCGAGCGGCTCGTGGGCGAGCTCGCGCGTGCACGGCGGCCACGTTACGCGTCAACAACGTCCTGGTCGCTGCGGCAGGCGTGCGACCTGCCACGGATCCCGGCGCTCGCGCTGGGCTACCAAGAGCGGGGCCCACCGGCGCTCTAGGGAAGAGTGCGCCCGCAAACCGGGCGCACGATCACGCACGCTTCTTTCCGTCGTCCTCGAACCGAAGGAGGTTCCAGATGAGGACGCAGTTGACAAGCCTGCGGGCAGCGCTCGTGCTGCTGCTCGTCGGCTCAGGCCTGCTGTTCGCGATTGGCTCCACAATCGAGAGGCACCAGCGCCACACCGAGGCTCGCCCGAGCGCGGGCTCGTCCACCGAAAGCGGCGCGAGCGGCGAGTCGGGCAATGAGGGCGGGACCGCCGAGCGCACGACGCACGTCGAGAAAGGCCAAGGCGAGGCCGGCGCCAAGATCCTCGGTGTCAACACGGAGTCAGTTGCCCTCATGGTCGTCGCCATCGTCGCCTCGCTCTCGCTAGCCCTCGCTGTCTGGCTCGGGCGCTGGTCGAGGCTGGTGTTGCTCTGCATTGTCGGCTTCGGGCTCGTCTTCGCCGCCGGAGACGGACGCGAGCTCGTCCACCAAATCAATGAGTCGAACGCCGGCCTCGTTGCGATCGCCGCGATCTTGATCGGCCTACACCTGGCCGTCACGGCCCTCGCGGCGCTCCTCTCGCGCAGAGGCGATGCCAGCGGGCTCGCGGCCGCCGAGCCGATCGCCTAATACGAGCGTCCGGCCCGCCCGCAACCGCGGGCGGGCCGGACGCTTACCGCCTGGGCGCCGAAGCGCCGCGGCCGCCGTCTTCCCGCCGCGTGGGTGAAGTAGCGACGGCCGTGCATAGAGCCGGCCGACGTGGCACCCTTGGCTCGTGGACACCCGAAGAGAGTCAAAAGAACGTAGAGAGAGCCCGGCGATCGCCTGTTCGCTGGGGGAGGCGGACCTGTCGGACCGGCAAGACCGTTGGCTCCACCTCGGACGGCGCGCCGCCGTCGAGATCGTCGCGACCGCCAACGGCTTGCGCATGCTCTTCCGCGCAGTGCCAAGCGTCGAAGTTAGAACTTCGCCAGCTCGCAGCGTTGGAGCGGGTCTGTCGCGCCTTTGCTCGTTGGTCCGTTCACGCCCGCGGTGCGCAGCTCGTGCTCGACGTTACCGGAGACAGCGAGGAAGGCGTCGCGGCCGTGCAGGCGATGTTCGACAAACTCCGCTCGGCACTCGCGACGAGTAGCGCTTAGGTCGGTTTGCAAAGCGGAGTGCGCCGGAACGCCTTGGCTCGCAGAGTCAGGCGAGCTCAACTGGCAAGTATCCAGGCCGTGCTTCTGGCGCTTTCGTCTGCGCGCCGGCACGACATAGCCGCCGATCTCGATCGTTGCATCGGAGTCCCTTCCCTAGTTGGGGGCAGGCGGACAGCGTGCGGCCCTCCCGGTTTCGGAGAAACTGCGACCTCGCCTGGAGTTCATGCGAACGTCTTTTGCACTTTCCGCAACCCCGCCGCGAGTCGGTCGATCTCGTCCGGAACCGTGTACAGATAGAAGCTGGCACGGTTCGTCGCGGCGACGCCGAGCTTCGCCATCAGCGGCTGGCAGCAGTGGTGGCCGCCGCGGATCGCCACGCCCTCGCTATCGAGGATCTGGGCGACGTCGTGGGGGTGGACGCCGTCGATGTTGAAGGAGACGATCCCCGCCCGGCACTCGGCTGGTCCGTAGGTCGTGACTCCGGGGAGACCTGCGAGCAGCTCGAGCGCGTACTCCGTCAGTTCGCGCTCGTGCTCTTCGATCGCCTCGAGGCCGACCCCGTTCAGGTAATCGATTGCCGCACCGAAGCCGACCGCCTCGGCGATCGGCTGTGTCCCCGCTTCGAACTTGTAGGGCAGCTCCCCCCAGGTCGTCTCCTCGAACGTGACCGAGCGGATCATGTGCCCGCCGAGATTGAACGGCGCCATCGCCTGCAGGAGCTCGGCGCGGCCCCAGAGCGCACCCACCCCGCTTGGCCCGCACAGCTTGTGCGCCGAGAAGGCGAGGAAGTCGCAGGCGAGCGCCTTGACATCGAGCCGCCGGTGCGGCGCCGCCTGCGCGCCGTCGACGACCATGATCGCACCCTGCTCGTGCGCCCAGCGCGCGAGCTTCTCGACCGGGTTGATCGTCCCGAGCGCGTTCGAGACGAGCGTGCTGGCGACGACTTTGACTTCGCCGTCCGCCCCGATCTGGTCGAGGAGGTCGAGGCGCAGCTGCCCTTGCTCGTCGATCCCGATCATGCGGAAATCGGCACCGGTGCGCTTGGCGATGTACTGCCAGGGCACGAAGTTCGAATGGTGCTCGAGCTCGGTGACAACGACGAGGTCGCCGGACCGGAGGTTGTTCAGCCCCCAGGCGTAGGCGACGAGGTTCAGCGCCTCGGTCGCGTTGCGCGTGAAGATGATCTCACGCGTCGATGGTGCGTTCACGAACGCGGCGACCTTCTCGCGCGCACCCTCGTAGCCGGCCGTAGCGCGCTCCGAGAGCGCGTAGACGCCGCGGTGCACGTTGGCGTACGAGGTCTCGTAGAAGTCCCGGATTGCATCGAGCACCTGCCGGGGCTTCTGCGCGGTCGCCGCAGAGTCGAGATAGGCGAGCCGCTTGCCGTGGAAACGCTGCTCAAAGACGGGGAAGTCGCTTCGCACGGCCGTACCGGCGAGGCGCGAGGGCGCGCGGGCGCGGGCCTCGGGTGTTACCGCCACTAGGCCGTCTGCTCGCTGGAGAGCTCGAACGATTCTCCGCAGCGGCAGGTCGAGCTCGCGTTCGGGTTCTCGACCTTGAAGCCCGAGTGGCGAAGGTCGAGCACAAAATCGATCGTGCTCCCGCGAACGAGCGGAGCGGTCTGCGGATCGACGAGGACCGTGACGCCTTCGCTCGCGATTGCGTGGTCGTCGCTTCGTGCCTGATCGAAACCGAGCGCGTACTGATAGCCCGAGCAGCACCCGGAGCGAAGGGCGAGGCGGAGGGCACTTTCTGACAAGTCCGCGTGGCGGCTCAGCAGCTCACGCACCTTCTCCGCGGCGTCCGCAGTCACCGAACCAACTGATCAGGATCTTCGAGCTTGGGCATTGGTCACTCCTTTCGCGGGCTGTCACCCGCCGATGTGAGACATCTCGACTTTCGCGCGCCGCAGCGTCGCGGCGCTTCGCAGTTCCGAGTAGCGGTCGGCTCTTCCGCTCCAGATCGAGCGCAGCCGCTCAGCGATCTGTTCTTCTGTCGCTCCAGCGCGGAGCGGACCGCGCAAGTCGTGACCGTGGCTGGCGAACAGGCAGGTGTAGAGCTCGCCGTCCGCCGAGAGCCGAGCGCGCGTACAGTCGCGGCAGAACGGCTGCGTAACCGAGGCGATGACGCCGAGCTCGCCCGCGCCGTCTCGGTAGCGATAGCGACTCGCGACCTCGCCCCGATAGTTCGAGTCGACCGGCTCGAGCGGCCACTCACGGTCGATCATCCGAATGATCTCCTCCGCCGGCACAACTTCGTCGAGCCTCCAGCCGTTGGTCGATCCCACGTCCATGTACTCGATCAAGCGGAGGATGTGGCCGCTGCCACGGAAGTAACGCGCCATCGGCAAGACGCTCGCCTCGTTCGCGCCGCGCTTCACGACCATGTTCACCTTCACCGGTCGCAGGCCGACTGCCTCCGCCGCCCTGATCCCTTCGAGTACATGCGCGACCGGAAAGCCAACGTCGTTCATCGCTTGAAAGACCTCGTCGTCGAGTGAGTCGAGGCTGACGGTGACACGCCCGAGCCCCGCGTCCTTTAGCGCCTGAGCCTTGGCCGCCAATAACGAGCCGTTCGTCGTCATCGCGATCTCGCGGACGCCGTCGATCCCCGCCAGCCGCGAAACCAAGCTCTCGAGATCGCGCCGCACCAACGGCTCGCCGCCTGTGAGCCGAAGCTTCTCGACACCGTGAGCGACGAAGACACGGGTCAGTCGTACGATCTCCTCGAACGTGAGCAGCTCACGGCGCGCGAGGAACTGGAAGTCGCGGCCGAAGATCTCCTTCGGCATGCAGTAGACGCAGCGGAAGTTGCACCGGTCGGTAACCGAGATCCGAAGGTCTCGAAGCGGCCGGCCCAGCGAGTCGTTGCCTTTCGCCACCGCGTGCGGTTCGCGACCCGGGTCGAGAACGCTCGTCATCAGAGCGAGAATATACTTGCGCAGGCGTGCAGATGAATCCGCACCAGCCCGTTCGGCAGAGCGAGCTCGAACGGCTCGCGACTGCCTTCCGGCTGCTAGCGGACCCTGGCCGGCTGCGACTCGTGGCGGCGCTGCTCGAAGACCACGAGCTCTCTGTCCGCGAGCTCTCCCGTGCTGCCTTGCTCTCCGAGACTGCGGCCAGCCAACAGCTGCGCGTCCTGCGCGCGGCCGGCGTCGTAGGCCGGCGCCGCGACGGCCGACAGATCCTCTATCGCCTCAACGGCGGCGATGCTCGCGCCCTCGCCCGCATGGGCATCGCGCGCGCCGCCTTCCGTTCGTCCTACTCAACGCGAAAGGACGCTGCTTTGACGTACATCATCGCCGAGCCCTGCATCGACATCAAGGACAAGTCCTGCGTCGATGTCTGCCCGGTCGACTGCATCCACGAGTTCGACCGCATGCTCGTGATCGACCCCGAGGAGTGCATCGATTGCGGCGCCTGCGAGCCCGAATGCCCGGTCGAGGCGATCTTCCCCGAGGACGCACTACCGGACAAATGGGAGCCGTTCGTGAAGATCAACTACGCCTTCCGCGATGCCCCGGACAGCGATACGGCCGAAGTCATCAACCGTCTCGTCGACGACTACGCGCGCGAACACGATGTGCAGAATGAACCGATCAACTGACAGCACCGGGCCGATACCCTCCCTTGCCCATGCCGGCCTCGAGTTTCGAAACCCTCATTTGCTCGGCGCGTCTGCGCGAGCCTCGCGCGATCGCGGCCGCAGTGACCGGCGGGCTTACTGTGACTGCGCTCGTGGGCGGCGCGCTCGTGCTCGGGCTCGATCTCTGGCCGGGCTTCCTCTCCAGCCGCGCGCACCGGCTCATCTCCGCGACCCCGCTCCTCGCGGTCGCCATCGGCTACCTCGTGCTGCAGCTCCGGCTGCGACCGCGACCGCACGAGCTGCTGAAGCGCGCGCTGCTCAGCCTCGCCTTCATCTTCTGGAGCGCGAGCCAGCTCGCTCCAGACACTGGATGGGCGCCGGTCGCGAACGACCTTGCGATCGCGCTCTTCGTACTCGACCTCGGCCTGATCATCTGGGGCGAACTCCGGGCCGAGAATGGCCCGCACAGCGAGCTATACCGAAGCGAGAGCAGGTTCACCGAGCTGCGGCCGTGCCCGTGCTGTACCGGCCTTACCTGCGCCGGACGGCTCGATTAGACGCCGCAGCACCCCGCGAACCGGCCCCACTGCCGAACATCCAGCACGTTGAGCGCCTGAAGCGCGCTCGTCGACAGCCCGTGTGCGCACCGTCGGCGAGCGCCGGGTTCCGAGGCTGACGGCGAACACGAAGAGGAACGGCACCGACGCAGCGAGCATGAACGCGGCACTGGCCTGGCGCCCGTGGTGCGCTTCGTAGAACGACAGCACCTGTTCGCCTGAGGCGTTGCTGTCTGGCGTGCCCCCGCTAAGACCAACGATCACGAAAACCACAAGGACGAACACGACTCCGCTGAGCGGGGAAGCGGTGGCGGTCGGGGCGTAGCTCCTTCGTCGACTTGCAGGTCAACGCGAACGCTACGCCCGAATCAATTCCCCCGGCCCGTGGGACGCGACCGCGGAAGCAATCTCCTTTGATCCATCAAGAACTCCTTGTCGGGGGTGGCGGGTTGTTCGCGGTCAGCGGCGGCGTGGCGGGTAGACGCAGGAGGTTTCCGCGGACATCGGGCGCGTACATCGTTCCCGTCCTGTTCTGCCAGTAGCGTACGACCATCGCGGTCGAGGTCGGCCGCTGCACCACGCCTCCCCGTTATCATCGAACTCGGGGTAATGACTGATTGAATCCACGTCCCGGCGAGGTGTAGGAGTTGCCCCCCGAGCCATCAACCATTTGCCGAGCACTGGAACGGAGGAGTACGGATCCGTGTGCGGGGAGCCTTGGAGCGGACTCGAGCCAAGCGCAGTCGTTGCTCCAGGCCTCCCGTGTGTCGAAACCGACGTGTCACAGTCAAGCGGAAAGCCCCAGTAGCCTTCAAGCCGAGGTTCGCCGGTTCGAACGGGCGTCCGCTTCTTCCGGCCATGCTGCCCATGAGATTCCTTGCCCTCTTGATTGTCGTCGTCGCCGTAGCCGCACCGAGCGCGGGGGCGCAGCCAGCGGCTCCTGCCGCAGGCCCGGCTCTTCACACGTACCTGGCCAGAATGGGCGTTCAGATGAGGGCCTACCGTGCGTCGCTCGCCCGGGCGGATCGCGCATTCGAGAAGCTTTCCGAGAGTGTGGCGATCGCCCGCTTCCGTGCGCGCAGCAGCGAGTTCAAGCGGCTCGCCGCAAGGACCAAGCTCGTACGCGCCCCGCGCGGGCTCGGAGCTCAACACCGGAAGCTCGTCACCGCGATCCAGACGGTCTCGACAGCCTTCACGGCGTTCGCCGCCGCCCGTACGCAGTACGAGAAGGACTCCGATCAGGTGGCGCTGATCCAGGCCAACACCGTCCAGCATGCACGCCTACGCGCTGCCGAAGGCCTCCAGTTGGCCTGGGCAAAGGCAGTACGGACGCGGACGATCAAGGCCGGGTTGATCGTCCCGGGCTGGTTGCAGGACTTCTTCACCTAGCGCGAGCTCGAAGCGTCCGGCGCCGTCCGCGGTCGTGATCCGGCGCCGCTGAATCGGGCCAGGCGTCAGTCAGCTTCTGCCGAGTCTCCATCAGGTGCTCCGGCAGCACCTTGACGTCCGCGAGCACCGGCATGAAGTTGGTGTCTCCCGCCCAACGTGGAACGACGTGGAGATGAACATGGTCGACGACGCCGGCCCCCGCGATCCGACCGAGGTTCCACCCCAGGTTGTAGCCCTGAGGAGCGAAGACTTCCGCGAGCGCCGAGATCCCCTGCGACGCGAGCCGATGAAGCTCGAGCGCCTCGTCGTCGCCGAGCTCGCCGAAGTCGCCGACGTGCCGCGCCGGAGCCACCATCAGGTGGCCCGAGGTGTACGGAAACTTGTTCAGGAGCGCGAACGCACGCTCGCCTCGGCGAAGTACGAGCAGCTTCTCGCTCTCGCCGGCCAGCGCGCGGCAGAAGAGGCAGCCGCGCTGCTCGTCGGCCTGCTGTATGTACTCAAGTCGCCAGGGGGCCCAGAGCGGCTTCGTCACGGATTCAGCCTAACCACGGAGCGGCGGCGCGGCCTTCGCCTACCCTTGCTCTTCGGTGTCGACCATTCGCATGGGCGTCGTCGCCCTCAGCGCCTGCCTCGTCGCAGCCCCTGGCGCGCTCGGGGCCGCCCACCCATTGCCGAACCTCGTGCCCGACGGGGGCATCGAGCGTGGAATCGCCGGCTGGAGCGTCGTCGAGGGGGGCAGCGTCAGACGAACAAGGAATGGGAGAACCGGGCACTTCGCGCTCCTGGTGACGAGTCATCGAAGCAGGGGCTTCGGAGCGTCGATTGCCGTTCCGGCGGACCGGCTCCGCGACCGCCGGTTTCTGAGTCTGGTCACGGGTGCGCTCCGCGGTACGTTCAAGCTGTCGGTCTGGGTCCGGGCTGGCCGCGGCACCGTCGGGCAGACGCTGCGCGTCCAGCTGAACGAGTATGGTGGCGGGACGCCCGAGAGCACTCTTAGTCACGGGGTGCGCACCGTTCTGCTCGAGCGCCGGTGGCGACGGATAGTCGTCCGAGGGGTTCCGCAGAGGCCGGACCGGATCGGGCTCCTGGCATTGCTGGCGCTCGACCAAGGCAGGGTGGGCGACAGGTTCTACGTCGACGATCTGCGCGTCGGCGGGGATCCGCTTGGCCAGGTCTCGATCATGCGCCGCGGGCGGTGGCGCTGGTGGAGCTACGCGCTCGTCTGGACCGCCGTGCTGGGAAGTGGCGCCCTCTGGTTCGTTGCGCGAAGGCGGCAAGCGCAAAACCGCTTGGTGGATGGCGCCGTAGTGTCGGGTGTACGATCGCGCCGCGCTTCGTCAAGAAAACAGGAGGGAAGAGTGAGATGAGAGGATTTGGCCGGTCGGCCCTCGCCGTGATCGGAGGGACAGCACTTCTCGCGGCCGCCTTAGGCGTTGTTGCGGTCAGCAGAGCGAACGCCGACACGGCGGCAACCTTCGCCGCCACCCTTACGGGCGCACAAGAGGTACCGCCGAACTCGTCGCCCGCGGTAGGAGTTGCGCTCGTCCAGATCGAGGGCACCCGCATCACGTATCAAGTGAATGTCAGCAACACGGCGAACATCGTCGCCGCGCACATTCACCTGGGACAGCCCGGCGTGGCCGGCCCGATCGTCCTGACGCTGCAGACGCCAACGCCGCTCAAGGGCGCCTTCACGGGCACACTGGCGTTCGCGACCGTGATCAATCCACCGCTCGAGGGGCCACTAGCGGGGCAACCGATCTCGGCGCTGCTCGACCAGATCGCAGCCGGGAACGCGTACGTCAACGTCCACACGAACGATGCGATACCGCCGGCGAACACAGGTCCGGGCGACTTTCCCGGCGGGGAGGTTCGCGGGCAACTCGGACCGGCTGCTGCCGGGACGCCTCCGCCCGCGGGAGGCCCGATTCCTCCTACAGTTGACAGCGGCGCGCTGCGGCCGGGCGCCGAACGCGGTCGCGGCCGGTAGGAACGACGGGACGCGGCGCGGCCGGATGACCTCCGCCCCCGCCGCTCTCGCGGCGGCGTGCTGCCTCGCGCTGCCTGCCCTTTGGCTCCCTGGTTCCGCTGGGTCCGCGCCACCTGCGATCGCGACCTATCAGGACGCGGTCGGCGATGCTGCCATGGGACCAGACATCGGCACGGTCACCGTCACGGATGAGGCGGGGCGCCTCACCTTCACGGTCGACCTCGCCAACCGTCTCGCTCTGCTCGGCGGGGAATCGGTGCAGATCTACCTCGAGACCGATCCCGCCGGCGCCGGCGACGACTATTTGCTCTCCGCCTTCGACAGCGCGTCTCTCCCTTTCCTCGCGCGCTGGGGCGGCTCCTCCTGGGTGATCGTGCGCTACCTCGACGACACCTCGTACATCGAGGGCATCGCGACGTTTCACCTCTCCCGTTCGGACGTCGCCGCCTCCGGCCCGTTCGGACTGGCGGTCGCAAGCTTCGCCAACGACGACATGTCGAGTTTCGTCGACGTCGCGCCCGACGAGGCTCGCTTCTCCGCGTCTCGGTGGATCTTCGCGCCTGCACCCGCACCGGCCGAGCCCTCTCTGCCCGCGCCGCCGCCGCCTAGCCTGCCCGCGATCACCTTGCCGGCGCCCCTTCCTCTGGCGGAACCGCCACTTCAGCCGGTCGCACCGCCTCCTGCGTCCGAACGCCTGCAGGCGGCGGGCCTCACGTTCTCACCCTCGGCGCCGCGCGCCGGAAAACGCTTCACGGCACAGCTTCTCGTGAAGCGGGGTGGGGGCCTCGCGACACTCGCCGCCGTCAGCTGCGGTGCAAACGTGGGCCGGCAGAAGCTCCGCGTGCTCGGCACTCGACTCGCACACGGGCTCGCTGCATGCACCTGGGCCGTGCCGAAAAGAGTGGGCGGCCGCACGCTCGTGGGCCAGGTGCGCGCTAGCGCAGCGAGCGAGACGACTTCCAGGGCCTTTCGCCAGATCGTCCGGCGGGGCTGAGGCACGGTCCCAGTGAGCGCCGGCCTCGAGCCGCCCGAGCGCCCTGTCATGATCTCGCGTTACGGCGACCATCCGAGCCAGCTCGGGGAGCTCTATACGCCGTCGGACGCGCCTCGAGGAGTTGCGATCGTTCTCCACGGCGGCTTCTGGCGCGCCGCTTATGGCTGCGATCTCATGCACCCGTTGTGCCGCGACCTCACCGCCCGCGGCTGGGCCGCGTGGAACGTGGAGTACCGCCGGCTCGGGGAGGGCGGCGGCTGGCCTGCCACCTTCGAGGACGTCCGGGCGGCCATCGACCTGCTCGGGACATTCGGTCTTCCCGAGCGGCCGGTCGTGACGATTGGCCACTCAGCCGGGGGTCAGCTCGCGCTCTGGGCCGCGACCCATCCGAGAGTGACCCACGCGGTGTCTCAGGCGGGCATCCTCGATCTCGAGTCAGCGGCTGCGCTCGGGCTGTCGCGAGACGTCGTCCACGAGCTCGTCGGCGGAAGCGAGCAGCTCTACCGAGAGCTCTCGCCCCAAGCACTCGTGCCCTTGCCCGTCCCACAGCTGGTTGTCCACGGAGAGGCAGACGATGTCGTTCCGATGACCCTCAGCCGCGGATACGTCGAGGCGGCCGTGGCCGCGGGTGGCGACGTCGAGCTCGTGACGCTGCCCGGTTGTGGCCACTACGAGCATCTCGACCCCGGCTCGCCGGCCTGGGCAACCGTGGTCGCGTGGCTCGCTGCGCTGGTCGGAGAGGTCGACCTCCCGATCGGTTTACACGAGCATGGCAGCGGGGAGAGCACGAGGTAGTGCCGCGACCCGCGGAACTCGACGAAACGGAGGATTACTCATGTCCGACCAGGAGAACCAAGGATCCGATCCCGAGAATCAACCACTCCAGATGCCCGCTGAGCAGCCGTCACCGAGCCCGCAGAGGGATCCCAGATTTCTCAAGCCTGAGGGGGAAGACGACGCAGGTGAAGACATGAGTGTTGGCCCCGAGTCACCGTCGACGGAGGAGTCCGGCGGCGCTTCTGGAGAGGCGACGAGATTTCCGAGCCATGCCGAGGCCACGCCCCCGATCAGCGACGATGGACATCACGACCAGACCGGTCACCCCGCGCCCGACGACGATGTTGGAGTCCCTGCCTCGAGCTCTGGCACTGAGCGGGACTAAGACAGCTTTTCGAGTCTGCTGGACCGAGGGGCGCCGCAAGGCGGCCCCTCGTTGAACGCATTACGGACGCGGCTCACTTCCGCGGGCTGAAGAATGCGCCAGCGACGCGCGCAAAAGCCTGTGGCCAGCCACAGTTCGGAGCTGCACGCGAACTGTGGCTGGCCGCGATGTGCCGGGGCGCTCCAGCCCCTACCGTCGGTCTCCCGTCGCTCGGTTCAACGAGCACAGCACACAACGAGCAAAGGAGACACGATGAAGAGACGCCTTCTGACCATGACCGCAATGGCAACCGGCCTCGCGCTCGCGGTGGCGGTCGTTGTGACGATCCCTGCGGTGGCGTTCGCTGGACAACCATAACTCAGACGCTCACTCCGCCCCCACCGTCATTCGAGACCTGCAAGGCGACAGGAACCGGCACGCTTTGCCAGGGGTCTCGTACAGAACCGGGCTACAGCCTGATGGGTGCGGGCCCGCTCTGCGGGACCGGTGCAAGCAGCTTCGAGATCCTGGACAGCGTCGATGCCCATATCCAACACCACGCGATGCGGTTCTACGACGCGAATGGCAACCTGACCCGACGCGTCTTCACGGACACCTACATCGGGGGGCGGTCAGCAATCCGCTGACCGGTGCGACGGTTCGCTACACCCAGAACCAGATAACAACAGACGTCCTCGCCGTGCCAGGGGACCTGAGCACCGCGACGCGCACGGTAGTTGGCGAAATGAATCTCGTCGCTCCGGGCACGGGTGCAGTGTTCCTGAGCGCGGGCCGGGTCGTCTTCGCCCCGGACGGCAGCATCGAGTTTCAGGGGGCCGCAGGGTTTCATCGACTACTTCGTAGGCGACGCCTCGGCAGTCGACCAGCTCTGTGCCGCGCTGGGAGCGACGTAGGAGGGACGGCCCACCCCAGCCTTCCTCGCTTACCAGGGGTAGCTGAGAAACTTGCGCCGCCTTTCGCGAGGTCGAGTCAAAGGATGTCAGGGCCGCCGGCCAGATCCGGCGGCCCTGATCGGCCAGGGTCGGTTCCGACGAGCACGCGCCTGTCTTGAGGAGACCCGCCACCACTGCCGACGCGGGCACGCTTGGTTGAACCGGTTGAGCCGTTCCCGTCAGAGCCAGCGCTTCTACTCGAGGCCGTCGGTAGGGTCGCAAACCCGCATGGTTGCCCGGATCGGCTGAGGTCAGCTCAGATCAGTTCAGATGGGTATAACTTTCTACCCCGAGTAGCCGCTTCTCGAGTGCCGCGGCCCCGTCGCGGAAGACGACTCCGGCCAGATGCAGGTACGTCTTGGTCGTCGACATGCTCCGGTGCCCAGCCTTCGCCATCACCGCGATCGGGCTCGATCCGGCCGCGGCGTCGTTCGTGATCGCCGTATGCCGTAGGTCATGGAAGGGGCGCACGTAGTCCTCGATCCCCGCCGATCTCAACGCGGTGCGGAACTCATCGGTGAACCAGTCGGGGTCGAGACGCGAGCCCCGCTTGGCGTGGCAGAACACCCGCTCGTCGTCTCCCTGGAACGCCGAGCGGCGCCGATGCTGCCAGAGAGCCTCGGCGAGAGCGGGAAAGCGCGATCGAGCGGACACCCTCCTCCGACTTCGAGTCGCGAACTCGCAGCACGTTGTCGACGAGGTCGACGTCACGCCAGTGGAGCCCCCGCAGCTCGTCACGGCGCATCCCGGTCAGCACGAGCGTCAGGAAGACGGTTCGCGCCTGCTCGTCCGTGAACGCCTTGTGGACGCGACTCACTTCCGCCGGCTCGAGGATCCGCCAGCGGCGCGGCTCGAGCTTCGGACGCTCGACGCCTTCGGCTGCGTTTGACTCGATCAGCTCCTCCCGCTTCGCCGTCTTCAACACGTCGTGGAGGACCGAGAGGAACAGGTTGACTGACTTCGGGCTCGATCTCTTCCGAGCCTCGCGCACGCGGGTAGGCCGCGCACACTCCACGGCCGCCGTCCCACGCCCCTACTTCCCAGCTAGCTCCCACTCCCGCCAGGCGACGCCAAACGGCGTCAGGACGCGTCGCCGCGTTCCTGCGCGCGGACGTTCTCGAGGAGGCGATGCAGAGCCGAGCGCTGGGCCGGCGTCAGCACGGAGCCGCTCCGCCGCTCACGCTGCGCGAATGTCTCGGCGACGGTCTCGTCCGCCTGTCGCCAACCGATCGTGCAGACGTACGCGACGAGGCCATGGTACGGCTCGGACGGGCCAGTGGCAGGCGGCGTCGCCTCCGACGCCCCGTCTTCCCGCGGCGAGGCGAGGTAGCGCTCGAGGTCGCCGCGCAGAAAGCGCGGGCGGCGGCCGGCGCGGACCGGGTGAAGCTCGCCGCGAGAGACGATCCTGTCGAGCGTCCGCTCCGAGATTTTGAGCCGCTCGCATACGTCGGCCCTGGGGAGCCCCGCCTCCTCGAGCGCTTCCGTCACCTGCGCCGGCATGCCCGGACAGTATTGCGCCCGCAGGATGGGCCGCCAACGCCCTGAGAGTCCCCAGGGTACATAGGTGGACCCTCAGCCCGCGTAGGCGGACGGGGGGTCGACGCGCCCGGAGCCGTGTGCGCTGTGCGGAACCCGCTACGGCTGGGTGGCCTACCCCGTCGCTGGGCGGCGTCCGTCTACGCCGCCCTTCGCGGATCTGTAGCTAACGCGACCTGTCCGGGCTCTCCCGGCCGCTTGCGAACGACCCAGTAGCGTTGTTTGCGCCGGACGACGATCTCGACATCGCGCAACTCGTGACCCGCGACGACAGCGAAGAGCGCAGGGTCTTGTCTGAGTGCCTCGTACTCGCCTCGAACCAACGTGATGTGTTCCAGACAGCTTCCGTCACCGCACTCGCAGACGATGTGCAGGTCGTCTCCGATCCCAGAGCCTCGGTTGAGGGCGAGGGCTTGCTCGTTCACCCGCCGGAAGATTGCCTCGTTGCGGCCGATGCGCCGTTCTCGGTCACTCATTGGGTTATTCCCAGCCCCTCCGGCGTCAGGTCATTCGTCCGGCTCAGCTCCCGCTCGAGCGGGAACGATTCGGATGACTCCAACGCAACTCCCTTGGTCGCGTTGACATGTCCACTACAAAGCCGATTCGCTTGATTCCGCGATTTGGTTCACTTGGCGCGAGCGGCAACCTCGGCCTCGTAGCCGCTTGATGACGACGGCACCCGCGCCCGCAGGA
>JBBRYW010000008.1:0-47544 GCA_038237235.1 Gaiellales bacterium
AAGGCAGCGTCAGAGCATCATGGCCAACTAGACTCGACAGTCGCCGGAACTTGCCCGTTCCGGCGTTCGTCATGGACCGTCCGCCGCTTCATATGTTCGTGCAGGAGCTCGCAGACAGTGAGCTCTTCCGAGCCTTCCGCGAGGCATTTCCGGCCGCCGCACGCGTGTCCGAGCCGGCCCTGCCGCTCGTACTGGCCACGCTGCACGAGCAGCTCGGGCGGTCACTCGTTTGCCTTCTGAGCGAAGATGCCGATGCTCGTGACACGGCGGAGGCTGCCGCCTGGTTCCTCGGTGAGGAGCGCGTTGCGCTCCTGCCGAGTCGGGGTGTGCGTTGGGAATCCGGCCTGACGCCGCCGCCACACCTCGTGGGTGAGCGCGCGCGAGCGCTCGACGTCCTCGGACGACGAGGACTCGTCTGCGCGTCGGCGGCTGCCCTCGCAGAGCCGATGCCGCCCCCGGAGGCGCGGCCCGAGGCGATCCACCTCGCGGCGGGCGACGAGTCGGGGCTCGACGCGCTGAGGGAGAGCCTCGCACGCGCGGGCTACGAAGCGTCCGACCGCGTCGAGCAGCGCGGCCAGTTCGCCGTCCGCGGCGGGATCGTCGATGTCTTCCCCTCTACTGGGCGCGAACCATTCCGGGTCGAGTTCTTCGGCGACGAGATCGAGGCGATACGCGCATTCTCGCCGTTTACGCAGCGCGCGCTTCGCTCGCTCGAGGACGCCACCATCTACCCGGCCGCCGAACGGCGCCTCGACCTCGTTGAGCCGACGCTCGAGGACGGTCCGCCCGAGGTATCCAAGGACCTCGTGGCGATCCTGCCTGCCGGCCCCGATCTGGTCTGGCAGCCCGGCGATGTCCGCCGGGTGTGGGAAGAGGAGGGTCTCCCGGAGCTTCCGCTCGAGCGTGCGGCGGCGCTCGACTCGCTTCCCGCGGGTCAACGCTTCGCACTCGAGGCGCGGCGACCCGCTCTCGCGGCGCGCGGCCTCGCCGAAGCGGAGAACGAGCTGGGCGCTCTGCTGCGCACGGGCGTGCGAATCGTCGTTTCCTTCCCGCACCGGGGTGAGGCACTTCGCACGCAGAACCTGCTCCGGCGCGTGAAGGCAGAGGTGGTCGAGTCGAACATCGACCTTCCGAGGGAGGCGGAGCTGCTGTTCGCTGTCTCACCTGCCCGGCGCGGTTTCGTGTGGCGCGAGCTGGGCCTCGCGCTTCTCCCGGACGTCCAAGTCTTTCGCAAGCGCGTGCCCGCGAGCTCGCGCGTACGCGCCCCCGGTCGCGCCCTGCAGTCGTTCACGGACCTCCGCACCGGTGACTACGTGGTGCATGAGGATCACGGCGTCGGCCGGCTGTTCGGCTTCGAGACGAAGGAGGTCGCAGGGGTCACGCGGGACTACCTGTTCCTGGCGTTCCGTGGTGAGGACCGCCTGTACGTGCCGCATGAGCAGGTCGGCAAGATCTCGCGCTACATCGGCGTCGACGCCAAGTCGCCGGCGCTCTCAAAACTCGGCGGCAAGGCCTGGCAGCTGCTCAAGTCCCGCGCTCGCGAGAGCGTCCGCGAGTTGGCCGGCGAGCTGATCGCCCTCTACGCCCGGAGGCAGTCGGCGCCCGGGATCGCGTTCGATTTGACGAACGAGTGGCTCGAGCGGCTCGAGGCCGAGTTTCCCTACCGCGAGACGGACGACCAGCGGCTCGCGATCGAGGCGGTCAAGGAGGACCTCGAGGCACCCCGCCCGATGGATCGTCTCATCTGCGGAGACGTGGGATTCGGTAAGACCGAGGTCGCCGTGCGGGCCGGGTTCGCGGCGGCTGTCAACGGCAAGCAGACGCTCATGCTCGCGCCGACGACGATCCTCGCTCAGCAGCATTGGAACACGTTTCGCGAGCGCTACCGCGACTTCCCTGTTCGCGTCGAGATGGTCTCGCGCTTCCGGTCGGCGCGCGAGGTGAAAGCCGTCTTGCGCGAGTTCGCCGAGGGAAAGGTCGAAATCCTGATCGGAACCCACCGCGTACTGTCGCGGGACGTGATCCCGAAGCAGCTCGGCCTCGTGATCCTCGACGAGGAACAGCGTTTCGGCGTTGCCCAGAAGGAGTTACTGCGCTCGCTTCGGCTCGAGGTGGACGTGCTCGCACTGTCGGCGACGCCGATTCCGCGCACGCTGCACATGTCGCTCTCGGGGCTGCGCGATATCTCCGTGATCGAGACCCCGCCCGAGGGGCGCCGGCCGATCCGAACCTCGGTCGGCGAGTACGACGAGGAGCTCGTGAAGACGGCGCTCCAGCGGGAGCACGAGCGGGGCGGCCAGTCGTTCTATCTCCATAACCGCGTCGAGACGATCGACGAGGCGGCGCGGAAGCTCGAGGAGCTCTGCCCCGAGCTGCGCGTCCTCGTCGCGCACGGGAAGATGCCGGAAAGGGAGCTCGAGACCCGGATGATGAGCTTCCTGCGCGGCGACGCCGACGTGCTCGTCTCGACGACGATCATCGAGTCCGGCATCGACATCCCGCAGGCGAACACCCTGATCGTCGAGCGCGCCGACGCGCTGGGCCTCGCGCAGCTGTACCAGATTCGTGGTCGGGTCGGTCGCTCCGACGTCCTCGCCCACGCCTATCTCTTCTACCCCGACGCGACGGAGCTCTCGCCGGAGGCCCGCGCCCGCCTCGCGACGCTGGCCGACCACACGGAGCTCGGGTCCGGCTTCGCGATCGCGATGCGTGATCTCGAGATCCGGGGCGCGGGCAACTTGTTGGGTGACGAGCAATCCGGTCACGTGGCCGCCGTCGGCTTCGAGCTCTACGTCGAGCTGCTCGGGGAGGCCGTCGCTGAGCTCAGCGGCCAGCGGAGACCAACCCCTCGCCCGGTGCGCGTCGATGCGCGTGTCGACGCCTATATCCCTGCGAGCTACATCGGAGCCGAGGCGCTGAAGATCGACCTCCACCGTAGGCTCGCGCTGACGGACTCCGAGGACGAGCTCCGCGAGCTGCACGCTGCGACCGAGGATCGCTTCGGGCCTCTGCCCGAGCCGGTCGAGAACCTGTTCGCGATCCAGGAGGCGAAGCTCAAGCTTGCGGTGCTCGGTGCCGACTACCTGGTCTTCCGCAACCGGCGGACGACGATCGGCCCGCTCGTGCTCGGATCCGGCGAGCTGCGCGATCTGCGAGCCCTCGTGGACACGGCCGTCTACGTGGCGGCGAGCAGCGAGATCTCCCTCCGGATGAACGGCGACGGTCCCGCGGGCGGGTTGTCGGGAGCGATGTCTCTCGTCGATGCTATACTCGAAGTGCGCCGGGCAGCGTGAGTAAAACCGCTGCAAATGGCGCTATTTCTATGAACGCGAAGATTTTTCTCCTCATCCCCGTGACACTCGCGGCCTTTGCCCTCGCCGGTTGCGGCAGCAGCGGCTCCAAGTCCGTTCCGAGCGACGCCGTCGCCGTCGTCGGCGACGACACGATCTCGAAGAGCGATTTCGACACGCTGCTCAACCAGGCGAAGGGCAGCTACAAGCAGCAGCACCGGCCGTTTCCGAAGCCGGGCTCCCAGGATTACACGCAGCTTCAGGGTCAGATCATGCAATTCCTGATTCAGCGCTCGGAGTTCGACCAGAAGGGCAAGGATCTGGGTATCACCATCTCGGACAAGCAGGTCGACCAGCGCCTCGGCGATCTGAAGCAGCAGTACTTCAAGGGCGACCAGAAGAAGTACCTGGCGCAGCTGAAGACCCAGGGCTATTCCGAGAATCAGGTCAAGCAGAACCTTCGCTCGCAGTTGCTCTCGGAAGCGATCTACAAGAACGTCACGTCCAAGGCCACCGTCTCGGATGCCGACATCAAGGCCTATTTCGACGACCACAAGAAGCAGTACCAGCAGCCGGAAAGTCGCGACGTTCGCCATATCCTCGTCAAGAACAAGACGGAGGCGAACAAGATCTACCGCAAGCTGAAGGGCGGAGCGAACTTCGCGAAGCTCGCCAAGAAGTACTCGCAGGACCCGGGCTCGAAAGCGCTCGGCGGGAAGCTGACGATCTCGCGCGGACAGACCGTAGCGGCGTTCGACAAGACCGCATTCTCGCTTGCGAAGGGCAAGATGTCCCCTCCGGTCAAGACCAGCTACGGCTACCACATCATCCAGGCGCTCTCCGCCGTCAAGCCGGCGACCGTCACACCGTTCTCGCAAGTGAAGACGTCGATCAAGACGCAGCTTCTCCAGACCACGAAGCAAAAGAAGATGACGAGCTGGGTCGACGACACGCGCAAGGACTTCTGCAGCGGCAAGCTCAGCTTCCAGGCCGGCTTCAAGCCGACCCCCGATCCGTGCTCCACAAGCACGACCGGCTCGACGGGCGTCTCGGTCACCACCGGCTAATTCGAGCGGTACCTTGGCCCTCGCGGACGCGCTGCTCGATCTCCAGCGCCTGACCGAGCGGCTTCGCCGCGAGTGTCCCTGGGATCGGGAGCAGACGGCGGAAACAATTGTGCCGCACACGCTCGAGGAGGCCTACGAGGTCGTCGACGCGGTCACGTCGGGCTCGCCCGAGGCGCTCCTGGACGAGCTGGGAGACCTCCTGTTCCAGGTGTACTTCCTAGCCTTGCTCCTGTCGGAGCGAGGCGATGGCGGGCTGGAGGACGTTGCACGTGGCGTGCACGAGAAGCTCGTGCGACGGCACCCCCATGTGTTCGGCGGGGCAACGCTCGAGACGGCGGCCGCGGTTCGCGGGCGCTGGGAGCAGATCAAGACAACGGAGGGCCGGGAGGGCGTCTTCGACGGCATTCCGCGTTCATTGCCCGCGCTGTCGCTCGCGCGCAAGGTGCAGCGCCGTGCGGCCGCGCTCGGATTCGAGTACGCGGACGCGGCCGGGGCGCTCGCGGATCTGGAGGCCGAGCTCACGGAGCTCCGCGTCGAGCTCGACACGAGGCCCGAGCCGGCCCCGGAAGGGCCTCCGGATGCTCGGCAGGCGGCGGAGCTCGGCGACCTGCTCTTCGCCTGCGTCAACGTCGCACGGCGGCTGAACGTGGATCCCGAGCTCGAGCTCCGGCGATCTTCCGGCCGCTTCGTCGCGCGCGTCGAGAAGGCGGCGGAGCTCGCCTCGGTGACGGGAGATCGGTTCGCAGAGCTGCCGCTCGCCGAGCAGGATCGATTCTACGACCTCGCCAAGGAGCTCGAGTGAAGGGAAGGGCCAAAGGCATCGTCGCCGGAGTTCACGCCCGGCAGGTCCTCGACTCCCGTGGCAATCCGACCGTCGAGGTCGAGATCCGGCTCGAGTCGGGCCGTTGCGGCCGCGCGGCCGTCCCGTCGGGGGCCTCGACAGGCCGCTTCGAGGCAGTCGAGTTGCGGGACGGCGACGCGGCCGTGTTCGGCGGCAAGGGTGTGCTGCGGGCCGTGCGCGGTATCGCTGAAGAAATCGCGCCGGCACTGGCCGGCGCTGATTGCCGCGACCAGCGCGCCATCGACGCGACCCTGATTGCTCTCGACGGAACCGAGAACAAGTCCCGGCTCGGCGCGAACGCGATTCTCGGCTGCTCGCTCGCCGCCGCGAAGGCCGCCGCCGCGGAGACCGGCACGCCGCTGTATCGCTGGATCGGCGGCGTCAACGCGCACGTCCTGCCCGTGCCGATGCTGAACGTCGTGAACGGCGGCGTGCATGCGCAGAACTCGCTCGATCTGCAGGAGTTCATGGTCGTGCCGGCCGGCGCGGAAACGTTCAGGGAGGGACTGCGGATCGCCGCCGAGGTGTTCCATCGGCTGCGGGAGGTCCTCCACGAGCGCGGGCTGGCCACGGGGGTGGGCGACGAAGGTGGGTTCGCGCCCGACTTGCCGTCAACCGAGGACGCGGTGGAAGCGGTTCTCGAGGCGGCCGAGCGCTCCGGCCATCGCGACCGGATCGGGATCGCGCTCGACCCGGCGGCAACCGAGTTCTTCCGCGACGGCAGCTACCGGCTCGAGGGAGAGGGGCGGACACTCGACTCGGAGGGCATGATCGATCTCTACGGCTCGCTTTCGGCGCGATTCCCGCTCGTCTCGATCGAGGACGGACTGGCGGAGGACGAATGGGGCGCGTGGCGAGCCCTGACCGAGCGCCTCGGCGACCGACTGCAGCTCGTCGGCGACGACCTCTTCGTCACCAATGTCGACCGCCTGCGGCGCGGGATCGAGGAACGCGTGGCCAACGCGATCCTCGTCAAGGTCAATCAGATCGGCACTCTCACCGAGACGCTCGAGACGATCTCGCTCGCGAGGGCGAGCGGCTACGCTGTAATCATCTCGCACCGCTCGGGCGAGACCGAGGACACGACGATCGCCGATCTCGCGGTGGCGACCGGGGTGGGGCAGATCAAGACCGGCGCGCCCTCGCGCTCCGACCGCGTCGCGAAGTACAACCAGCTGCTGCGGATCGAGGAGGAGCTGGGCGAGGCGGCCGTGTACCCGGGGTGGTCCGCCTTCCCGCGTGCCGCAGGCGGCTGAGCCTGGGTAGCCGAGGGAATCTCCCGGTTCGGGCGCAGCGCGAGCCAGGAGCAACCTCCGTCCGGTGCGGGCGTCTAGCATCACCGAGGAATGGTCGAGCCCCGCCGCACGAAGATCGTCGCCACGATCGGGCCCGCCACGGCCTCGCCCGAGCGAATCGAGGCCTTGATCCGTGCGGGTATGGACGGCGCGCGACTCAACTTCTCGCACGGAACGCACGACCAGCACGCGGCTCACGCGCGGACGGTGCGCGAGGTTCAGGTGGATCTCAATCGCCCTGTCTCTCTGATCGCCGATCTGCAGGGGCCCAAGCTCCGGATCGGCGAGCTCACGTCGACCGTGACGCTCAGCCGCGGTGAGGAGATCGTCGTGGTGGCCGAGCACGCCGCGCGGGACGGTGAGCTGCCGGTCGCTCCGGCCGTGATCGGCGAGGTTCTTTCGGTGGGAAACGACGTGCTGATCGACGACGGGAGCGTGCATCTTCGCGTCCGCAAGGTCGCGCGCGGGCGCGCGCGATGCGAGGTTCTCGTCGGCGGGGTAGTGAGCTCCAACAAGGGCGTGAACCTCCCGGGAATCCAGATTCCGATTCCCTCGCTGACCCCGAAAGACCTGGCGGATCTCGAGCTTGCCGTCGAGCTGGAGGTCGACTACATCGCCCTCTCCTTCGTCCGAGCCGCGACCGACGTGCGCGAGCTGCGGACGCGGCTCGAGTCTTTCGGCTCGCACGCGCATGTGATCGCGAAGATCGAGAAAGCCGAGGCGGTCGACGTCCTCGACGAGATCCTGATGGAGGCCGACGCCGTCATGGTCGCGCGCGGCGACCTCGGCGTCGAGATCGGGCCTGCTTCGGTGCCGCTGCTGCAGAAGCGGATCATCCTCGCCGCCCTCCAGCGAGGCACTCCCGTCATCACCGCGACCCAGATGCTCGAGTCGATGATCCACGAGCCGGAACCAACGCGAGCCGAAGCGAGCGACGTGGCAAACGCGATCCTCGATGGGACGTCGGCGCTGATGCTCTCCGGCGAGACCGCGGTCGGCGAGTATCCGATGGAGTCTGTCGAGTACATGGATCGGATCGCGCGGGCCGTCGAGCCAAGCCTCGGCTACCGCCATCAGCTCCCTGATGCCAGCGAGGAGCCCACGATCGGACGAGCGATGTCGAACGCGGCCTGCGACCTCGCCGAAGTTCTGCGCGCCCGTGCCATACTCGTGCCCACCTTTACGGGCCAGACCGCGTCGGCCGTCGCTCGGCTGCGGCCCCATCGCCCCATCGTCGGCCTGACGCACCACCACTACGCAGCGCAGCAGATGGCGATCGAGTGGGGCGTGATCCCGATTGAGATTCCACAGGCGAGCAACGTCGACGAGCTGTGGGCGAGCTCCCTCGACGCTGTCCGTGAGAGCGGCATCGTCTCTCCCGGCGATCGCGTGGTCATCACTGCCGGAACCGCTGTCAACCTCCCGGGAACCACGAACGTGATCAAGGTCGACGTCGCCTGAGGGCGGCAGCGGCAGGAAACGGCGCTCGCGGCGCGAAAGGGCGTCCGATGGCGGCCAGAGCGTTCCGGGGAGCTCGAATCCGGCCCGGCGTCGGGCGCCGCTGGCTGGTCGCCGCCGTCCTGCTCCTGATCGTCTTTCTGTACTCGCAGCCGTTTCGGACCTACCTGCGGACGCGCGACGCCCTGGCGCGCCGTACTGCGGAGGTCAGTGTTCTGGACACCCAGCGACGGACGCTCGAGGGAAAGCTGTCCCATTCGCTCTCGGGGCCTGGGCTGCTCCGCCAGGCCCGGCGGATCGGCTTCGTCAGGCCCGGCGAGCGTCTGTTCATCGTCAAGGGGATCGAGCGATGGCGCAGGGAGCAGGGTCAGCGCCGAGCTACCATCCGGAGGGATGGATGACCGAGCGGTCGTCGAGCGCCAGCTCCGTCGCCCGACGCGGGCATTCAGGGGCGTCGCCGCCCGCTGCCCGTTCGGTCTCCCCGCGGTCACCGAGCAGGACTCGTACGACAGCGCGGGCAAGCCGTTCCCGACGACCTATTACCTGACCTGCCCCCATCTGGTGCGTGCGGTAGACCGCCTCGAGGCCTCGGGCGGCGTCGAGCGCTTCGGCGAAGAGGCGCGGCGGGACTCGAGACTGGCGGCGAGCCTCGAGCGGGCCACCGCCGAGCAACGCGTCGTCCGTCGGCGCCTGGCTGGCGCGCGTGCCGGCCCGGATGGCGGTGCGTCGCTCGAGCTCGGAATCGCGGGCGCTCGCCGCGCCGGGCGTCTCAAGTGCCTGCACGCCCACGCAGCGTGGGCGCTCGCCCGTCCGGGTTACGAGCTCGGCGACCGGATTTTGGGCGAGATCGAGCCGCTCTGGCCGGGTCGCTGCTGTTCCGCCGCGTAGGCGTCCGCGGCCCCGACACTCAGCGCTCGCGCGTCCGTCTGAATGTGACCGGTCGAGCGCACTGGCTGCAGAACGCGCTTCGGGTCGCTGCTCGCGGTGCCTATCATGCCGCGCCGTGGCAGCTTCGGTGGATAGCGCCCGACGCGAGTGGGAGGACGGGCATCGCCGGCTACTCGCCACCGCGCCGGATCGGGCGCGGCACGGGCGCCTCGTCGCACAGGTGGATGCTCTCACCGATGAGCTGCGTCGCCGCCTCGGCCAGACCTTCACGCTCGAGCAGTTGGCCGAGGCCTACCGCGCCGCCGAGCGCTGGAGTCGCGAAGCCGTGATCGAGCGGGCCCCCGAGGAGGTCCGGCCCGGAGACCTCGCGCTCGTCGAGGACGCCGCGTTCCACCTGTATGCGCGCGGCGCCACGGACTTCTCTCCTTGACGGAACCGGAGCAGACGACGACCGTCGAGGAGCGCGCTCGCCGACGTGCCCTCACAGACCGGAAGCGCAGGCGGCGAGCCGGGTTCCTGCTCGCCTCAGTCGGCGCGGCTGTGTGCTTTCTGCTCGGGCTCGCCGTCGGGCAGACGCTGAACGATGCGGCCGGCGATGGGCGGACGGTGACGTACGAGCGCACGCTCGAGCCCGCTACCGTGGGTCCACCGGGCCCTACCGTAACGGTGACGACGGCCGCCCGTTAACTGTATCTCGTCATCCCCAGGAAAGGTAAATTTCCGGTAGAATCGGAGCCAGCGTGGTTTTCCGAGACATCGGCAGCGGCAGACGAGGCTCGAGTGGGGAGAGCAACGAGTGGCTCACGCTGGGTCAGGCCGCCAAGTACCTCGGGGTCGCGCAGAGCACTATCCGCAAGTGGTCGGATCTGAAGCGCGTCCCGACCTTCTACACGCCCGGGGGGCATCGACGCTATCGGCGGGCCGATCTCGAGGCGTTTCTGCAGCACTCTGGCCCCGCCGGTAAGAGGCAGGCGGGCCCGCTTGTCCTGATCGTCGACGACGACGAGCGGGTGCGGGAGTACGTCCGTGTGAACCTCGAGCTCGAGGGCTATTCCGTTCGCGAGGCGGGAAGCGCCGAAGAAGGGCTCGCCGCGCTCGAGGACGAGCCTCCCGCCCTGATTCTCCTCGACGTGATGATGCCCGAGGTGGACGGTTGGGAGATGCTTCGCCGCGTCCGTGAGCGGCACGGCGTCGAGGCGATTCCCGTCATCATGTTCAGCGGCAAGGTCGACGAAGAGGCCGCTGCCGAGGCGACCTCGCGCGGCGCCCGCGGTTTCATCGGAAAGCCGTTCGACCCGCAACAGCTGGTCGAGTCGACCAAGCAACTTCTCGGCACCTGACGCGCGCGGCAGGCAGATCGCTGAAGCGGCGGAAGCGCGGTCACAGGTCCTCCGTCGCCTGCACGACACCGCTCGAGATCACCGTGATCGCGGCGGCAAGGGCGATCCAGATGCCGACGCCACGGCCGTCCCATGGAATGAAGCGGTCGGGGATCGAGACCAGCTGGATCAGCACAAAGGTGGTCGCCAGTCCTCCGAGCGCGATCAGCAGCAGGCTTTCCGGCACACTCGCGGGCAACTGAATGCCTGCCTCGCGCAGGGAATACAGGACGAGGACGGCCAATCCGAGGAAGAAGACCAGCTTCCCGAGCGTGCCCGTGTGCCAGCCGATCACCCCGATCGTGAGACCGTCGCCCGATCCGGAATACCAGTCCATGAACGCCGAGAGCATGAGGACGAGACCCGCGATCCCGCTCAGGCGGGTCCCCCCGGCGCGAAGCTGCGAGCTGCCGCCGCCCGCCGCGCGCGAGATCCGCATGCTTCGCAGGCGCGCCCGGCGAGGAGGCAACTCGCGGGGCGGAGGCTCCACAGCGACCCCGCCTACAGCCCGAAGAGCTGCTCGACCTGCCGCCATGCGGTCAACCCGAACGCGATGCTGAGGGCGAGCAGGAGCGCGATGACAACGAAGAAGCGGACGTGGGCGTTCCGCCGTTCGCGGAGCCGCGCGGAGCGAAACTCACGTCGCGCGCGATGACGCCGGTACTCGCGGTGCACGGCGAGCGGATCGGGCGTCGGCGGGGCGTCGTTTCTGTGCGCTGGTTGGGCCACGCGGGCCATTATCGCGGAAGCGGCTCAGCGGGACCAGCCGGCTCGCTACAGAGAACCGGCGCCGGGCGCGCGTCGGCGCGCCCGGTGCGGGCTGTCAGAGCTCGGCCGCTACATGGCGAGACAAGTGGGGGCGGCTGCCTCGAAGACCGGGGGAACCGTTTCGTCGAAGTGCTCGATGCCCGTTCCGTTCGTCAGTACCTTGTCGGGCGCCTTGTGCGCGAGAACCCCGGGGCCGTGGCCGGTCCGACCCCCCGGCAACGCCGATCCCGAGCGCAAAGTACGTCCGTGCGCCAGACCTCGTGTAAGCGGCCTGGGAGCACGCCAGCTGATCGCTTGTGACGTGGACGCCGAAGAAGTCGAGTACCTGCGCGACCCCGCCCCCGCCGGCGGTCATGTCGAAGAGAAGCCAGTTCCCGGACTTCGTCGACTGCTGCAGGCCATTCAGTGACGACGAGACCCGCATGCAGTCGAAGGCCAGCGCCGACCCAGTGATGGTCAACGCGAGCACGAGCACGGCCAGGACCGACACAACCCGATGCTTCATCGATTCCTCCTTCTGTGGCTTGCCGCAGTGCCGACGCACCGAACGCGCGCCGGGAGGTCCGACGTGCCCACGCGCAGGGCATCGAAAGTCAAGCGGTTACGGACGACCGAGCCTCTCGACCAGGGCCGACTCGGCGCTCGCGATGTCAAGGGCCATACTCCGACCGTGAGCCTCCATTCGAAGGCACCGGAACGCCCGCCGGCCGCCCGCGCAACGGCCGTCGACGCCCTGGCGCAGATTGCCGAGGCGAGCGCGCCTCTGTGTGCCTGCAGTCAGGAAGCTGGGGCGCTCGAGCTTGCCGTGCGGGCCGGTGCGGCCGCCCTACGGGCGGACGTGGGGCTTGGGCGCCTGATCGACTCCACCGGCCGGCACCTCGGCGTGCGGGTCGTTTCCAGCTCCTCGCTCGCGCTGGCGGCCGAGCTGGAAGGTGCGCGGATCGAGGTTGCTGCAGTTCCGGTCGACGGTCCGAGCTCCGGTCACCACGTGCCCGCACCCCTGCTGCTTCTGGCGGAGCAGCTCGGTGCCCAGGGTGTGCTGCTCGCACCCGTAGTGGTCGACGAGCGGATTCGCGCGACCGTCGAGTTCCTCCGACTGGCCGACACCTTCTCGCCCTTCGACGAGGCCGTGGCATGCGTACTGGCCGGGAACCTCGCGCTTGCCCTCTGCCGCCTCGACGCAGAGGCGGAAGCGCGGGCCACGCAGCTGCCGCGCGAGCGCATCCTTCAGCTCGTCGGCGACGCCCTCGGGGCCGGCTCGACAGATGACGATGTGCTCGCGGCCGGTGAAGTCGTGGAGCTGGTGGCAAACGCGACCGAGGCGCGCGGCGCTCTTCTTTGGCGCGGTGGTTCCGCCGAGCGGCTCGATCTCGTCGCGTCGACCGGAACGATTTGGGAGCAGGCGGAGCTCGCCGAGCTTCATGATCTCGCGCGGCACGTGGCTACGACGAGACAAACGTTCCTCCCGACGCGCGTGGCGACCTCGGCTGGCGAGCTCGCAGTCGCCGCGATCCGTCTTGGCCAGGAGCCGGCGACGGTGTTGCAGCTCGCGCTCGACCTGCCGGGCACCCTGTCAGACGCCGAGGGACGTGCGCTCGCGCGTGTGGCGGCGCGGGCAAGCGGCGCGCTCGAGGAGCGCGGTCGTACGCGGCGGCTCTCGGTCGAGCTCGAGCAGGCTCGTGCGGTACTCGCGATCGTGGCCGAGGCGATTGCGCAACTTTCGCTCGCCCACACGCTCGAGATCGCGATCGAGCGGGTATCGGAGCTGCTCGCGATCGACCGGATCGCGATCTACCTGCAGGAGCCGCTCGCGCTCGAGCCTGCCGCCGCGCGAGGCATCGCGGGGCCGCATGCCCGCATTGCGGAGCGCCTGCTCGAGCTCGCTCTCGGCCCGCTGCGCGTGCGCGGGCTCGTGCTGGTAGAGGATGCCAGCACGGAACCCGGGCTCGCCTCGCTTGGTCGTGAGCTCGCGGAGTCGCGGATCGAGGCGGCCGTCGGTGTTCCGCTGGTCGCGCGCGGCGCGGTCGTGGGCCTACTCGCCGCGTATCCACCCCGCGGGCGGGCGGTGACGCCGGGCGAGGCGGCGCTCGTACGGGTGCTTGCCGCCCAGCTCGCCGTGGCGGTCGACAACGCTCGGCTCCATGAGCAGGCGAAGGAGCTGAGCGGCGAGCTCGAGCAGGTGCTGAGAACCGAGCGCCGGGCGACGCGCGAGCTGCGGGCGCTCTACGAGATCTCACGGTCGTTCGCCCAGAGCCTCTCGCTCGAGACGACACTCGAGGCGGTCGCCCGGGCGCTCGTCGAGTCGTTCTCGCTCGATGCCGCCGTGATCAGGATGCCCGACGCCCGCGGCGAGTTGCTTGTGACCCGGGCGATCCACGTCGCGAACGAGGCGCTTCTCGACCCGGTCCGCGCGGTTCTCTCGCGGTCGCAGTCGATTGCGGCACTGCCGGTGCAGCGCCTCCTCAACACCGCCGAGCCGCTGCTCCTGGATCCAGGATCGGCCCGGGATCTCGACACGTCCCACAGCCTGCTGGCACCGTTTCTCGAGAAGGGCTCGACAGCGGGCATCATTCCGATCGCGACGCCTTCCGAGGTCGTCGGCACGCTGACGCTGCTCTCGCTCGATCCTTCCCGGCCGCTCACGCCCGCGACGATGGACACGACGCGTTCGATCGCGGGTCAGGCAGCACTCGCGATCGACAACGCACGTCTGTACCAGCAACAGAAGGGCTTCGCCGACACGATGCAGCGCTCGCTGATGCCACGGTCCCGGCCTGCAGTACCGGGCCTCGAGCTCGGCGACGTCTACGAGTCCTCCGCCCGCGTCGACGTTGGGGGCGACGTCTACGACTACTTGCTGCTACCGGACGGCCGCCTCGCCGTCGTGGTCGGCGACGTCACAGGGCACGGAATCGAAGCGACGGCCGACATGGCGATGGCGAAATTCGTCTTTCGCTCGCTCACGCGGGAGCATCCTGAGCCGGAGGACTTCCTGGCCGCTGCGAACGAGGTGCTCGTCGGGGAGATCCCCGTCGGCAAGTTCGTCACGATGGTCTGCGTCACCATCGACGTCGAGCGCGGCCGGCTCGTCTGCGCGAGCGCCGGCCACCCCCCTCCGCGGATGGTTCGCGCGGACGGTTCTGTCCAGGAGTTATCCGTTTCGGGCATCGCCCTCGGGGTCGAGAACGGACAGCAGTACGCCGCCGTCTGCGACGAGCTCGGGCCTGGCTCGGCGATCGTCCTGTACACGGATGGGCTGATCGAGGCGCGCCGGAATGGGGAGCAGTACGGCGTCGAGCGCCTCGACGTCCTGCTCCACGAGCGTCACACAGCGTCGGCGCAGGATCTCGCGAGCGCTGTCGTTGCCGACTGCCGGCGGTTCGCGGGAGACGAGCTGACCGATGACACGGCGGTGGTGGTGATCAGGCGGGTTATGGCGGGCGGCGCCGAACCACCAGCCGCCGGTCCGGAAACCGCAGGGGCTGAATCGCTGGATTCCCCAACGATCATCTAGACTTTCGACTGTGAGACGAGCCCTTCTTGCGGCGCTTTTCGTGCTCGGTTTGGCGTGCGCCGGCGGCTTCTCGACCGCGATCGTCGCGAGCACCGTGGCCGCCTCGACCACGGGCACGACAGCAACGACGACCGCGCCGACGACGACCGTGACATCGACGACGAGTCCTCCTCCGCCCGCGCCGGCGACGATTGCGCCCGGGGTTCGCGTCGGCCCGATCCGAGTCGGCTACCTGACGGCCGTCCAGGCCTCCAGAAAGGTCACTGCTGCGTTCGAGCGCCCGCTCCCACTGGTGGTGGGCAAGGCGCGAATCGCGGCCCGGCCGGCCCGGCTCGGCGCCCGGGCCTACGTCAAGTCCGCCGTCTCGCGGGCGAGCGTGGCATCGCCCGGAACCTCCGTGCCGCTCACGGTCACCGTCGCCGGTGCCGTTCTCCGGCGCTGGGCGGGGATCGTGGCGAAGCGCTACGACAGGAAGCCGATCGACGCCCACTTCTCGCTTCAGAACCTGCGTCCGTGGATTTCACCGGAGCAGGCAGGGCAATCACTCGACACGCGCTCGGCGCTGCCGCAGATCGTCCGGGCGCTCCGGGCGGGGAGCCGCGCGCCTGTCCGGCTGAAGCTGACCGAGATAGCTCCCGCGGTTACGCGGGACAGCTTCGGAGCGACGATCGTGATTCACCGCAGCTTCAACCGCCTCTCCCTCTACGATGGTATGCGGCCCTGGCGGACGTTCGGCGTCGCCACCGGGCAGCCGATCTACCCGACGCCGCTCGGCGCGTATTCGATCGCCGTCAAGTGGCGCTATCCGTGGTGGTACCCGCCCAACTCACCCTGGGCGAAAGGAGCGAAGCCGATTCCACCAGGCCCGGGCAATCCTCTCGGCACGCGCTGGATGGGCCTGACCGCGCCGGGGGTCGGCATCCACGGAACGCCTGACGCCGCGTCGATCGGGTACTCGGCCTCACACGGCTGCATTCGGATGCGAATTCCCGAGGCCGAGTGGCTCTTCGACCACGTTGCGATCGGGACGCCTGTGTTCATCGTGTCCGGGTAGATGATTGATCGGAAACTCGAGCGGCGCCGGATGACAGCCCCCGCACTGCGCGGACCTTCCGAGCTCGCTCTTGCTGCCCGGGCCCATAGGTCCGCGCTGCGAGCACGCTATGCGTCCGGGATCGCCGGACTGGCCCAGGCGAAAACCTGTCGCCTGCCCCGCCTGAGCCGCAGGAGGCTGGCGTCTGGGCCGATCTCGGCTCCCGGCTTGGCCGCCCGCGAGCGGCACTCGAGTTTCCGATCAACCACCTGATGGCGGGACGCCTCCGCATCGCAGCGCAGGCCGGTGCGGTGGCGGTAGTGGCGGCGCTCCTCGGCCTGCTCGTCTGGAAGGTGGCGACGAGCGAGAAGAGCAACGTGAAGAGTGCGCTCCGGGCGGGCAAGCAGCCAAACGCGCCGGCCTTCAGCCTCACAAGGCTCGAAGGCTCAACGAAGGTGTCGCTCGCATCCCTTCGCGGCCGGGCCGTGGTGATCAACTTCTGGGCATCCTGGTGCGGCCCGTGCAAGCAGGAGGCGCCCGTGCTCGAGGCTGCCTGGCGCAAGTACCGCCGGCGGGGGCTCGTCGTGCTCGGCGTCGACTACAACGACGTGAGGGGCTTCGCGCGGCGGTTCGTGCGGAAGAACCACATGACGTATCCGATCGCGTACGACCGCGGCGGGAAGGTGCTCGGCCGCTACGGCGTCGCGCAGGTTCCCGAGACGTTTTTCGTGACGCGCAAAGGAAAGCTGTTGCACGACTATTTCGCCGGCGCGATCAACACAGCCGACGACAGGGCCCGCTTTGAGCGCAACATCAACCGCGCGCTGCGCTCGTGAAGGCAAGTCTCGCGCTCGCTCTCCCGTTCTTGCTCGCGCTCCTGCTCGTCGGGCCGGCAGCGGCGAGCGAGCAGCACCCGACGCTGCCCGAGCTCGAGGGCGAGCTGATCTGCCCCACCTGCAAGACGACGCTCGACCAGTCCGAGGCGCCTGTCGCGAATCAGATCCGTAGCTTCGTCAGGCAGCGGATCGCGGCCGGCGACACGAAGAGCGAGATCAAGGCCAAGCTCGTCGGCTTCTATGGTCCTGAGGTGCTCGCCGCGCCGTCGAAGCGCGGCTTCGACCTGATTGCCTGGCTGCTTCCCCTCGGCGGCCTGGCGGCCGGCCTCGTCGCGGCGTCGGCGCTCGCGTGGCGCTGGAGCAGGTCTCGCGGCGATCCGCCGTCTCCGGGAGGTCGCATTGCCCTCGAGCCGGCGCTCGAGCGACGGCTGGACGAAGAGCTTCGCCGCTTCGACGGCTAGCGATGCTCGAGCGCATTCCCGTCGCGTTCGTCGCCGGCTTCTTCTCCGTCATCCATCCCTGCGTGCTGCCGCTGGTGCCCGGCTACCTCTCCACGGTGTCCGCCGTCGACGTCGGCCGGTTCGGCGAGCGGGGCGCCTCACGCCGCGTCGTCGCGGGCAGCGTGCCTTTCATTCTCGGCTTCACGCTCGTGTTCGTCCTGCTCGGAACGGCGGCCGCGGCGGTCTCCGAGTTGCTGCCGGTCGACCAGTCGACGCTAGAGGCGGTCGCCGGCTTCATCCTCGTCGTGGTCGGCTTCGCGTTCATGGGACTGCTCCCGTGGACCGAGCGTCTCGCCCTGCCGGGCCTGCTCGTCCGCGCGCGGGGGGCCGGCTCGAGCGCACTTCTCGGCGGCGCCTTCGCCGTCTCGGCGGCGCCCTGCATCGGACCGGTCCTCGCGTCGATCCTCGTCCTCGCAAGCGGAGGCAGCACCGTGGCGCAAGGCTCGATTCTCCTGGCGGTCTACTCGGCAGGCCTTGGCGCCGCGTTCCTGCTGGCCGGTGTTGCGTTCGCGCGGGCCATGGGTACGTTCCGCTGGCTGCGCGACCGCTTCCTCTACATCCGCGCCGCAGGCGGTGCGCTGCTCATCGTCTTCGGCCTTCTTCTCTTCTTCGGGCGCTTCGGCGCGGTTCGCGCCGTCGTCAACCGGCTGATGGAGCCGCTCGGGCTCGGCGTCTGACGGGCTCGTCAGAGTAGCGGCGGGTCGAGCTCGAGCGAGCCCCGTTCGACGCGCTCCCTCGCGTCTGCGACCTGCCGGAGCACGGAGGCGACGTCCACCCCGCGGTGGGCGGGCGCGTAGGGACCGAGCCGCCGGGCTGCCTTGTCGAGCTGCCGCACGCAACCAACCGCGTTCCCGCGCCCCGCCTGGTACCAGGAGACGGTGACGTGGACGAGGCCCTGGAAGAAGTCACGCTCCTCCGCTCGAGCGGCGCGCCATGCCGATTCGAGCGCCTCGTGTGCCTCGAAGAACGCATGCCGACGGATCAATCCCAGGCCGTGCTCGAAGTCGTGCTCGACCGACACGCCGTCAGTATCGGGACCTCCCCGGCGATGGTACTTTTCAAGGCGTGCCGACGATCCTGCTCGCCGGGGTCGATCTCTTCTTCCGGGCGAAGCTCGAGGGACTGCTCCCTGGCTACCACCTGGTGACCCACGACAGCGTCGAGGCACCCGAGCTCGTGATCGCGGACATCGCGCGGATCGACCCGGCAGAGGTCGCGGACGCGTATCCGGACATCCCGATAGTGGGCTTCGCGAACCACACCGACACGGCCGGTCTCCGGGCTGCACACTCGGCCGGATTCGACCAGGTAGTCGCGAAGTCGGCCCTCGTGGAGCGTGCCTCCCGCATCGTCGATTCACTGATCGCCTCGGTAGACTCCGAGCCGTGACGTACATCATCGCCGAGCCCTGCATCGACATCAAGGACAAGTCGTGCATCGACGTCTGTCCCGTCGATTGCATACACGAGGCTGACCGGATTCTCGTGATCGATCCCGAGGAGTGCATCGACTGCGGCGCCTGCGAGCCAGAATGCCCCGTCGAGGCGATCTTTCCCGAGGACGCGCTCCCGGACAAGTGGGAGCCGTTCGTGAAGATCAACTACGCCTACAGCGACGGCATGGCCGTCGTGAACGAGCTGACGCAGACCTACGCGGACGAGCACAACGTCCAGAACCCGCCCCTGGAATAAGACGCGTCCGCGCGGACACCTCCCTCGTTGCCAATGAATCCGAAGACGCTCGACCACGTCGCGCTGTGGGTCGCCGACCGCGACTCGATCGCAGCCTTCCTGACCAGCCAGCTCGGAATGCACGTGATCGAGCAGACCGACCGGTTCACGCTCGTCGGCTCCGACGCCCGCCGCGGCAAGCTGACCCTCTTCGCCTCGGCGGGGCCGCGTGAGCGTGGTGCGCTCAAGCACGTGGCGTTCCGCGTCTCCGACCTCGATTCCGCCCAGCGCGCGCTTCCTGCATCCAACGGCGGCGACATCGAGCTCGGCGAGGGCCTCGTCATTCGGCTCGTCGAGGCGGCGACCGACGTCGAATACGACCTCGATCACGTCGCGCTGTTCTCGGTCCGCCCGGACGAGACTGCGCGCGAGTACGGGGACCTCGGCTTCCGACCGGCCGATCCCGCCGACGGTAATCCTCGGGTCGAGGTGGGCGGGGCGTTCGTCGAGTTCCACCGAGGGAGTCCAGCCGACCCCGCACGGCCGCTCCTGAACCACCTTGCCGTTCTCGTCGACTCGACCGACGAGCACATCGCGGAGGCGAAGAGGGCTGGCATCGAGATCGACGACGTCGTCGACGCGCCGAACACCTACGCGGTCTTTCTCTGCGGCCCCGAGCGCGTTCGGATCGAGTACGTCGAGCACAAACCGACGTTCTCCCTGACCTAGATGATCTAGGCCCATGCTGACGGTTCTGGGGGCCGGGATGGCAGGCCTGTGCGCCGCCGTGCGGGCACGGGAGCTCGGTGCTGAGCCGGTGGTCCTGGAGAAGGGCGACCGGCCCGGGGGGTCGATGCTGCTCTCCAGCTGCGTGGTGTGGCGCTACCGGACCTTCGAGGAGTTCAGAGCCCAGTGCCCGGGCGGTGACTCTGCGCTGCAGCGAACTGTCTGGGAGCGGCTCGACGACGGGATCGCATGGCTCGAATCGCTGGGCGCGCCGGCCGTGCAGCGCGGGACGGGAAACCCGCTCACGACAGGCGTTCGGTTCGACGCCCTCGGTCTCACCAAGACGCTCACGCGCGCCGCGGGCGACGTTCGTCTGAAATCCTGCCCCTCGCGGCATCAGGTTCCGGGGCAGGTCTCCGAAGCTGGGGTCGAGTCTCTTCTGCTGGCGACCGGCGGATTCCAGGGCGACGGGGCGCTCGTCTCCGAGCACATCCGCGCCGCGGCACCGCTCCGGCTCCGCGCGAATCCGTGGTCGAGCGGCGACGGCCTGCGCTTCGGGCTCGAGCGCGGGGCTTCTACGTCCGAGGGAATGGATGAGTTCTACGGCCGCAACATGCCGGACACCGACGTCCCTCCTTCGGAATTCGTCGGCGCCGCCCAGCTCTACGCGCGGCACGCGCTCGTCCTGAACAAAGCCGGCGATGAGTTCCTCGAGGCGCCCGTGTCGTGGTCCGAGACGGAGGTGGTGCAGGCGACGGCCCGACAGCCCGGCGCGGCCGCCTGGTACATCCTCGCCGATCGCGGGCTCCGGGCGGAGATGCGCGGGCGCAGCTCGCGGATGATGGTCGACCGGGCGGCGGCGCTCGGCGGCACTGTCCTGCCGGCGCCCGAGCTTCCGTTCCCCGTCCCTCAAGAGGCGGTCCTCGGTGTCCGCGTGCAGCCCGGGATCACACATACGATCGGCGGTCTGCGGATCGATCCGAGCGCGCGCGTTCTCCGCCTGGATGGCTCGCCGGTGGACGGGTTGTTCGCGGCGGGAGCGGACGCGGGCGGGATCGCGACCGGCGGCTACGCGAGCGGCCTGGCCGCTGCGCTCGTCTTCGGACGTCTTGCGGCTGAGGCGGCTCTCAGCTGACGGCGTCGGAGTAGGCGCAGAGCCGAGCGTCCGCTGGCAGTGGTGACGGCGCGACCTTGATCACTCGAAGCTGAAGCTCGCCGTCGGCGAGCTCGTCGCCCACCGCCGGCGGGTCGCCTTCGCGCTCGCGCAGCTCATAGCCGGTCGGCCTCGAGAGGAAGAGCAGGTACGTGCCCTCGGCCACGGGTCGATCTTACAAAGTCAGCTCAAGCCGAGGCGGAGGCGGGGAGGCCCGCCGAAAAGCCGGGCGCCCAGGCGGGAGCCCGGCTTTTCCGACGTCTGCTCTAGAAGGGACTGTGGATCGGGTTGGCCCAGATCACGAATGTGATCAGCGTGTCGCCGTTCGGCAGCCTGTCGACGTACTTCGACTCCTTCTGGGAGGCGGCGGCCCAGTCGGGAACCGCGTCTGGAAGCCGCCCGACTGTCGAGCCGATCGTCGTCGACGAGTCCAAGTGCGTGTAGATGATCCCCAGCTCGTCGTAGTCGTGCTGGTTCGGCGTCGTGCTCTTCGTGTCCGAGTCGCTCGTGTTGTGGTAGTAGTCCATGCACGTGTTGAGCGACGATCCGTCGGTGCTCTGGTGGTCGAGACCGAACGTGTGCCCGACCTCCTGGCACACCACGTGCTCTTTCTCGCTTGTGTTGTTGTAGGCGGCCTGGCTGAAGTAGGTGTCGTTCACCTTCACCGTGCCCTGCGTGATGTGCGTGGTGCCGCTCGACAGCCAGATCGACGCGAGGCCGAGCCAGCCGTTGTTGCCGTACGAGGCGTTACACACCTCGTCGCGGCCGGAGGTGGCCGAGCAGCGCTTGTTCCGCGAGCCGCCCGGCACGATGGTCGTGTCGAGGACGGTGGACTGCGTCCAGTCGATCGACGTCTGCTTGAGGTACGGATCCCACGTTCCGTCCATATTGTCGCCCAGCTTCACCGTGAACGGGTTGCTCGTGCGAGCCCAGTGGTACCCGCCCCAAGAATGGGTGGCGAGGGCGGCTGGCGCGCTCACTACGGCTAGGAGCGCACCAACGACCGCGATTCCGAACAGCTTCCGCATGCGTTTTCCCCCTTGGAGTCGGATGGCAGACGAGGAGGGCAACTCCACGATGCCCGTGCTGACTGTGACACAGATCGGTCAGATTGCCAAGGAGAGCTGCTGCCCTTCTGCGGCGGGCTCGATCCGGAATGCCCGGCGGTCGCGGATCTCGAAGCGGCGGCGGAGCTTGGCCACCTGGGCGCGAACGGGCTCAATCTGCTCCCGCCGCAGGTACGCGCGTCCGGCATAGAGCCGCTCGTACGACTCCAGCTGCTCGGGCCAGTCGCGTGCCAGTTGCTCGAGAAAGTGCTCGCGCGTGCCCGGGCGCAGGTAGAGGAGATTGACCCAGACGCCGGTCGCGCCCGCCTCGCGCGTCGCGCGGACGACCTCGGCGAGCTGCTCGGGCCGGTCGGAGAGCCCGGGCAGGATGGGAGCCATCCCGACGCCCACCTGGAGGCCCGCCTCCACGAGTCGCCGAACTGCGCGCAAGCGCTGGCGTGGGTGAGCCGTGCCCGGCTCGGTCGTCCGCCAGACATCGTCGTCGAGGGTGGGGACGGAGAAGGTGACCTGCACGGAGGCGCGCGCGGCCGCCTGCTGGAGCACGTCGATGTCGCGCACGATCAGCGGCCCGCGAGTGATCAGGCTGAACGGGTTCCGCACGTCGGCGAGCGCCTCGATGCACGCTCGCGTCAGGCGGTAGCGTCCCTCCGCCGGCTGGTAGGGGTCTGTCGCGGCTCCGACCGCGACCCCGTCGCCTTGCCACGACGGACGGGCGAGCTCGCTTCGGAGCACCACCGCCACATTGGTCTTCACGCGAACCGTGCGTCCGTAGCGGTCGTCGGAGGGACGGTCGGCGCGCCGCTCGAAACCGCGGACGTAGCAGAACGTGCAGCGATGGGCGCAGCCCATGTACGGGTTCAGTGACCACCCGAACGGCATGCCCTTCACGCGGTTGAGCGCGCTCTTGCAAGGCTCTTCCCGGTAGACGGGGCGCATGGCACGAGTATAGAACATACGTTCGTGCACAGAGCGAGCGCGGCCGGAAGCTCCCCTATACTGATCCGCGATCCTTGGTGGACGACGAGATCCCTAGACGTCCCTCCCGCGAGGAGGAGCGGACGTGAGCCTTCTTCTGCAACTCGCGCTCGTGGGCGTGCTCGTGCTGCTGAACGGCTTTTTCGTCGCGGCCGAGTACGGACTCGTCACGGCGCGCAGGACTCGCATCCTGGAGCTGCAGCACGGCGGCAACCGTCGCGCGCGAGCGGTGCTCAAGATCATCCAGGACCCGCCCCGCTTCATTGCGGCCATGCAGCTGGGCGTAACGGCGACGAGCCTGGCGATCGGCGCACTCGGCGAGCCGGTGCTCGCTCGCCTGATGGACCCCGTTCTGGCCGGAGTGGTCGCCTTCGCGCTCGCCTTCCTCGTGATCACGTTCCTCCACGTCGTGATCGGCGAGCTCGTGCCGAAAGGCGTCGCGCTGCGCCACTCCGAGGTCGTGGCGCTTGCCGTCTCCACGCCTGTACGCGGCTTCTTCATCGTCTTTCGCCCGTTGATCTGGATCCTGCAGCGCTCGACCGAGTTCGTGCTGCGCGTCTTCCGGCTCGAGCCGCCGGGCGGGGAGGACGAGGCGCTCTCGGAGGTCGAGCTGCGCATGTTGCTCTCCCGCTCGAGCGAGCAGGGCGAGATCGAGCAGGACGAGCGCGAGCTGATCGACAAGGTGTTCGAGTTTGCCGACAAGGAGGCCTCGGACGTGATGACGCACCGGCCCGAGGTAGTGGCGCTCTCGGTTCAGCTGCCGACGCAGGAAGCGCTCGCCGCCGTCATCGACTCCCCGTACACGCGCTACCCGGTGTACCGCGACTCGCTGGACGACGTCATCGGCGTCCTGCACGTGCGTGACCTCTTCTCCGCGCTCTACGACCGCGGAATCGTGCAGGTTCACCTCGAGGAGCTCGTTCGGCCCGCGTACCTCGTTCCCGAGACGAAGCAGCTCGATGCGCTGCTCGCAGAGTTCAAGCGCACGAATCAGCACATGGCGATCGTGGTCGACGAGTACGGGGCGATGCAGGGCATCGTCACGCTCGAGGACCTGCTCGAGGAGATCGTCGGCGAGATCGAGGACGAGCACGACCTTCCCGAGGACTCGGTCGAGGAGCTTGGCGCCGGCCGAATCCGAGTCACGGGCACGTACTCGATCGACGAGTTCAACGACCGTTTCCGCCAGGAGCTGCCGGTCGAGGACTACCACACCGTCGCCGGGTTCGTCTTCGGTCAGCTGGGCAGGGCGCCTGAGCGAGGGGACGAGGTGCTGTGGGACGGGCTTCGTTTCAACGTGACGGAGGTCGAGGGGCCGCGGATCGAGCGTCTGGAGGTCGAGCTCGTGGGAGGCGAGCCCGGGCTGGGAGGGGAGGCCGTGTAGCGAGGGTTCGGGCGATCCGAGACGGCATCCGGCGCGTATCCTGGTTCGAGAACATCGAACCTGCTAACCGAGGAGATCAATGAAGCGTTTCCGGTTTCTGTTTGCGAGCGCGGTCACCGCGCTCGTCGTGCTCGCGCCGGCGTCGGCGATGTCGACCACGACATTGCAGGGGACCGTCGGTCCCGGCTTCACCATCACGCTCAAGATGGGCGGCAAGTCGGTGAAGAGCCTCAAGGCCGGCAAGTACACGATCAAGGTCAGCGACAAGTCGGACATCCACAACTTCCACCTGCGCGGACCTGGCGTGAACAAGGAGATCAGCAAGGTCCCGTTCAAGGGCACGAAGAGCTACACGGTCACGCTCAAGAAGGGGAAGTACACCTACGTGTGTGATCCGCACGCGGCCGCGATGAAGGGATCCTTCACCGTCAAGTAGTCCGCTTCGCGCGCTCTGCGGCCGTCTTCTCTGACCTGAGTGGACGGCCGCTCTCGCTTCGGCCCTACCGGAACAGCCGCTCAGCGACCAGCACCGAGCCGCAGTCGTGGACGCTTGCCCTGATGCGAGCGCCACTTCGCAGTCGGGCGGGGCGGTGTTGGCCGGGCGGGAGCCGGACGGCGGCAACCGTCGCGATCCGACCCTCGCCGGCTCCGCCGGCGTCCTCGATCTCAACACGGATTCGCCTGCCCGAGACGGCGACGATCGTGCCGTCGATCGTGTACGTCTCGGCACAGCGGGCGGGCTTTGGGAGCACCGCGATCGTCGAGCCCACCGCGATTGGCTCGCCCTTCGATCCGCCGCAGCCGGCAACAGTAGCGAGGGCAGCCGACGCGGCGAGTGCTCGGGCAAGGAGAATCATCCCCGGCTTTCTAGCCCAGGTCGTCTGCCTCGATCCGGCCGTCCCTGATCCGCCAGGATCGGAGCTCACCGGTTCCGAGGGAGAGGATCACGTAGGGGCGGCCTTCCCAGAGCCCGATGTTCTCGACGTCCGTCCGCGACGGGCGCGGTGGTGACGACAGGTGCGAGTGGAAGACCGCAAGCTCGTAGCCGTCGTCCTCGAGAAACCAGATGTCGGGCGGGAGCTCGAGCTCGAAGCGGTAGGGCGACGCGGCCGCGTTCCGTCCGGGCTCGTAGCGAAGGGCCTGTTCGCCACGGAGTACGAGTACGCCGCAGGCCTCGTTCGGCTCCTCCCCGCGCGCATGCTCCTCGAGGGCGTGGCGCACGTCCTCGGAGATCACCACCAGATAGACCGCTCCATCGACGTCTCGATGTCGGGGGCCGTCCAGAAATCGGCCGAAAGGTACTTCCATCCGCCGTCGGCGAGCACGGCGACGACCACGGCGTCCGGCTCGAGCCCGGCTGCAAGGCGGAGCGCGACGTGGATCACCGCTCCGCTCGAGACTCCGGCGAAGATGCCCTCGGCGTCGAGCAGCGCCCGCATCGCCACGACCGACTCCTCGTTCGACACCAGCATCTTCCGGTCGAGCTTCGAAAGGTCGAGGATCGGGGGCACGTAGCCGTCATCGAGCGACCGCAGGCCCATGACGGGATCACCCGGCTGCGGCTCGGCCGCGGCGACGACCACGTCGGGGAAGCGTTCGCGCAGCCGCTCCCCCGTGCCCATCAGCGTCCCGCCCGTACCGAGGCCCGCGACGAGTACGTCCACGCGGTCGAGCGCTTCCGCAATCTCCCGACCGGTCCCCTCGTAGTGGGCCTGGACGTTCGCCCGGTTCGCATACTGAAATGGCATGAAGAAGCGCGGCTCGCGCTCGGCCAGCTCCAAGGCGAGACGAACGGCGCCGTTCGAGCCTTCCGCGGCCGGTGAGAAGACGATTTTAGCCCCGTACAGCTCGAGCAGCCGCTTACGCTCCTCCGTCGCGTTCTCGGGCATCACGCACGTCAGCCCGTACCCCTTGAGCTTCGCGACGAGAGCAAGCGAGATTCCGGTGTTCCCGCTGGTCGGCTCGAGCAACTCCCGGCCGGGCTCGAGCTCGCCAGCCTGCTCGGCCGCCTCGACCATCGCTTTTGCGATGCGGTCCTTGATGGAACCGGTCGGGTTCTGCCCCTCGAGCTTCGCGTACACCCGAACGCCGGCCGGCGAAAGCCTCCCCAGCTCGACGAGCGGTGTGCCGCCCACCAGGCCGAGGAGCGAGGGCGTCAGCTTCGAGGTGTTAGACGCCACCGGCCATTGCCGGCAGGAGAATGACCGTCGAGCCTTCCGGCACGACAGTGTCGAGGCCGTCGCGGGTGCGGACGTCCTCGCCCTCGACGTACACGTTGACGAAGGGCGCCAGCTCGCCGTTCTCGTAGAGCTGCGCTTCGAGTGGGGGGAAGCGCTCGACCAGTCCGTCGACCACCTCGCGCACGGTACCGCCGTCGGTCGAGACCTCGCGCTCGCCGCCGGTCTCGACGCGGAGCATCGGTGGGATCCGGACGCGGCTCACGAAAAGGTCCCGGCAACCGGAGCCGCGCAGAACTCGACGTAGTCGACGTACTCGGTGATGCTCGGGTTCTCGCCGCAGACGGGGCAGGCCGGATCCTGTCGGAGCGAGACCTCGGTGAACTCGGTGGCGAGGGCGTCGACGAGAAGGAGGCGGCCCACGAGCGGCTCGCCTATTCCGAGCGCGAGCTTCAGCGCCTCGTTCGCCTGCAGCGAGCCGACGATGCCCGGCAGCACGCCGAGGACGCCTCCTTCCGCGCAGCTCGGTGCCAGCTCCGGTGGCGGCGGGGTCGGGAAGAGGCAGCGGTAGCACGGGCCGGCGCCCGGCTTGAACACTGTCACTTGACCCTCGAAGCGATAGATCGACCCGTGGACGACGGGCACGTCGTGCCAGACGGAGGCATCGTTGACGAGGTAGCGGGTCGGGAAGTTGTCGGCCCCGTCGACGATCAGATCCCAGCCGTCCGAAAGGATTCGGTCGATGTTGTCGGACGTGAGCCGCTCGCGATAAGGGACGACCTCGACATCAGGATTGAGCGCCTCGATCGCGGCTTTGGCCGAGTCGACCTTGGGCTCGCCGAGCGTGTGCGTCGAGTGCACGATCTGGCGCTGCAGATTGGAAGCGTCGACCACGTCCTCGTCCACGATTCCCAGCCGGCCGACGCCCGCGGCGGCGAGATAGAGCGAGGCGGGGGAGCCGAGGCCGCCCGCGCCGATCAAGAGCACCGATGAGTCGAGGAGCTTCGCCTGTCCCGCCTCCCCGACCTCGGGGATCAGTAGGTGCCGGCTGTAGCGAGATCGTTGAGCCGCATCGAGTGATCGGGGCAACTGCGTCGGGTAGCCGTTCCGCTTCCAGTCGGTGAACCCTCCTCGTAGGGAAACGACGTTCTCGTAGCCGAGCTCGCCGAGAGTCTTTGCGGCGAACGCCGAGCGATTGCCCGCAGCGCAGTAGACGACCACCTGGCCCTCGCGATCGGGCAATGAGGTCTCGATCCGGGACTCGAGGGAACCGCGCGGGACATGAACCGCACCGGGGACATGTCCTTCGTTCCATTCGTCCTGCTCGCGCACGTCGAGAAAGGCGGGCTCCGAGAGGGCGGCGGCGTCCGCAGCCGAGATCTCGTCGATCTCGCCCTTCGTCTGCCGGAGGAGCTCGCGGTAGGAGGCCATTAGTTTCGAAAGTATAGCGAGGGAGTACGGTCGAGCGGCAGGGCGGCCGCAAGCAGAGCGGAGAGTGGTGGCACGGTCATCGATCAAGCCCGAGCGCTATCGTCGAGCCCGTGAGCGCGCGCATGCGAATCGCTCTCGTCGTCGCCGCCTCGGCCGCCGCCGCCGCTGCGGTCGCTGTCGGTGCCGCGGTGCTCCAATCGTCGAGCACCGCCCGCCCTGAGCCTCGACGCGCCGCCTGCCCCAGGGGCATCCCCCTCGTGCTCGACACCGGCCTGCGGAACGACGCCAATGCGCGCGCGCTCCGCCGGGCAGCGCTCGCATATGAGAACGCCGGCCGGAGCCAGGCCGGTCGCTCGGCGGCCGGACGGCTGTTCGCGCGCATCCCCTCGCTTCAGGCCCGTGTCGGCTCAGCGGTCGCCGGTCAGGGCGCTCCAGGCAGGCTCGCCGGCCTTGCGCGCTCGCATCCGCGAAGCGCCGTGGTGCGCTTGCACCTCGGGCTCGCGCTCTCGTGCGAAGGAAAGCCGCACGGCGCTGCTGCCTCGTGGCGCGCCGCAGTTCGGCTGGCGCCCGACTCTCCGTCGGCTGTGCAGGCTGGCAGCCTCCTGCACCCCGGGTTCGCTCCGGGTCTGCCGCCGTTCGTGCCCAGTTTCTCCCCGCCGCGCTCGCTCGCCGCGCTCTCGCCGGCGATGCGCTTTCGCTCCCTACGACGGGGCGCCCGGCACGGCGGCGAGCAGGCGCACATCCTGTACGGCATCGCGCTCGAGAACCTCGGCCGCCCACGCTCGGCCGCCCACGAGTTCGCCCTTGCGCTCGTGCAGGCCCCGAACGACGTCGACGCGCAGGTGGCGTACGCCGTCGGACTGTTCGACAAGAGCCGTCCCCAGCGCGCATTCGCCCGGCTCGGGCCACTCTCCGGGCGATACCCGCACTCCGCGAGCGTCCGCTTCCACCTCGGCCTTCTCCTGCTGTGGGTCCGGGAGGTCGACGCCGGCAAGCGTCAACTGAGGTTGGCAGCGGCAGCGCAGCCACGATCGCGCCCGGGGCGGGAAGCAAAGCGGTTCCTCGCCGGTCTTGGAGCGTAGTAGGATGCGTGAAGCTCCGAGCTAAGCCGCCCTACCTCTGGCGTTCGTCCGCTTCACGTGAGAGAGTTCCGGCGCACTCGAGAAGGTGAGGGAATGGCACACGAGCAGGTGATCGACCCAGGCGCCAGCTCCACCCACCCGCAGAAGCGTTCCGTCTCGCGGCGCCCCACGAGCGAGCTGCTCGAGAGCGAGGAGATGCGGCCGTTGCTCGAGCGCGGACGCGAGGAAGGGATTCTCGGCGCCGACGACGTGGCGCTCGTCCTCGAGCGGCTGCAGCCCGAGGCGAGCGAGATCGACGACTTCTACGAGGCGCTCGCCGAGCTGCAGATCGAGCTCGCGCCGGCCGAGCAGACGCTCGAGCGGGAGCTCGCGATCGATGTGGACGAGCGCGAGCTTGCAACCGACGCGCTCCAGCTCTTCCTGCGGGAGATCGGCAGGGTGCCGCTGCTGAGCGCCGCGCAGGAGGTCGAGCTCGCAAAGCGGATCGAGCGCGGCGACCACAGCGCCAAGCAGGCGATGGTGGAGGCGAACCTGCGCCTCGTCGTCTCGATCGCGAAGCGGTACCGAAACCAGGGCCTTCCGTTCCTCGACCTGATCCAGGAGGGAACGATCGGGCTCGTTCGCGCGGCGGAGAAGTTCGATCACCGCAAGGGCTTCAAGTTCTCCACCTACGCCACGTGGTGGATCCGGCAGGCAGTCGCCCGCGCGCTCGCGGACAAGGGGCGGACGATCCGGATGCCGGTGCACGTCGTCGAGAAGTTGAACAAGATCACGCGCTCGGAGCGAAAGCTGCGCGCAGAGCTGGGGCGCGAGCCGATCGTGACCGAGATCGCGCGCGATCTCGATCTCCTGGTGGAGGAGGTGACGCAGATCCGGCGCCTGGCGCAGGCGCCAGTCTCGCTCGAGAAGCCGGTCGGCGACGACGACGAGTCGGAGTTCGGGCACTTCCTGACCGACGAGTCGGAGCCACTGCCCGAGGAGGCGGCCGAGCTTGTGCTCCGAAACGAGGCTTTGCGCAAGCTGCTCGCCCAGCTCTCTCCTCGAGAGCGGCGCGTGCTAGAGCTTCGCTACGGCCTGGCCGGGGAGCAGCCGCGCACACTGGACGAGGTCGGCCAGGCCTTCAACGTGACGCGTGAGCGCGTGCGCCAGATCGAGAGTCACACGCTGACGAAGCTGCGGGCGCTGGCCCAGGCGCAGAAGCTGCAGGACGTCGCGTAGGCGCCGCTTGCGGTGTCGCTTCGAGGACTCGCGGCGAGCTCCCATTAGACTGCCCCGGTGAACCGGGCCTGGCTCGACGAGGTCTCCGAGCTCCTGCGTATTCCGAGCGTCAGCGCCGACCCGGAGCATGCCGGGGACGTGCGCCGAGCGGCTGATTGGGTGGCGGAGCTCGTCCGCGCCGCGGGCGGGACCGCGGAGATCCTGCCCACGACCGCGCAGCCTCTGGTCATCGGCGAGATCGCCGCTTCCCAGGGGGGCGCCGGCGTCCCGACCGTGCTTCTCTACGGTCACTTCGACGTTCAGCCGGCCGCGCCGCTCGACGAGTGGGAGAGCCCGCCGTTCGAGCCCAGCGTCCGTGGCGAGTGGCTCTACGGGCGCGGCGTCGCCGACGACAAGGGCCAGCTGTACATGCTCCTCAAGGCGGCCTCGCTCCTGGCGGCCGAGCGCGCGCTCCCCGTCAACGTTCGGATCGCCTGCGACGGGGAGGAGGAGATCGGCGGCCACTCGATCGTCGACTTCCTCGCCGAGGACGAGCGAGGGGCGGACGCCTGCATCATCTTCGACTCGGGCATGGAGCGGCGCGGGCTGCCGGCGCTCGCCATCGCCACACGCGGCATCCTCAACTTCGATCTGCGCGTGCGGACGGGCGAGCGCGACCTTCACTCCGGCATGTTCGGGAACGCGGCGCTGAACGCGACCCATGCGCTCGTACAAGCGCTCGGGGCGCTGCTGCCGCGCGCCGGCCGGCTCCCTGAGGAGCTTCGGCAGGAGATCCGGCCGCTCTCCCCCGAGGAGCGCGCCGACTGGGACGAGCAGACTCCGGGGGAGCAAATGCTTTTTCAGGAAGGGGCAATGCCCTACGATCCCGCGGCCGCCGCGGAGTTCTACCTGCGAACGAGCGCCGAGCCGTCGATCGACGTGAACGGGATCCTTGGCGGCAAGCCCGGACTCGTCAACACGTCCATCCCCGTCACGGCGCGGGCGAACTTCAGCGTCCGGCTTGCCCCCGGCCAAGACGTCGAGACCATGAGCGCTGCCGTGGAGGCGCTGCTCCGGCGCGGCGCCCCTGCGGGCGCAAGCCTCGATCTCACCCGGATCGCGGCGAATCCGCCGGGCCGTGTCGACCCGGATGCGGCGCCGATTCGCCTTGCCTCGGAGGTCTTCGAGCGCACCGTGGGAGCCCGCCCCCTGCTCGTTCGCAGCGGAGGCACGCTCCCGATCATGGCGGCGCTCGAGGCGAAGGGCATACCTGCTGTTCTGACCGGCTTCAGCCTCCCGGGAGCGAACATTCACTCGCCGAACGAGCGCCTGCTACTCGAGTATCTGCCGCTGGGGGTCGAGACGGCTCGCGAGCTGCTGACAGCGTTCGCAGCGCTCCCGCAACTCTGAATTTCCCCCACCAGTCAGCACTTTCTAGCTGTTTTGTGCCGGCTCGCTAGGAAACGACCATATTAGTAATGAAAATGTAAATATTGAATCGGCCATTTGCCCCTTTTGGGGGACGGGGATATAAGACTCTCGACAAGTTCTGTAGCTCAATCGAGGGACAACAAGGACAATTATGGTAACGAGGGCTCGCTCTCGTCTTCCTGCAACGATGCCTCCGGCGGTGTGGCCACTTCAGCCCCGCCTCCGAGTCGCGCCTCCGCTCCGCGGAGCTTCCGCATCGTTTGGCACTCAGCGGCCGACTCTGGCCGCAAACAAGCCTTCGGGCGTGGCCCGGCTCCGGGCGCTCGAGAGTTCGCGTCAGCCGGAGCCAGATGAAGGAGGAACAATCATGAAGAAGGGCAAACTGCCCTTGAGGGGCCTGGCGGCGCTCGCCGCTGTTGCTGCCGTCGCTCTCGGGAGCGCCGGTGCAGCCTCGGCCGCGCTGACGTCCGTCAGCGGCGAGGCCTATGGCGTCAAAGTGAGCGGCACGATCGTGTCGACTACGCCCATTCAGGACGTCGTGCTGCCACCGGGCGGCTCGAGCTCGGGAGCAACAGTGGCCGCCGGCGGCATTCTCTCGACCGGCATCATCTCGGTCAGCAGCACCGGAGATACGACGACAGGCCCGACCAGCACGGCCACGGTCAATGACCTCGCCGTGGCTGCCAACCTCGGAACGCTGGTCGTTCCGCTCAGCCTCAACTTGACATCGACCGTCGTTACGAGCACCTGCAGCGTGGACATCAATGGCACGCCGACGGGAAGCAGTTCGGTCGCGAACCTCAACGCGACCTTCCTGGGGGTGCCGCTTGTCTTCACCGCGCTGCCCACCGGATCGGTCGCGGTCATCCTGAACCCCCTCGGCGGCTTGCTCGGGACGATCACGCTCAACGAGCAGACCGTGAACGGCAGCTCGATCACCGTGAATGCAATCCACATCAGCCTCGCGGCCACTGCCCTCGCTGCGGCACAGGACATCATCGTGTCGTCGTCGGCCTGCGCCGCCAGCCTGAGCGCCCCGTCGGTAGCTGTCACCTTCCGCGAGTTCAAGGCGAATGCCTCGAAGACCGGCGTCATGCTGAAGTGGCAGACCGCTTCGGAGTCCGAGCTCGCCGGCTTCAACATCTATCGTCAGGTACACGGCAAGCGTGCCCGCGTGAACAAGCGCATCATCACGGCGGCCTCGAACGCCCGCGGACACAGCTACGCCTTTGTCGACCGGTCCCTCCGGGGCAGTCGCGCCGTCGGAGCAAGGTACTGGCTGCAGGCGATCAACCTGGACGGCTCTCGCAGCTGGTTCGGCCCGGCTCGCGTACACCGAGCAGCCCACTAGCCCGGCTTCCCGGGAAGGCCACTTCTCTCTCGCCCGGCCCGCCACTCGTGGCGGGCCGGGCTCGTTGTACACGCCTGGCAATCGGGCGCGGAAACCTTACCGGAGGCCCTGTCTCCGGCGGTCGGCGCGACAGGAGTGCAGGACCGTCAAGCTCGTGAAGTCGCGCCATCGCGCTCGATCCGGACCTCGCGCATGTCCCGATCGTAACCGTGCGTTGCCGATTCTCTCCGGCTGCCGGTCAGGGCTTCTCCGTCTACATGCGGCGGGCGCGACGGGTCGGACCGAGAGCTCGCTCTACGCCGGCACGGGGGCGCTCTCGATCAGCCAGCTCCGTCCGAAGCGGCGCATCTCCGCGATGATCGGCAGCAGCGCCTCACCCTTCTCGGTCAACTCGTACTCGACCCGCGGCGGCGACTCGGAGTAGCTCCGACGCACGACGATTTCGTCGTCCTCGAGCGCGCGCAGGCGCTCCGACAGGGTGCGCGGGCTGATGCCGGCGCACGAGTGCTCGAGCTCCGAGAATCGCCGGGATCCTTCCGACAGATCGTGCAGGAGCAGCGCCGTCCACTTGGCGCCGACGATCTCGGCGCACGCGGCGACGGAGCAGCTCCCATCATGTACGGCCTTCATCGTGCGCATGAACACGGATTGTACCGCCTCGGCGCCGCTAATCCCACCTGCGCCGCCGCCGCGCGAACACGAGCATGCGCGAACCTTGATCGCCTTTAGCCCCACGGGGGAGCGCCATACACCCACCGCCCCGCGAGCATCGTGGCGACCACGGTGACTTCCGCCAGCTGGGCAGGCGCGCACGTAATGGGGTCACGGTCGAGCACGACCAGGTCGGCCACGTAGCCTGGCAGAAGCTTGCCGCGGCGGTGCTCGTCGCGGCTGAGCCAGGCCGGGCTCACGGTCGTCGCCGCGAGCGCCTCCTGGGCGCTGATCGCCTGCTCGGGATGCCATGCCGCCCGGTCGTCGAGCGTGCGCAGCGCGCCTGCGCGGATGCCGGCGAGCGGATCCAGCTCCTCGACCGGCGCATCCGAGCCGTTCACGAGCAGGGCCCCTGCTCCCAGCAGCGAGCGGTACGCATACGCCCTGCCGGTCTCGCCCATCCAGAAGCGCTCGGCCACATCGCGATCAGACGGGGCATGGCTGAACTGCACCGAGGCTGCAACACCGAGGTCGGCGAATCGCCGCACGTCGTCCGGCGCGAGTAGCTGCGCGTGCTCGATGCGGTGGCGCAGGCCCAGTGGCTCCCAGGCGGCTCGCGTTCGCTCGAAGGCGTCGAGTGCCTCGCGGTTCGCCCTGTCGCCGATCGCGTGGACTGCGACCGGCCATCCCGCGGCCGCCGCGCGCCGAACGATCTCAGCGAGCTCGTCGCCGCTCGTGATCTCTACGCCCGACCCGTCGAGCAGGCGCGCGGTCCGCGAACCCAGCGTGCCGTCCATGAAGACCTTGAGGTAGCCGAGCCGCAGAAGTGGACCCCCGAAGGGGCTCCGCAGCCCGAGCCGCGCGAGCTCGTCGAGGCGCTCGTGCGGCAGCGACTGCCAGACGCGCAGGGTCAGCGCGTCCTCGGCTTCGAGCCGCTGCCAGAAACCGAGGGCGCCCAGCCACCCGTCCTTGTCGTGCACGGCCGTGACGCCTCGCTCGTTCGCGAGCCTCATACCGCTTCGCATGGCGTCCACGTATTCGTCGTCGGAAACGAGCACGTGGCGTTCGCGAAACCGCCAGGCTGCCTCCTCGCGCAGCACCCCCGTCGGCTCGCCGCGCGCGTCGAGCTCGACGACGCCGCCCTCGACGGCAAGGTCGCCTTTCGCTGCGGCGAGCGCCGACGAGTTGAGCCAGAGCGAGTGGCCGTCCCGTGCGGTCAGTGTGACCGGGACGTCTCCGCTGACCGGGTCGAGCACCGCGCTTGTCGGCTCGCCGCTCGGCGACCAGTCGCCGTCGCGCCAGCCGCGGCCTCGAACCCAGCGCCCCGCGTAAGCAGTCGCGACCGCACCGGCGACGCGCCTGACAGCTTCCTCGAGCGACCGGGCGCCCTCGAGCCTGACCTCGTTACGCGCGACCGCCCAGGAGGGAAAGTGCACGTGGGAGTCGGTGAAGCCCGGCACCACGCAGCGGCCGCGGAGGTCGATCCGGTCGGGGGTCGCCAGCGCTCGCTCGTGTGTGCCAACGCCGCCTGCGACCCATTCACCCGCAATCGCGAGCGCGCGGGCCGTCGGAAGAGCCGCGTCCATCGTTCGCACCACGCCGTTCTCGAGGATCACGGAGGCGAACGTAGCTCATACTCAGCCTTTTGCGCGCTCCTGGCGGGGCGGGCAGTGGAGGAAGCAAGGAGGAGAGATGCAATGACGGTGGCGCTCGGTTCCTGGCGCGTTGCGGGCACGTACCTCGAGAGCTGCAACTGCGAAGCGATCTGCCCGTGCCGGCGGGTCGACGGCGTCCTCGGCGGCCGATCGACGTACGGCGAATGCCTCGGCGCTCTCTCGTGGCATATTCAGGAGGGACAGGCAGGGGATACGCCGCTGACTGGGCTGAACGTCGCCCTCGCGGGTCGCTATAGCGACGACGAGCAAGGCTCCCCGTGGAGCTTTCTCCTCTTCGTCGACGAGCGCGGAGACCGGGACCAGCGGGATGCGCTCGCGGACATCTTCACCGGCAGGGCGGAAGGCACCGTGGTCGAGCACTTCCCGTGGGCGTTCAAGCCGAGTCACCTCCTCGCCCTTCGGCCGGCGCGAATCGAGGTCGACCACACGCCGAGGCGTGGGTGGTTTCGCGTGGGCGAGACGATGACCGTTCGAATCTCCAGCACCGTTCCAGGCGATGCGACCGTCACGTGCGTGATCCCTGGCCACGACCGTGCGGGGGAGGAGCTCGTCGCGTCCGAGCTGACGGTGTCCGACGAGCTCCTTGCGTTCAGGTTCAACGGCACCTGCGGCTACGCCTCGACGTTCGAGTACTCGGGGTGATGACTGTCGTCTCGGGCCAAGAAGGCAAGGAGGTCGAGACGGTCCAGCTCGAGCAGCCCCAGTGTCCCGTGCCAGAGGTTAGGTGATGATCCCGGCGCGCGAAAAGCAAGCCGGGCAAGGACGCAGGGAGCCGTGTCCCGCGCGGACGCGACGGATACGGGTGCGACCGAGGACGCAGATCCGGCGCCGCTTTGCGAGGTGCCGGGCGCGCCGCACTTCTGGAACGGGACACTAGAATCGGGCGGTGGCGTACGAGCCGCTCACCGACGAGCAGCAGCAAATCAGGGACGTTGTCCGCTCGCTGGCGCGCGAGCACATCGCCCCACGCGCGGCCGACATCGACAAGTCGCAGCAGTTCCCGTGGGACATGGTCGAGCTCCTGCGGGGTCACGAGCTGCTCGGCCTCCCCTTCGCCGAGGAGTACGGCGGCACCGGCACCGGGGCGCTGATGCTGCTCGTGGCGATCGAGGAGATCTCGAAGGTCTGCGCCACGACCGGACTGATCCTCGCAGTGCAGGAGCTCGGCTCCCTGGCGATCAAGCTGGTCGGGAGCGATGAGCAGAAGAGCCGCTGGCTGCCTCCGCTCGCAAGCGGCGAGTGGCTCGCCGCGTACGCCCTGACCGAGGCCGGGTCGGGCTCGGACTCGGCGGCGATGCGGACGGAGGCGAGCCGGCAGGGAGCCGAGTACGTCATCAACGGGTCGAAGCGCTTCATCACGAACGCCGGCGTCGCGCGTCTCTACGTCGTCTTCGCCAAGACCGATCCCCAGGCCGGCCACTCGGGTATCTCGGCGTTCGCCGTCGAGTCCGATGCACCCGGGTTCGAGGTGGGCCGCATCGAGCCGAAGATGGGGATCAAGGGCTCGACGACGGGCGAGATCTTCTTCAGCGACTGCCGGGTTCCGGCCGATGCCCTGCTCGGCGAGGAGGGCGACGGCTTCCGGATCGCGATGCGGGTGCTCGACCGCTCGAGACCGGGGATCGCCGCGCAGGGGCTCGGCCTGGCGCAGGGAGCGACCGACTACGCGCTGGACTACGCGAAGCAACGAGAGACGATGGGCAAGCCGATCGCGCAGCACCAGCTGATCGGCGCGATGCTCGCGGACATGGAGACGAAGTGCGAGGGAGCGCGCCTGCTGCTGTACAAGATCGGGGCGATGATCGACGAGGGGGTCGACGGGCCTGCGTTGACGAAGGCCTCCGCGATGGCCAAGCTCGCCTGCACCGACGTCGCGATGGAGGTGACGACGGACGCAGTCCAGATCCTCGGCGGCTACGGCTATATCCAGGAGTACCCGGTCGAGCGGATGATGCGCGACGCGAAGATCACCCAGATCTACGAGGGCACGAACCAGATCCAGCGGCTGGTGATCGCGCGCGAGATGCTGAGGGAGAACCGGGCCTTCCTGCTTGCCGGCGTCAGCTGAGACGCGTTGGTCGATCCTGCGTGTAGCTTCGACGGGGCTGCCGTCGAGTACGAGCGCGGGCGCCCGACGTACCCCGTCGCAATGCTCGACCTGCTGCCGCTCGGCGGCGACGCCGAGGTGCTCGACCTCGGCGCCGGCACGGGGAAGCTCACGCGGGTCCTGACGCAGCGGTACGCCCGCGTCCTCGCCGTCGAGCCGCTCGACGGGATGCGCGCGATTCTGGAGCACGTCGTTCCCGGCGCGACCGCGATCGCAGGCGCCGCGGAGTCGATCCCGCTGCCCGACGCGTCCGTTGACGGCGTCTTCGCCGCGCAGGCTTTCCACTGGTTCGCCAACGACGCCGCGGTCGTGGAGATCGCGCGCGTCCTACGACGGGGCGGCGTCTTCTGTCTCGTCTGGAACGAGCCGAGCGAGCCTTCCCCGCTTCCCGCCGCCTACGACGAGTACCTCGAGCGCCTGCACGCACCGTCGCTGGCGAAGTTCCGCTCGGGCCCGCCGATGTCGGAGGTGATCCACCGCGGCCCGTTCAGTCACATCCACGAGGCGACCGTCGACCACGAGCAGGTGCAGAGGCGCGATGACGCGCTGGCGTACGCACAGTCCGTCAGCTGGATCGCGCACAGGCCTGACGAGGAGCGCGCGCGAATCATGCGCGACCTCGACGAGCTCCTGCCGGACGGGCCGTTCGTGCTGCCGCTGCGCGCCCGGGTCAACTGGACGGTGCGCACCTGACACGGGAGGTCAAGCTCTCGTCGGCCGACCGGGTTCTCTTCCCTGAGGACGGCGTCACGAAGGGCGACCTCTTCGCCTACTACCGGGCGATCGCGCCCGCTCTGGTTCCGCACCTGCGGAACCGGCCGTTCACGATGAAGCGCTACCGCGAAGGCGCGGCCGGCGGGGGCTTCTTCCAGAAGCAGGCGCCCAAGGGTATGCCGGCGTGGATCCCGACCCGGACGTTCCGCACGTGGCCCCGGGAAGGCGAGTCTCGCCTCGTGGACTTCCCGCTCGTCAACGACGAGCCGGCTCTCCTCTGGATGGTGCAGATGCACTGCATCGACATGAACGCGTGGTACTCGCGGGTCGACCGTCCTCACCGGCCGGACTACGTCCTTTTCGACCTGGACCCGCCCGACGGCGGCTTTGCCCAGTCGGTGCGAGTTGCTCACCTGCTCCGGCAGGCGCTGGAGCGGCTCGACCTGCGCTCGTGGGTGAAGACGAGCGGAGCAGACGGCATCCACGTGGTCGTGCCGATCACGCGACGGTCGACCTACGACGACACGTACGCCTTCGCCGAGCTCGTCGCGCGGGGCCTGGAGGAGGAGCATCCCGGCCTCGTCACCACCGAGTGGCTGAAGCGGAAGCGTCGCGGCGTGCTCGTCGATCACCGCCAGAACGCCTGGGGGAAGACGATCGCGTCTGTCTACTCGGTGCGGCCCCGGCCGCGCGCGCCGGTCTCCACGCCGCTCGAATGGGACGAGCTGACCGAGCGGCTCGACCCCCGGACGCTCGGCATGCGGGCCGCCCTCGATCGTGTCGAGCGCCACGGTGATCTCTTCGAGCCGGTTCTGCGCGAAGCTCAGGCGCTCGCACCTGCTCTGCGGCGACTCCGGTGAGGCTGATCGACGACACGAATGCGAATCGAGCAGACCACCATCCAGGCCGCTACGGTCGCAGCTTGCTCGTGTCCACGACCTCGAAGCTCGACCCCTTGACCCGCTCGAGCGTGTGCAGGTCGTCGTTTCGCCAGCCCGGGTCGGGAGTTCCGCTCACGTACCAGCTCGTGCCGTTGTCGGCCACGATCATCCCGTACCGCTTGAGCGCCTCGAGCACGATTCGCGCCTGGCGTGGAAACGGGCGGGTGTCGAAGCTTGCCCGTAGCCGCAGGCGCAGCCCCATCGGCGGCAGCGACCGATCGTCGGCGTCGCTCGCAAAGTGGCGTGCGGGATAGAGGTACGCTCGCCTCGTTCGCTCGACGGTGAACCGCAGGGCGTGATCGATGACGCCTCGCCGCACCTCGTCGTAGCGTGCGAGGCCCGGGAGGATGGGCAGGCCAGCCGCGTCGGCCGACGTCCAGCCGGCGGGGCGCACCTGGTTCGAGCGAAGGTTCCAGATCGCGCCGGAGCCCGCGCGCCAACCGCCGCGCGCCCGCCTCAGGGCGTACAGCTCGTACAGCCGGCACCGGTCGCGGTCGACGAGCAGGGCGTGCCGGTCGTCACCCGCTTCGACCCGCACGTTGCCCGGAATCGGGTAAGGCCCGGGATCGCTCTCGGCCGCGTACTCGAATCTCACCCGTACGCGGCGCGGCGTGCCGTGGACGACCGTGATCGGGATTCCGATCGGGCCACCGTCGTAGAGGCCCGAGCCGAAGTCGGGATGCAGTCCGAGGTCGGCGCCGATCGAGCCGATCAGAACCTGAGAGCGCGCGGCCACCGGGAGTCGATCGACGCGGCGATTCCAGGGATTCGTGGGGGGGAAGACCGCGCAGCGCGGTGCGGCCGGGAGCCTGAGCGCCTGCGCTGCACCGCCCAGCGCGAGCGTCGAGGCGGCGAGCAGGAAGGCCAGCGTCCTGCTCAGATGGTCGATCGGAAACTCGAGTGCCGCTCGGAAGCGGCAGCGGCCAAGCCGGGCGCCGAGCTCGGCCCAGACGCCAGCCTCAGGCGGGGCAGGCGACAGGTTTTCGCCGGGGCCAGTCCGGCGATCCCGGACGCATAGCGTGCTCGCAGCGCAGGCCCGCAGGCCCGGGCAAGAGCGAGCTCGACGAACCGGCGCCGTGCCGGGGCGTCAGCCGGCACCGCTCGAATTCCCGGGCAACCATCTCAGTCCGCCTTCGACCTCAGCGAGGCCTTGTACGCCCGCTTTGCCGCCTGATAGCGATCGAGTGCCTCGAGCGAGTCGACGTCGCCGAGCGTCGGATGCGTCGGCGCCACCTCCTCCCAGCCGGGTGGCCGGACGCCGAAGCGCTTGCCGAGCACGGCGAGAAGTGATCTCGCTTTCATCGGGCCGATTCCGGGCAGGTCGAGCAACCGCCGCTCGAGGTCGCGCCCGTCAACCGCTTCGCTCCAGATGCGCTCGGCCCGACCGCCGTACTCGCTCGCCACGGCAGCGCACAGCTCCTGCACGCGCCCCGCCTGCGCGCCCGGGTAGCGGTGCAGCGCGGGCTTGCGGCGGAAAAGCTCCTCGAGCTCGTCGGGCGGCAGGGCCGCGATCCGGGCCGCGTCCAGCCAACCGCCGAGCCGCTGCTTCAGCTCGAGCGGCGAGGAGAACGCCTTCTGCACGGTCACCTGCTGGTCGAGCGCGAACCCGATCAAGAGTGCGAGCGGCTCGCGCGCGATCAGCTCGTCGGCCTCGTCGTTGCCGGTGAAGAAGAGACGATCCGGGGCCGTGGCCGGCACGCCCGAGATCCTACTCGAGAGCGACACGAGCCTCACTCTCGCTCGAAGGGATTGGCGGGCCTCGAGAGCGGGTACGCACTTGATATGCCCGACGACGACAGGTCGCTTGCAGAGAGCGCGGTCGAGAAACCGAAGGAGCTCGCTCGCGAGGCGGGACGCGGCCGCAGCGCGCGGACACCCTTCATCGCCCTGACCGGCGTCACGCTCGCGGTGGGAGCGGTCGTCGCGATCGTGATGGCGATCGCGCTGCTCGTCTACTTCCTGGCCTGAGCTTTCGCGCACGGCCCCCGTCAGGGGAAACCCCGCGACTACCCTTGCAAGGTGGATCCGCTCGCGCCGTTCAGCGCCGAGACGCGCGAGTGGTTTACTCGCGCGTTCGAGGGCCCGACGCCGGCGCAGGCCCTCGGCTGGCCGGCGATCGCCCGCGGAGGCGACACGCTGATCCAGGCCCCGACCGGCTCCGGCAAGACGCTCGCGGCCTTCCTGTACGGAATCGATCGGCTCAACGAGACGCCGGGCGAAGGCCTGCGACTGCTCTACGTCTCGCCGCTGAAAGCGCTCAACTACGACATCGAGCGGAACCTGCGCGGCCCGCTCGCGGGGCTCGGGAGCAAGCTGCGAGTGGCCGTCCGAACGGGCGACACGCCGGCGAAGGAGCGGGCCGCGATGCTGCGTGAGCCGCCCGACATCCTGATCACGACCCCAGAGTCGCTCTTCCTGCTCCTCACGTCTCGAGCACGAGAGATGCTGACCTCGGTCCGGACGCTCATTCTGGACGAGGTGCACGCCGTCGCCGCAACGAAACGCGGCGCCCACCTCTGCCTCTCCGTCGAGCGCCTGCAGCGCCTCGCCGGCCAGCCTGTTCAGCGCATCGGTCTCTCGGCGACGCAACGGCCGATGGACGAGATCGGGCGCTTCGTCTCGGGCGGGAGGCCGATCGAGCTCGTCGACGCGGGCCGTGCGAAGGCACTCGACCTGCGCGTCGTCGTGCCCCTGGAGGACATGCGGGAACCGGGAGCCGAGCCGCCCGGGACCGACATCCTCGGCACCGGAGGCGAAGGCACCTCCTCGATCTGGCCGTCGATCTACCCGGAGCTGCTCAGGCTCGTCCGGGAGCACCGCTCGACGATCGTCTTCGTCAACAACCGTCGCCTCGCCGAGCGGCTCGCCCTGCGGCTGAACGAGCTCGCGCTGGACGCCGGCGCGGCCCCTTCCTCGCAGGCTCCGGCGATACCCCAGGTGGAGATCGCCCGCGCCCATCACGGCTCGCTGGCGCGTGAGCAACGCACGGAGGTGGAAGAGCTCCTGAAGCGAGGCCAGATCCCGTGCCTGGTCGCCACCTCGTCGCTCGAGCTCGGGATCGACATGGGCGCCGTTGATCTCGTGATCCAGGTCGAGTCGCCAAAGTCCGTCGCCCGCGGCCTCCAGCGCGTCGGTCGCGCCGGCCACGAGCTGGGGGCGGTCTCAAAAGGGAGGATCTTCCCGAAGTTCCGCGCCGACCTGCTCGAGTCGGCCGTCGTTGCGAAGCGGATGCTCGAGGGCGCGATCGAGGAGACGGTGATCCCCCGGAACCCGCTCGACGTGCTCGCGCAGCAGATCGTCGCGATCTGCGCCGACGAGGAGATCGCGATCGACGAGCTGCACCGGCTCGTGCGTGGTGCGTACTCGTTCGCCGACCTCTCCCGCGTGCAACTCGAGAACGTGCTCGACATGCTGGCGGGGCGCTACCCCTCGGACGAGTTCGCCGAGCTTCGCCCCCGCATCGTGTGGGATCGCACCGCAGGGACGCTCCGCGCGCGCGCCGGCGCGCGCCAGCTGGCGGTGACGAACGCAGGCACGATCCCCGACCGCGGCCTCTTCGGCGTCCATCTCGTCAACGGGGGAGGGCGGGTCGGCGAGCTGGACGAGGAGATGGTATACGAGGCTCGTGCCGGGCAGACCTTCCTGCTCGGCGCCTCCACCTGGCGAATCGAGGAGATCACCCGCGACCGTGTGCTCGTATCGCCTGCGCCCGGCGTGCCGGGTGCCGTGCCGTTCTGGAAAGGGGAGGGGGTCGGCCGTCCCTACGAGCTCGGTGCCGCGATCGGGCAGACCTCGCGCGAGCTCGTCGCGCTGCCCGAGCAGAAGGCGCTCCGACGCCTGACCGAGGAGCACACGCTCGACGATCTGGCCGCTCGCAACCTGCTCAGGTTCCTGAGCGATCAGGCGGCTGCCACGGGCGCCGTCCCCTCCGACCGGACGATCGTCGTCGAGCGCTTCCGTGACGAGATCGGCGACTGGCGCGTATGCGTGCTGACGCCGTTCGGCGCACGTGTGCATGCGCCCTGGGCACTCGCTCTGAACGCCCGCCTGCGCGATTCGCTCGGCCTCGAGGTGAGCGCGCTCTGGTCGGACGACGGCATCGCGCTCCACCTCCCCGATGCGGACCTGCCGCCGCCCACCGAGCAGGTGCTGATCGATCCCGAGGAGATCGAGGAGCTCGTCGTCGGCGAGCTCGCGGACACGGCGCTCTTCGGCTCTCGCTTCCGCGAGAATGCCGGCAGGGCGCTCCTGATCCCGCGCCGGCGACCCGGCCAGCGAACGCCTCTCTGGCAACAGCGCCTGAAGGCGCAGGGCCTGCTCCAGGTCGCGCGCCGTTACGGCTCGTACCCGGTGATCCTCGAGACCTACCGCGAGTGCCTTCAGGACGTGTTCGACCTGCCGGCGCTCAAGCGGCTGCTCCGTGGCTTGCGCACGCGCGAGATCGACCTCGTCGACGTGGAGACGGCCTCTGCCTCACCCTATGCCTCGTCCCTCCTGTTCGACTACGTGGCGACCTACATGTACGAGGACGACACGCCGTCGGCGGAGCGGCGCGCGCAGGCGCTCTCCCTCGACCGGGACCTGCTGCGTGAGCTGCTCGGACAGGAGGAGCTCCGCGACCTGCTGGACGCTGCCGCGATCGAGGAGGTCGAGCGCTCGCTGGCCGGCTCGCCCCGTGATCCCGACGAGCTGCACGATCTGCTCAGGCGGCGAGGCGACCTGCGCGAGGGGGAGTTCGACGAGGCGCTCGGGGCGGTACTCGAGGGCGAGCGCCGCGCGCTCCGGGTGCGCATCGCCGGCGAGCCCCGTCTGATCGCGGCCGAAGACGCCGGTCGCTACCGCGATGCGATCGGCGTGATGTCGCCAGGCGGCCTGCCGGACGTCTTTCTCGAGGGTGGCGACGACCCGCTCGGGTCGCTTCTGGCTCGCTTCGCACGCGGTCGCGGACCGTTCACGACTGGGGACGCGGCTGATCGCCTCGGACTCTCCGCGGAGCGGGCCGAGGCCGAGCTCTCGAAGCTCGAGCGGGGGGAGAAGCTGGTGCGCGGCGAGCTGCGCCCGGGTGGAACGCAGCGCGAGTGGTGCGATCCCGACGTTCTGCGGCGGCTGCGGCGCGCGTCGCTCGCGGCGCTGCGGCGCGAGGTGGAGCCCGTGGTGCAGGCCACCCTCGGCCGGTTCCTCCCGAGCTGGCAAGGGATCGATCGTCGTGCAAGCCTGCGCGAGGCGCTGGTGCCGCTTCAGGGCCTGTCGCTGCCCGTGTCGCTGTGGGAGTCGGAGGTGCTCCCGCGGCGGGTCCCGACCTACCAGCCGACGCAGCTCGACCAGCTCTGTGCATCGGGTGAGGTGGTGTGGATCGGAGCCGGCCTCGACCGCGTTGCGATCTTCTTCCGCGAGGATGCTCCGGCTCTCGGCCGCCCGGCAGTCGGGGAGCCGCCCGCGGGCGAGGTGCACGATTGCTTGCGCGAGGCGCTCAACCGGAGCGCTCAGTTCTGGCTCGACCTGCTGGCGGCGACAGGCCTGGAGGCGGAGGAGGCTCTTCCGGCGCTCTGGGAGCTCGTCTGGGCCGGAGAGGTGACGAACGATGCCTGGACTCCGCTCCGTGCGGCGAGGCGCTACGGCGTGCCGAAGCCTGAGCGCCGCCAGCGCAGATTCTCGCGCCGCCGCGCCAATGTCGTGACGGCGACCCAAGGCCGCTGGTCGTTGACAGAGCAGCTCTGGGGAACCGGCTCGCCCGATAGGCGGGCGCTCGCGGAGCTGCTGCTCGAGCGGCAGGGCATCGTGACGCGCGACGGGGTCCGGGGCGAGGGCGTCGTGGGCGGCTACTCGGCCGTGTACGGAGAGCTGCGCGCGCTCGAGACGCTCGGACTCTGCCGGCGCGGCTACTTCGTCGAAGGTCTCGGCGGCGCGCAGTTCGCACTGGGAGGCGCCGTCGAGCGGCTTCGAGAGCTCCGGCCGGCAAGCGAGCTGTCAGGCCGCTCACGCGAAGCGGAGGAGCTGGATGCGCTCGTCCTCGCGGCCGCCGACCCTGCCCAGCCGTACGGCGCCGCGCTCCCGTGGCCCAAGCGCGCCGGCGCGCGCGCAGCGCGTGTCGCGGGAGCGCACGTCGTGCTGCTCGACGGGGAGGGGGCTCTGTTCGTCGAACGCGGCGGTCGTACCATCCTGCCGCTGCGCGAGCCCTCGGATGCCTGGCTCAGGCCGGCGCTCGCCGCGCTCGTCGACCACGTCAAGCGAGGGCGCACGAGGCGTCTTGCGGTCGAGCGCTTCGACGGCAGCCCGGTCGCCGAGACCGAGATCATGCCGCTGCTCGTCGAAGCAGGATTCCTCGCCGCGCCGCGCCGCGCTGTGCTCCGCCCGTAACGAGCTAGCGAATCTTCAGCCTGAAGCTCTTCCCCGTCGCCCGGATCTTGTAGTGGACGGCAATCTGACCAACAAGGAGCTTCCGCGCCATGCCGCGTGGTATGGCCCAGGTGCAGCGCGCGCGGACCGCGGTCGGGCCGACGAGCGAGCGGGAGAGCTCCTTGGAGGACACGCGCAACGAGCGCTTGCCGATCCTCGCGGAGCAGGTGACGCGACCGCCCGCGAGCAACCCGCCGAGCTTGTTGGTCGTAACGCGGATCGCAGCCGTGAAGGGCTTACCGGACACCGGCAGTTTCGGGGAGGGCTCGAAACCCTGGAGCTTCAGGCTCGGGAGGTTGATCGTAATGCCGTCGCCGGGAGGCGGCGGTGGCGGGGGCGGTGTCGGCGGGGGAGGAGGAGGTGGCGGTGGGGCCGGCGGGGGCGGGGGCGGGGCGGGCGGAGGTGATGGAGGTGGCGGGGGCGGTGGCGGTGGCGGTGGTGGCGGTGGCGGTGGGGCTGGCGGAGGTGGCGGCGGCGGAGGTGGCGGAGGAGGAGGAGGAGGAGGAGGAGGCGCGCCGGAGGTGACGACGGTCGAGATGGTCGAGGTGTTGTTCGCCGGTGCTGGATCAGGCGTCGATGAGCTCACCGTTGCCTGGTTCTGGTAGCCGCCGGGCGCTACCGGCCTGACCAGGACGACGATCTGAACCGTCGCCCCGCTCACCATCGTGCCGAGATCGCAGGTGAGGACGTGCAGCGCGTCGAAGCCGCAGGTCGTCCCGAGTGTCGCGTCGACAGAGACGAACTCGAGGGGCGCCGCGATCGAGTCGACGACGCGGACGCCGAAGGCAGAGCTCGGGCCGCGGTTCAGCACTCGAATCGTGTACCTCAGATCCTGCCCGACCACGGCGGGGTCGGGCGCGGCCGACTTGGAGATCTCGAGATCGGCCGGTGCCGAGGTCACCTGGGTCGTAGCGGTCGACGTGTTGTTCGCGCTGTTCGGATCAGATGTCGACGAGGAGACGGTCGCCGTGTTCGTCAGCGTGCCCGGGCTCGTCGGCCGCACGACGATCGTGACAGTGACTGTCGTGCCGTTGGCGACCGAGCCGAGGCCGCATTGAACAGCCGTCGCAGTGGCCTGGCACGTGACGCCGGCCGGCGGCGTCACGTTCAGGAGGATCGACCCGGTCGGCAGCTGATCGGAGAGCACGACGCTCGCGGCTGCGCTCGGGCCGTTGTTCTTGACGGCGATGGTGTAGACGACGCTGTTCCCCGCGGCGACCGGGTCGGGCGAGTCGGTCTTCGTCACGGCGAGATCGGCGCTCGCTGGCGGCGGGGGAGGAGGTGGGCCGGGAGGTGGCGGGGGCGGCGGAGGCGGCGGAGGCGGGGGGCTGGTCCCGGGCGCGACGTTCACCGTGACCGAGGCTGTTTCGTTCCCTGGCTTGGTCTCCGTGTACGACGTTGTCGCTGAGATGACCGCGGTGTTCGTGGAACTCCCGGCAACGGTCGGAGTCACCGCGATGGTGATCGTCGCCCCGGTCGTTCCGACGGCGAGGTTGCCCAGGTCGCACGTCACGGTGTTACCGCTCGTCGTGCACGTCCCGACGGTCGTCGTGACGGAAGTAATCGTCTGTCCCGCGGGAACGGCATCCGAGACGCTCACCGGGACGACGCCGGGCCCTGCGTTCTTGGCCACGATCGTGTAAGTCAGCGTCTGGCCGACCATGGCCGAAGCGCTCGCGGCTTTGGTGACCTGGAGGTCGGTCGTGACCGCCGCCGTGGTCGACAGCGCGCTCGAGACGCCGCTGGCGGCCGACGGCAGCACGAAGGCGATGCCCGCGAGCAGCGCGACGAGCTTGATGATCGATCGACGCTTCAACAGACCCCCTGCTTCAACAGACCCCCTCGATGGAGCAAAGCGTAACGGAAAGCTCTTCCGCAACCCGTTAAGAATTTGCGAGGCGGCCGAGCACGACGCCGAAGATCGCGTGGCGCAGGGTTGCCTGTCCGAACGCCCGGGCGTTCGTGACGAGCGGCGGGATTCCGTCCTCCCCGCGTGCGGGGTGGAAGCGGTCGACGAAGTACGAGAGGGGATAGAGCGCCACGTGCTCGGCCAGCGCCATGGCGAGCGCGAGCCGCCGGGGCTCGACTGCGACCCGCTTCCGGACCGCGTCGTAGACGACCCCGAACGACGCCCCGTTCGCTGCGTGCACGAGGAACCCGGCGAGGCGCCAGTGGCCCCGTGTGACGGCCTTTCCGAGCAGCGCGATGTCCGAGTAGTCGCAGCCGAACGCGCGGCGGTCGACCGGCTCGACGAGGCCCCAGGCCGTCGCGGCCGCGACGCCGGCAACCGCCGCTCGCGACCGGCTACTCAGACGGATGGTCATGCCGAGAAGTATGGGGCATCTCGAGTCGACGGGAGCTCCGGGGTACCCTGTTCGGGTGCCCGAGGGCGATTCGCTCCACGGTGCCGCTCGGCGCCTGCAGGCGCTCGTCGGGGAGGTCGTCGAGGTCGAGACGCCGAACCCGCGCGCGGCAGTGGGTCGGATCGCCGAGCGCCTGGACGGGCGCCGTCTCCTCTCGGTGGCGGCGAATGGAAAGAACCTCCT
>JBBRYW010000009.1:0-47290 GCA_038237235.1 Gaiellales bacterium
AAGAAGCCGGCGCCGAATCCGCGCAACGCTGCGGCGGGCTCCCTTCGTCAGCTCAACCCGGAGATCACGGCCTCGCGCCCGCTTTCGATCTGGGCCTACGGCGTCGGCCACTACGAGGGCGTTGAGTTCTCCTCGCAGTGGATCGCGCTCGAGTGGCTGCGGGCGCACGGGTTCCGCACGAACCCCTTCGCGAGCCGGCACGAGACGATCGAGAAGGTCGCTGCCACGTGCAAGGCGTGGGAGCGCCGCCGGATCGAGCTCGACTACGAGATCGACGGCATCGTGATCAAGGTCGACGACGTCGAGCAGCAGCGCATCCTCGGCGCCCTGCACGAGCGTCCGCGCTGGGCGCGCGCGTTCAAGTGGGCTCCCATGACGGCGCAGACGAAGCTGCTCGGGATCCACGTCCGTGTCGGGCGCACCGGCGCGCTCAACCCGTGGGCCCAGCTCGAGCCCGTCGAGGTCGGCGGCGTCACGGTGTCGACCGCCACGCTGCATAACGAGGAGGACATCAACCGCAAGGACATCCGCGAAGGCGATGTCGTCGTCGTGCAGAGGGCGGGTGACGTGATCCCGCAGGTGGTAGGGCCCGTGCTGCCTCATCGCTCGGGGACGAAGCCGTTCGCGATGCCGAAGCACTGTCCGCTCTGCGGTGCAGGCGTCGTCAAGCCCGAGTACGAGGCGATGCATCGTTGTCCGAACCGGGCCTGCCCGTCGAGAGGCTTGGAGGCGTTGATCAACTGGGTCGGGGCGGCCGCGGACATCGAAGGAGTCGGTGAGCAGTTCGTCCGCCGGCTTTGGGATCTCGGCCTACTTCGCTCCATGCCCGACCTCTACCGACTGACGAAGGAACAGCTCGTCGAGCTCGAGGGCTACGGCGAAATCTCCGCCCAAAACGCGATCGAGGCGATCGCGGAGTCGAGGCGCATCCCGTTCTCGCGCGTTCTCTTCGGGCTCAACATCCCGAATGTCGGCTGGGTCACGGCGCAGAACCTCGCACGCCACTCCGGCTCGGTCGATCGGCTGCTTGCGGCCAGCCAGGAGGAGATTCAGGAGGTCGACGGCATCGGGCCGGACCGAGCCGAGTCGATCGCCGAGTGGTTTGCAGATGAGGACAACCGCCGCCTCGTCGCGGAGCTGCGCGACCTGGGCCTGCGATTCGAGCTCGGCCAGGAAGAGCGGCCGGTCGAAGGCCCGCTGACCGGATCGACCTACGTGCTCACCGGCACGCTCGAGCGGTTCTCGCGCGACGCGGCGAAGCGAGCGCTCGAGGAGCGCGGCGCAAAGGTGGGCGACTCGGTCTCGAAGAAGACTTCCGGCGTAGTCGCCGGAGAGAATCCCGGCTCGAAGCTCGCCCGGGCGCAGTCACTAGGAGTCCCAGTGCTCTCCGAGGAGGACCTGCGGGCGCTACTTAACTGAGGCCAGAGTGGTGGCGAAGCGGTCCTGGGCACGCTGGGCCCACCAGCTGGCGATCGGAAAGCCGTTGCTCAAGACGGAGAAGGCGAAGCGCCGCTTGACGTACCCGGACAGCGCCGACGAGCGCGACGTCGTCCCGGTTTTCGCCACGACGTTTCCACGCGTGGGGCGCCGGCCCATTCGATTGCGCAGGGTGCCGTTGCGTCCCGCGACCGCCAGAACGCCGAAGAACGTCGGGCGTAGCTGCGGGCTCGCCCAGGCCGACTCGAGAATGGCGACGAGCGCTCGCGCCGTTACGCGATCGAGGGGGGACAGCCCTGAGCCATCGACGATCCGAACGCCCGCGAGCGGAACGCCGTCCGCCGCGAGTGTGCGGGTAACCACCGCCGCTCCCGCGCCCGTGGAGCCGCGACCGCCGTAGAGACCCCCGAGCTCCTTGAGCAACATCTCGGCGGTGAAGTTGTCGCTCTCCCGATCCATGAAGCGCAAGACCTTCCAGAGCGGCGGCGAGAGGCTACTGGCCAGCGGCTGGGCCGACGCGCGCGCAGCTCGGCCCGCAGCCTGCCCCGCGACCGAGACGCCGATCGAGCGAAGCGCCCGCGTATAGGTCGAAGCGGCTGTGAGCGCCGGCCGAAGCGTGAGAATGTTCCCCACCCGACCGCGATCGACGACGAGCGCCGACAGGGCAGGGCACTCGTTGAGATAGAACGATGACCTCCATCCCGGCGCCGTGCGGCGCTTGTCGAAGAAGGATTCGTCCGCCACCACCCGGCCGCCGATATGGCGAATCCCCAGGCTCTTGATCCGCCGCGCGAGCGAGGTGAGCCGACCGCCCGTCAGGGTCGGGTCGCCATATCCCTTGAGGACGAGGTTTCCGCGCCATGTGCCTCCCTCCTGGTGGCCTTCGCCCAGGACATCGGTCTTGGCGCGAAAGCCTGGGCCGAGGACGACCAGCGCGGCGTAGGTGACCGCCAGCTTCTCGTTCGAAGCCGGCGCGAGCGAACGGGCTCCGTTCTTTGCGAAGAGCACTTTGCCGGTCTCGAGATCCATCGCGAACGCCGCGGTTTGGGCCGCGCTTACCTGCGGCACGACCAGCGCTCGCGCCAGCCTGTGCCAGAGCGTCGCCTCGCTGCCGGCGCGCGCTGGAGGGGGGCCTGGGCCGACGCTCCCGGTCGCCGCGGCGACAAGGAGGCAGAGCGCCGTTCGTGCTCGCGTCACATGCGTGTTGTACCGCGTGGAGCCGACGTCGCTGCTGTCCGGCGCGTGCGCTTGAACGCGATCCCGGACAGATTCCGTCGGCTTTCGCCGGTTTGGGCTACCGTAGTCGGTTGCAACCCCTCAAACGGGTTGCTAGGGTGCCGCGCTTGTGGACGACCTACCCGGTCGTCGGCCCCCCCGTCACAGCCCCGAGCCAAGGTAATTATCAGCGTAACGCTTCGACATTTCCTCGTTCTCCTGACGGGCCTTGCGGCGGCCCTGACGATCGCCGGGTCGGGTCTCGGCGCCCCATCAGCCGTCGCATCGAAGCAAGCGCAAGTCGATCGAGTCCTCGCCCAGATTCAGGGCCTGGACTCGAGTCTCGAGCGCGCTGTCGAGGCGTACAACGCCGCGACGTACAAGCTGAACAAGATCAAGGGAGATCTGCGCACGAACAAGAGCCATCTCGTGCTCGCGCGGAAGAACCTGCGCCGGTCGCGAGCCGAGCTGTCGGCACGGCTCGTCGCGCTCTACACGTCGAGCGACGACACGTCGTCGATGGGAGTCCTGCTCGGCTCCACCAGCCTCAACGACCTGCTGGGCCGGATCGACGCGACCGATCGTGTGTCCCACCAGGACGCCCAGGTGGACCGGGAAGTGGTCACGTTCCGGAACGAGGTGAAGCGCGAGCACGCGCAGCTCGTGAGCGCCCGCCGGCACCAGGCTGCAGTCGTCGGGGAGCAGGCTGCTCACCGAGCCTCGATCCAGCAGCAGCTCTCCGAGCGTCATCGCCTCGTCGCCTCGATTCAATCCGAGATCGAGCGGTTGCGGGCGGCCGAGAGAGCGCAGCAGGCTCGTGAGGCAGCAGCCGCACGCCGCCGGCTCGCGCTGGCCGCCAGTCATCCGACCTTGCCGACCCCGGTCGTCCAGGCGATAACTGCTCCCGTCTCGACGTCGACCACTTCAGCTGTGCCATCGGCCCCCGCCGTGGCCCCGCCGCCGCCGCCGGTCTCGACCGCTCCGCCCGCGAGCTATGGCAGCGTCGTCGCGATCGCGATGCGCTACCTCGGCACACCGTACGTCTGGGGCGGCGCCTCGCCGAGCGGTTTCGACTGCTCCGGGTTCACCATGTACGTCTTCGCGCAGGTCGGCGTCTCGCTCCCGCACTACACCGGCGCGCAGTATGCGATGGGCTCGCCCGTGTCGCGCTCCGACCTTCAGCCCGGGGACCTTGTCTTCTTCAATGGCCTTGGACACATGGGGATCTACATCGGCGGCAACCAGTTCATCCACGCGCCGCACACCGGCGACGTGGTCAAGATCTCGAGCATGACCGGCTACTACACCTCGAACTACGTCGGCGCGAGAAGGATCTAGCGCGAAGCGGCGGAGTCACCGCCGTACAACCTCTCTATCTCCGCCGCGAAGTGCTGCTCGGAGATCCGCCGCCTGAGCTTGAGTGTCGGTGTCACCTCTCCTTCCTCTGCGGAGAAGTCCCGCGGTAGGACGGCGAAACGCTTGATCTGCTCGAAGCGCGCGAGACCGTCGTTCACGCGGTCGACGGCCGTCTGCAGCTCGTCGCGGAGCTCGGGGCTTGACGAGAGGGCCCCGAAATCGACCGACCACCCCCGCTCCTTCGCCCACTTTCCCGCCTCGTCCTCGTCGAGCGTCAGCAGCGCGGCCACGTAGGGCCGCCGGTCACCCACTACGAGGGCCTGTGAGACGAGCGGGATCCCCTTGAGCGCACTCTCGAGATTCTGCGGCGAGACGTTCTTTCCACCGGCAGTGACGATGATGTCCTTCTTGCGGTCGGTGAGCGTCAGGAAGCCGTCGGCGTCAAACCAGCCCACGTCGCCCGTGCGGAGCCACCCGTCCGCGTCGAGTGTCTGGCGCGTCGCTTCCTCGTCGTTCAGGTAGCCGGCGAAGACGGTCTCGCCTCGAACCAGGATCTCGCCGTCCTCAGCCGTGCGTACCTCGAAGCCGGGAAAGGGGCGCCCGACGGTTCCGAACCTGATCTGACCGGGGAGATTGACCGTGCATGCCGTCGTGCACTCGGACTGCCCGTAGCCCTCGAGAATCGGAATGTCGAGGGCGAGGAAGAATTCTCCGACCTCCTTCGCAAGCGGTGCACCGCCGGAGATCGCCGCGCGCAGCCGGCCGCCGAGCCGTTCCTTGATGCGGGAATAGACTAGGCGGTGCGCCACGTGATGCTGGAGGGCGAGCGCTCGCGGAAGTGCGGCGCCGCGTTGCTTGTACGGGCTCGCCCGGTAGCCGACGGCGAGGGCCCAGTCGACCAGGCGCCGCCGAACCCCGCGCGCCTCGGCGAACTGCTCCTGCACGGCGGCCTGCATCTTCTCGTAGAGGCGGGGCACGCTGGGAAGCAGTGTCGGGCGGACGTCCGAGAGGACGTCGCGCACGCGGAGAGGGTCAGACAGCAGTGCCGTGGTGAAGCCGACGTGCGCGCCGGCCAGATGCAGTAGCCGGCCGAAGTTGTGGGCGAGTGGCAGGAAGAGGAGAACCACCTCCTCGCCCTCGATCAGGCCCGGAAGGCGGGCTGCCGCACGCGTCATCTCGACGTAGCTTCGGTGCTGAACGACGCACGCCTTCGGAGGGCCGGTCGTGCCAGACGTGTACTGGTAAGTGAACACATCGGTCTCGTCGAGCGCGCCCACGGTTTCATCGAGCACGCCCGGCCGCTCGGCGGCATGCCGGCGGCCTTGCTCGGCGAGGCGGTCGAGCCCATCGAAGGGCACGACGTAGGCGAGTTTCCCGGTGCGCTCGAGAGCCGGCGGGCGCACCGCGTCGTCGACGAAGATCCCGACGGCGCCCGAGTGGTCGAGTATGTAGCGGCACTCGTCGGAGCTGCTGTTCGGGTAGATCGGAACCCCGATCCCGCCCACGAGCGCGAGAGCCAGATCGACCTGTACCCACTCGAGGGTCGTCCGACCGAGAATGGCGACCGGGTCGCCTCGCCGGATTCCGAGGGAGAGCATTCCGTTCGCGAGATCGTCGACGCGACGGGCCATCTCGTCCCAGGACACCTCCTGCCAGCCGCCGTCGCGCTCGATCAGATAGGCAGGTCGGGTACGTGGCTCGCCGACGGCCTCTCGCCACAGTGCGGCCACTGTCCGGCCCGAGCTCTCCTGGGTGCTGCCCGCGTCAGCGGCCGAGACGGTGGAGCGCGCCATGATCGGCAAGCTTATGGACGCGGCGGGAAGGGAAGCGGGGACCCGGGGAGAACGGTCACGGTCCAACTACACTGGAAATGGCGATGCGAACGATCTGGAACGGCTCGATCAGCTTCGGTCTGGTCAACATTCCGATTGGTCTTGCGATCGCGACGCAGCGCTCCGATATCGCATTTCGGACGCTTCATCGCGAGTGCGGGACTCCGATCAAGCAGAAGCGTTACTGCCCTCAGCACGACCGAGACGTCGAGGCGGATGAACTCGTGAAGGGCTGGGAAGTCGCGAAGGGTCAGTTCGTGCTCGTCGACGACGCCGACCTCGAATCCGTCGCGCTCCAGCGGTCGCAGTCGATCGACATCGTTCGCTTCGTCAAGCTGGACGAGGTCGACCCGGTGTTCTTCGATCGGACGTATTTTCTCTCGCCGGCCGCCGCCGCCGCCGCGAGGCGCCCCTACGTGCTTCTGCTCCGTGCCATGCAGCAAACGGGCATGGCCGCGATCGGAAAGTTCGTGCTTTGGGGGAAAGAGAACCTCTGTCTGATCCGTCCGCACGGAGACTCGCTCGCTCTCGAGACGCTCTTCTTCGGCGAGGATGTGCGCTCGCGCGCGGAGATCGAGGAGTCTGTGTCGGAGACAGAGGTGAAGAAGGCTGAGCTCGACCTCGCTCGCCAGGTGATCCAGAGTCTGGTTGGTGAGTTCGAGCCGGCGGAGTTCGAGAACGAATATCGCCGCGATCTGCGCGCAATGCTCGAGGCGAAGGTCGCTGGTCAGGAGATCGCGCGGCCGGAGCCGGTGCCCACGGCGCCGGCGGTCGACCTGATGGAGGCGCTCAAACGAAGCGTGGCTGAGGCAAAAGGTCGTCGCGCGCCGTCGTCGCCGAAGCGCGGCGGCACGTCGGAGCGTGCCTCCTCCAAGCGATCGCGCGCCGCCGCCCGCTAGTTTCCGCCGCGAGCCCCCTCTTCAGCTCGGCGAGGCCGAGCCGGCCTTCACCTGCTGCAGCTGCGCTTGGAAAAGGGTCTTCGACGCGGGGGAAACCATGTTTCCCCCACGAGCCCCCTTCTTCAGCTCGGCGAGGCCGAGCCGGCCTTCACCTGCTGCAGCTGCGCTTGGAAAAGGGTCTTGTCGATCTTTCCTTGATAGATCGGGACACCTTCCTCCAGGCAGACGCGGATGATCTCCTCCCGGTCGATCCCGATCTCCTTCGACAGCTCCTCGGGGGTCAGGTGGTTCGGCACGACAGCTCCTTCCTTGGACAAAGAAAAAGCCCACCTGCGCTCGCAGCGGGCTTCGCCGACACTCTCTTGGGGTTGTGAGCAGCGCTCAATGAGCCCGCCCTGTGAAGACGGTCATAGGACAAACCTCTTGAGGCCCATGCGGAGCGAGCGCCCGACGAACGTAGGCGTCACTCCGGCGATCCCAGGCCCGTAGGGTGCTCATGCACCCTAAGGATAATCGGACGCCGTGAAGTGCGCAAAGAACGAGTGGGCCGACCTCCAGAAGAGCTTTCAGGAGATCAAAGGCGCACGGATCCGGTACTACCTCGGCGGTTCGGGACCAGCTGTGGTTCTCGTTCACGGCCTCGGCGGAGCAGCGTCGAACTGGGCCGAGCTCGCTCCGGTGCTCGCGCAGACGCACTGCGTCCTGGTCCCGGACCTTCCCGGCCACGGTGGGTCGTCACCCCTTCCTGCCGCACCGACTCTCGACGTGTTCGCAGACCGAGTCGTGCTCCTTGCCGAGCGCCTTGGCCTGCGGCGCATGGTCGTGGCCGGCCACTCGCTCGGCGGTATCGTGGCGCTCCGCGTCGCCCTCCGCCGGCCCGCGGACGTCGCCGGCGTCGTGCTTGCAGGCTCGGCTGGCTTCTCGCCTAGCGGCCGGCGTGCGGAGCACTCGCTCATCATCTCCTCGCTGGCCCGACCGGGACGGCTGGTCGCGCCTCACCGGGCCACGGTCGCACGTTCGTCGTTTCTTCGCCGCCTCACGCTCGGTTGGGGAGTCGCCGATCCCGACGGCCTCTCCGCACGGGCCGTCGAGGGCTTCCTCGCCGGGCCGGCCCTGCACACCGACACGGGTTCAGCCGCCCGGGCGATGATCGCGGACGACCTTCAGGCACGCTTCGCCGACGTTCGCTGCCCGACTCTCGTGCTGTGGGGGGCACGCGACCGGCTCACCCCAGTGAGCGACGCGTTCGAGTATGCGCGGCGGCTCGGCTCGACGGTGCGGGTGATTGCCGACTGCGGGCACCTGCTGATCGGCGAGCGGCCCGATGCGTGCTGTGCCGCGATCCGCGACTTCTCAGATCGGGTTCGGCAGCTCGATGAAGCGCCATTCGAGGCCGAACCGATCGGCTAACCGCTCTGCGAGGCATTGAACGCCGAGGCGCTCTGTGGCGTAGTGGCCCGCCGCCACGAAGTGAACGCCGAGCTCTCGGGCGTCGTGCAGGCTCGGCTCGCCTGCCTCGCCCGTCAGGAAGAGGTCGTAGCCTTGGCTGGCCGCCTCGAGAAGATGGCGCGCCGCTCCTCCGGTCACAATGGCCGCGCGCTCGATCAGCTCGGGTCCCTCGGCAAACACGATTGGGTTCGGGGCTAGCCGCTCGCGCACGCGCTCGAGAAACGCCCCGAGGTCCTGCGGCTCGGCCAAGCGGCCGCCGAAGCCGATCTCCGCAAAGGGCTGCTCCGGCTCGACCCCGAGCTCGCGGGCGACGAGTGCATTGTTGCCGACGTCCGGGTGCGCGTCGAGCGCCAGGTGGTACGCCGCGAGCGTCATGTCGGCCTCGAACAGGGCCCGCAGGCGCTCCTTCATGCGCCCGTCGACGACGCGCGACTCGTTGTTCCAGAGGATCCCGTGATGAACGAGGACGAGCTCGGCCCCGTAGTCGGCCGCGCATTCGAACAACTCCAGCGACGCAGACACCCCGCATGCGATCCGGCCCACCTTCTCCGATCCGACGACCTGCATCCCCATGGGCCCGTAATCCCGGTAGGCAGCGAGGTCGAGCAGCTCGGCCGCGTAGCTCAGGATCTCGTCCCGCTCTGCCATGCCTCGATTCTAGGGCGCGCCACATGGCTGCCTCGTGTCGGCTGCCTTGTTTCCGATCGTGCCGCTGGTTGCTTTCACGCAGCGACGGGCTCGAACGGCACCTCCCCTGCCGGTGCGGTCGACTCGCGCGGCGAGAGGAACTCGACCGACGTCGCGACTACCTCCAGCGCGTTCCGTCGCTGGCCTTCTTCGTCCTCCCAGGACCGGCTGCGCAAGCGTCCGTCGACTGCGACGCGCTTGCCCCGGGTCAGGAACTCGTAGCAAACCTCAGCCTGCCGGTTCCAGCAGGCGATGCGGACGAAATCGGCCTGCCCGTCGGGCCGATCGACCGCGAGCAGGAAGTTGCCGACCTTTCGATCGCCGTCGACATCCTTGAGCTCGACGTCCGTGGCGAGATTTCCGATCAAGGTCACGATGTTCATGCGGTTTTCTCCCTTCGTTGTCACTATAGACAACGTAGCGGTCACCGTGTCACGGGCGTGTGCCGGCTGTGTCGACGAATCGAACCGGGTGCTGCTAATGAAAAAGGCGCACTCGGCCCGACAGCCGGAGGAGACCCGCGGTTCTCTCCGCGGGCTCCCTCCTTCGATCTCGAGAAAATCGGGGTGCCCAGATTCGAACTGGGGACCTCTCCGACCCGAACGGAGCGCGCTACCAGGCTGCGCCACACCCCGAGAGCCGAAAAGGTTATCGCAGCCGCTCGTGCGCGCGACTCGCGCAACTCAATGATTGATCGGCGGCTGCGAGCGACCTCGGCGCCCGGCCTGCCCGGCGCCGCCCCAGCGGCACTCGAATCGCCGATCAACCTCCGGCTCGGAGCTATTCTCGCGGGATGCCCGACCGGATACGCGTCGCTTGCATTCAGCTTACGAGTCGCGCGGACAAGGCCGAGAACCTGGAGAGGGCGGAACGGCTCGTGGCTCGCGCCGCCGCCGGGGGAGCGGATTTCGTGGTCCTGCCGGAGAAATGGAACGCGATCGGCGATCTCGAGGCCCTGCATGCTGCGGCGGAGCCGCTCGGCGGCGGCGACTCGGTCGCGGCCATGAGCGAGTGGGCGCGTCGGAACGGGATCACCCTCGTGGGCGGCTCGATCACCGAGCGGCGCGAGGGACACGAGAAGCTGTCGAACACGAGCCTTGTTTTCGGCCCGGACGGAGACCTGATCGCCACCTACCGCAAGATTCATCTTTTCGATGTCGAGGTCGGCGGTCACATCTACCGCGAGTCCGAAGGCGAGGAGCCGGGCGAGGAGCCCGTCGTCGCGCACGCCGAGAGTTGGAGGATCGGCCTTTCTGTCTGCTACGACGTCCGCTTCCCCGAGCTCTACCGCATTTTGGCGCTCGAGGGGGCCGAGCTCTTCACCGTGCCGGCGCACTTCACGCTGCACACGGGGAAGGATCACTGGCACGTCCTGCTGCGCGCCCGCGCGATCGAGAACCAGTGCTATGTCGCGGCGGCGGCGCAGGTCGGAGAGACGATGGCCGGAAAGCCGAGCTACGGCCGCTCGCTGATCGCCGACCCGTGGGGAATCGTCCTTGCGCAGGCGCCCGACGAGGAGACGGTCATCTTTGCCGAGATCGACCGCGCGCGGCTCCAAGACGTCCGGCGCCGCCTCCCGTCGTTGGCGAGTCGGCAACCGACGGCATACAGATGGCCGACCTCCGTTTGAGTCTCCGGGCAGTCCTGTTCGACGTCGATTTCACGCTCGCCCGGCCCGGCCCGGAGCTCGGGGCAGACGGCTACGCACGCATCGCGGCGCGCTACGGCATGAAGCTCGACCCTGCACGCTACGAGGAAGCGAGAATCGCCGCGCTCGACAGCCTCGAGCGTCACCCCGAGCTCGTCCACGACGAGGAGGTCTGGTACGCCTTCGCGGAGCGGGTGATCCGCGGCATGGGCGGCGACTCGAGCCGCGCACGTGAGTGCGCGATCGAGGTCGAGCGCGGCTGGGAGCAGCACGCAAACTTCGACATCTACGACGACGTATTGCCGGTGTTCGAGGAGCTTCGGCACCACGGGCTCAAGCTTGGCCTCGTCTCCAACGGAGCTCGCGATCTCGACGCTTTCGTCAGCCATCACGCCCTCGAGGTAGACGTTGCGCTCGGCTCGCGCGCCCACGGCAAGATCAAGCCGGACCCGACGATCTTCCTGGCGGTGCTCGAGCGGCTCAGCGTCGATCCCGCCACGGCCGTCATGGTCGGCGACTCCCTCGACGACGATGTCGAGGGTGCGCGCTCGCTGGGGATGCGAGCGTTCCTGATCGACCGTGAAGACCGCTACCCCGATCTTGAGGGGCGCCTGCCGAATCTCTACGGTTTACCCGCTGCGCTCGGGCTCGCGAGGCCTAGCGAGAGCAGCTAGGCGCCGCAGGTGGCCGGAAGCGCGGGGCAGTAGCCGATGAAGATCTGGATGATCTGGCCCTTCGCTGCCGGACTGAACGACGTGAAGACGCGTCGGCCCCCGAGCCGTCCAAGGAGCACGTATTGCCGCTCTCCGTCCTCTGCCTTGACGAGGCGAAGCGCCTTGCCGTACTGCGCCTTGAGCTTGCCGATGCCGCCCCGGGACTGCATGCAGACGCCGCTCGTCGTGCAGAACCTGTGGCCGGACACGCCGATCAGCCGCACGCGCTTGGTCCTGACGTCGAGGTAGACGTCGAAGAGGTTGACCTTCGCGTACTGCAGGTAGCCGTTGGCATTCTGGTAGAGGGGCCGACCGAGCTTCGCGACGACGGCCGCGCGGGTCAGGCCGAGCGTCACTCCGACCGCGCCGCGGTTGACGACGATCGTTCCGCGCTCGACCGCGGCCGGGGCGGAGGCGACGAGACACGCTGCAGCCAGGACTGCCAGAAGCAGGCGCATAAGGTCAGTATCGCCGCTTCCCACGACGGAGCGAGGAGCTTCAGACGCCGACGGGTGTCGGATAACCGGTCCGATGGACGCGGCGACCAGGTGCAGCTACACGAAGGAATCAAGCAGGTTGCCCGCCGAGAGGCTCGCGGCGGAGCACTAGAGTGTCCAAGGTGGCCCAACGACCGTTGGCGGCTGCCGGAGAGCTCGTCCAACTGCCTGTCTCGCCGCGCGGGCTGATCTGGGCCCTCGGCCTGGGAGCGTTTGGTCTGGCCTTCTCGATCACGACGACCGCTGCCTATCTGCCGCCGCTACTCGGCCGCTTTACCGGGTCGCGCACCCTGATCGCTCTCGTCCTCGGCGCCGAAGGGCTGTTCGCGCTCGCGCTCCCGCTCGTGATCGGCCCCTGGAGCGACACGTTCCACACGCCGCTCGGCCGGCGCCGACCATTCATGCTCGTTGCGCTAGGCCCCATGGCGTTCTGCCTCGCGCTGATCGCATTCATGCCGAGCTTCTGGACGACCGCCATCCTCGTGTTCGCCTTCTTTTTCGCGTACTACGTCTACGAGCCCCCCTACCGCGGTCTCTACCCCGACCTGCTGCCGGAGAGGATCTACGGCCGCGCCCAGAGCGTCCAACACGTCATGCGCGGCGCAGCGCTCGGCGGCGCACTCGTGGGCGGCGGCTTTCTCTTCCATGTCTGGCGCCCATTTCCGTTCCTCGTCGCGGCAACGGTGACGGCGGCAGCGTGCGGAGCGGCGATCGCGCTCGTCCATGAGGAGCGAGGCCAGGGACGTGTGTTCAAGGGGGTGCGCAGCTACGTCCAGACGAGCTGGTGCGTCTGGCGTGAGGACGCGAACGTGCGCCGCTTCCTGCTTGCGAACGCGGCGTGGGAGGGAGCCTTCGCCGCAGCGCGCACGTTCGTCGTCCTCTACATGGTCCAGGGTCTCGGCCAGTCGATCTCGGTTTCTTCCGCCGTGCTCGGCGCGGTCGCCGGCGGCTACGTGGTCGCCGCGCTTGGAGCGGGGACCCTCGGGGACCGCTTCGGCCTCGCACGCGTGATCTTCCTCGCCTCGATCGTGTACGGCTTCGGCTTCCTCGCGGCGGGCCTCGCCCAGACCTGGCACAGCTGGTATTACGGGCCTGTCTTCCTGGTCTCCGTCGCCGGCGGGACGGTGATGACTCTTGCCTGGGGCCTGCTCTTCAAGCTGATGCCCTCGCAGCACCGCGGGGCGATCTCTGGCCTCGCCACGACGACGAAGGGGCTCGGGCTGATCGTCGGCCCAGTCGCCGCGGGAGCGTCGATCGACCTGCTTGGTCCGTATCTGCAGGCGACTGACGGCTACCAGGTGCTGTGGCCGATTTGTGGGCTCCCGATCCTCCTCGCGCTGCCGCTCGTTCGCGGGCTGATCGAGGTCGAGCCGCGTGGCGAGCCCGACGTGCGAGAGGCGGTCCTCACATCGGTCGGATGAGCGTTCGAAGGTCGAGTCCGGCGCTGTAGGATCCGACCGAGGGAGGATACGACGATTGGAATTGTGGCGAGCTGGCGGCTGAAGGGCACGGTCCTGATTGCTTGCAACTGCGACTACGGCTGCCCCTGCAACTTCAACGCCCTGCCAACGCAGGGGAAATGCGAAGGCGCCTGGAGCTGGCACGTCGGGGAGGGCCGGTACGGCGACGTGCCGCTGGATGGGCTCGCCTTTACGATCGCGGTCGACTGGCCCGGCGCGATTCACGAGGGCAACGGCCACGCGCTAGTCCTCGTGGACGAGCGGGCCGACGACTCCCAGCGCGACGCGATCTCGGCTCTCGTCAGCGGCGAGGTCGGCGGCCCATGGGGAGTGCTCGCGTGGACCTGGCCGACTGTCGATGGGCCGAATCCCGTGCACTACGACGTCGAGCTGTCGGGAATCGGAAGCCGGGTGAAGGCAGGCCAGTCGCTGGAGCTCGAGCTCGAGCCCATCCGGAACCCCGTCACCGGGGCGGAAGTGCACCCAGGAGCGCTGCTGCCAGAGGGGATCGTCTTCAAGGAGGGGCAGTTCGCGGCGTCGAAGGTGTTCCGGGTCGCGGACGGTGTCGCGTTCGATCACAGCGGCCAGTACGCCGCGGCGGCGCCGTTCGAGTACAGCGGCCCGTAGTCCGCGCGCCACTACAGCTGCCAGCCAGCGCTCGACCTCGGCGGCCGAGCGCGGCCTGGCAACACGGAGCGGATTCGCGGCGATTCGCTCGGGCAGCTCGCTCCGCTGGCGACGGTGGCTCTGGATCGTCCATGCAAACAGGGAGCCGCGTGAGCGGAACGTGTTGTTTGAACGTCTCGCGGTTGCCGTTCCAGAGTTCCTCGCGCCGGAGGATTCGTCGCCAGGTACGGCTCCAGACGAGGGCCGCAGGCAGAGGTGAGCGGGAGGTTGAGCTACACGAGCGTTGCGGCCCGGGCCACCGCAAGCACGAATGCGGTCAGCCGCTCGTGGCGGCTGTCCCGGCGCGCTGCACCGGGGCCAGTGCCGGCGCCCAGGAGGCGAGCGGCGAGATCGAGCCGTCTCGGCCGTTCAGGTTCCTGTAGCCGAGAGCGTGCTCGGCTTGCAGCAGCTTGTGGATCTGGGTCGTTCCCTCGTAGATGATCGGCGCCCGCGCGTTCCGGAAGTAGCGCTCGATCCCGTATTCGGCCGAGTAGCCATACGCGCCGTGAACCTGGATCGCGAGGTGTGCCGCCCGGAACGCCGACTCCGTAGCGTGCCACTTCGCGAGCGAGGTCTCGCGCGTGTTGCGGACGCCCTCGTTCTTGAGCCAGGCCGCCTGCATGACGAGCAGCTTCGAGGTCTCATAGCCGAGAACCATCTCGGCGATCATGTCCTGGACGAACTGGTACCGGCCGATCGCCTGCCCGAAAGTCTCCCGCTCGCGTGCGTAGGAGACGGAGCGCTCGAGACAGGCTCGGACAACGCCGCACGCGCCCGCCGCGACGGTGAAGCGCCCCTGGTCGAGTCCGTGCATCGCGATCTCGAAGCCGCGCCCTTCCTCGCCGACGAGGTTCTCGGCCGGCACCTCGACGTTCTCGAAGAACAGCTCGCCGGTCGAGCCGGCCCAGATGCCGAGCTTGTGCTCCGTCTCCCGTGTCGAGACGCCGGGCCACTCCCGCTCGACGATGAAGGCCGAGATGCCGCGGTGGCTCGCGGCCGGCTCGGTCTTCGCGAAGACGAGCTGGTGGTCGGCGACTGTCGCATACGAGATCCAGTTCTTCTGACCGTTCAGCAGGTAGACATCGCCTTCGCGGCGCGCTGTCGAGCGCATCGCCGCGACATCGGAGCCGGCTCCCGGCTCGGTCAGTCCGAAGCAGGCGAGCTTCTCGCCGCGGGCCTGCGGAGCGAGGTAGCGCCGCTTCTGATCCTCGTTGCCGTAGCGGAGAAGCGAAAGCGAGTTCAAGCCGACGTGCACCGAGATGAGCGTCCGGAAGGCGGCCTCACCCCGCTCGATCTCCTCGCACGCGAGCGCCTCGGCGACAAAGTCGAGGCCCGCCCCGCCGTACTCCTCCGGAATCACGATTCCGAGCAGACCGAGCTCGGCCATTCCCTCCACGATCCCGAGGTCGAGCCGATGGGCGATGTCGTTCTCGATCGCGTTCGGCAGCACTCGCTCGTCGACGAACGCTCGGACCGTCTCCTGGGTCAGGCGCTGCTCGTCGCTCAGGCCAAAGTCCATCGCGAGCTAGCGAGCGGCCTCGGCTGGAGCTGCGCCGAGTGCTGCGGGCGCAACTGGCGCCGGGATGATTGCGCTGCGACGGGGCACCCGAGCAGTCTAGACAGCCCCCTCTCTGGCCGCCCCGAGCCCTCGCGGGTCAACCGCACCCCGGCCCTATCGAGGCTTCTTTCGGCCGCGACCTGACAGGGTGACGGAAGGCGAGCTGACCGGCGAGTAGAATTCAGAGCTCGTGGGCGCCGAGGGGACTTCCGCAGTGGTCGGGAGGCGGCGCAAACGGCGATCTGCCGATCGTGTACTCGTCCGCCGAGCGCTGTTTGCCGCCGCCCTGGTCGCGGCGTGCGCTGTTGGCGTGGGCGTCGGCTTCGCCGGCTCGCCCGAGACGATTGCCGACGGCGTTCACATCGCGGGCGTGGACGTCGGCGGCTTGACTCCGACCGAAGCGAGACGGTTGCTCGAGCGCAAGGCCTCGCGGCTTGGGTCCAAGCCGGTCGTCTTTACCGCCGGGTCGCATACCTGGCGAATCTTGCCGAGCCGGCTCGGGGTGCAGGTGAACTGGGCGGCCGCGGTGGACGCCGCGCGAAGGGAGGGCGACGGTTTCGGGCCGGTCCGTGGCTTTCGTCGGATCGGGATGCGCGTATTCGGGGCGGACGTGACACCGTCCACACGGGTCTGGAATCAGGCGCTCGCCTACCAGCTTCGGCTGATTCGACATAGCATCGACCGGCCGCACCGCGATGCCGCGGTCGAGCTGCGCGGGCTGAGCCCGGTCATCGTGCACGAGCAGGCCGGCCGTACGCTCGACCGGAGCGCGGCGGGCTCCCGGATCGTGCGTGCGCTCGCGTCGTTCGAGCGCACACCGGTCATCCTTCCCGTGAGGGTGGACCGGCCGCGCGTCACCCGCACCGACCTCCTTCCGGTGGCTGCCCAGGTCCGCCGCGCCGTCTCCGCTCCGGTGCGACTTGCGCTCGGCGAGACACGCTGGGTCGTTCCCCGCTGGCGCGTCGCGAAGCTGCTTCTACTGCCTCGAGGCGGATCGCACACGCTTGCGATTGCCGGTCCCGGCGCGGATCGCTACTTCACGCATCTTTCACGACGCGTCGGTCATCCGCCGCGCAACGCGGATTTTGCGGTCACATCGGTCGGGATCCGGATCGTGCCCGACCGGGACGGAATGGTTGTCGACGTGGAGGCAACGCGCCGTGCGCTCCTGAGCGCGGCGCTCGCGCCCTCGGCTCGAACGGCGACCGTCACGGTCGTCCGTCGGCGGGCGTCGCGGACGACCGCCAAGGCTCGCGCGATGGGAATCAGAGGAACGGTCTCGAGCTACGAGACGATCTATGGCGGCGACACGAACCGCATCCACAACGTGCAACTCGTGGCGCACCTGATCGACCGCAAGCTGATCCCGCCCGGCGCGACGTTCTCCTTCAACCAGACGACCGGGGAGAGGACAGCGGACAAGGGTTTTCTCGAGGCGCCGGTGATCATCAACGGGGAGCTCCAGACCGGTCTCGGCGGCGGCATCTGCCAGGTATCGACGACGGTCTTCAACGCAGCCTACGAAGCGGGCCTCGACATCACCGCGCGCACGAACCACTCGTTGTACATCTCCCACTACCCGCTCGCGCGCGATGCGACCGTGAACTATCCGGACACGGATCTCCGGTTCGTCAACGACACGCCCCACTGGCTGTTGGTGAGGACGTTCGTCGGTGCCTCGTCTCTCGTCGTCAACCTCTACGGTACGCCAGTTCGTCGTAGGATCGTCAGCAGTACGGCCCCACTCATCGAGACAGGTCCGACCCCGGTCACGAAGATCGGCGATCCGACGCTGTACGTGGGCGAGACGGTGACGGACAGCGTGGGCTCGCCGCCGCGCACGACGAGCGTGCGCCGGCTCGTGTACACCCGGGCGGGCAAGCTTCTGCACAACGATCTGTGGTCCTCCTACTACCGGGGCGAGCCGACGGTCATCCGCTCCGGCACGAAGCTGCGGCCGAAGCCGAAGCCGGCGGAGCCGAAGGCCACGACGACCGCGACCACCACGACGACGACGACCACGACGGAGACGGCGCCGACTACGACTGCGACGACGACTCAGCCGACACCGACGACTCCTTCTCCGCAGCCGCGTGGGGCTGCGCCTCCGACTCGGCAGTAGCGATCGCCTCGCGCAGCCACTGCGGCAGGCGTATGGGCCGATGCGATCCGGCGTCCACGCACGCGTGGCCGGTCGAGCCGTCGGCAATCACCTCGGCATCGCATTCGACGGCGTACTCGAAGCGGAAGCGAGCCGGGCCGGCTGCGCGGCAGCGTGCGTGCACGCGCACGCGGTCGTCGAAGCGGGCGGGCCTGCGGTAGCGAACCTGGACGTCGATCGTCAGCGCTTCGATTCCCTGCGCGCGCAGGCCGGGATAGCCTCCGTCGAAGCGCGCGAGATACTCGATTCGCGCGACCTCGAACCACACGAGGTAGGCCGCGTGGTGGACGATGCCCTGCGCGTCGGTCTCCGCGAACCTCACCTTCAAGTCCGTCGAGAAGCGAAAACCCTCCACGGAGGAAACTCTATGGAGCGAGGGTCTACCGTCGCAAACGTCGCAAAGTCAGCATGGGGCAGCCGTTGTCCGACTGGTTCGCGGCTGCATACCCTGCATTGTGCTCAAGGCGCCGGGCTCTCGACCTCGATGCTCGCCCCCCGAGTGGTGTCGGGGTTCAGTATCCGGGACCCGGGCGGCGGTGAAACTGGATGGAAGCGCGGGGGAGTTCCTGCGAGGCCTCGGCGAAGAGGTCACCGCAGAGCTCGAGCAACTAGGCTGCGGCCCGCCGTAACGGCCGCTCGTCCAGCACTCGCTGGCAGTCGAAGCAGACCTTCTGCTCGACCTCGTACGGAACTCCTCCGCGCTGCAGGAGCACGAGAGTCTTGACCTCTACGTGCCTGTGGTCTCGAGCGGGCTGAGACAAAAGATGATTCATCCCGCTGCCACCGTACCCAGGGGACCTGTGGCGGAAGCCATGATTTCGTAAAGATGTTGTGAGCTTGTAGAACACTGCGGTGACGTTATCGTTCCCACCGGCTATCGACACGAGAAAGGCGGGAGATCAATGACCGATGAGACTGGAAAAGAGGAAGTGAGCCGCGGCCTGTTCGAGCGAATCGCAGACGTCGGCGAGGGCGCCATCCAGCGCGTCGGCGAGATGCCAGGCGTGGGCAAGTTCGCCGAACCCCTGCTCGGGCTGCGGGAGCGAGTCGACGAGCTCTCGAGAAAAGTCCGCGGGCTGGACGGCCTCGAGCGCCGCGTGTCTGATCTCGAAGGCCGCGTGACGCAACTCGAGGGTGGGCCGTCGGTCGCCGCGCCCGCGCTCGATCTGCCGATGCCGCCGCCCGGCTCTCCCGTGATGGGAGTGCCGGCCGACGACCCGACTGGAGGAACGGCCGGCTCCGAGGAGAGCTCGACCTCCGGCGAGGCGCCCTAGCGGCGCCTAGGCTGAGCCGGGACCTGATCCCTGGCCATCTCCCGGCGACCCGGTCCCTGGAACGCGCACCCGGAGTGCCGCGGGCACGACGTCGAACGTGACCGGGGTCGTCCCGGGCTGCTCGCCGTCGAGCTCGATCGGGAGCGGCCGGGAGGCGTCGATCGAGATCCGCTTCGCGCGGACGAGCCGCGCCTTCGGGTGCGGCAGGTGCTTGCCGCGGTAGAGCCTCGGCAGCACGAGTGCGAGATCCTTCTTCGAGATATCGCCGATCACGAGCACGTCGAGAAGGCCGTCGTCCGGCCGGGCGCCGGGGCAGAGCCGCATGCCGCCGTTGTGGTATTCGGTGTTACCGACGAGGACGTCCTCAGTGAGTGCGCTGCTGCGATCCCCGTCGAGCTCGATCGTCATCTCGACGTTCTTCCAGCGCCTGAACACCGCGACGGTCGCGATCAGGCTCGACGCCTTACCGCCAAGCGCCTTCGTGGTGGTGTTGAGGCGACCCGCGACCGCGCCGCTCATCCCCGTACCCGCCATGCTGGCGAAGTAAGCCGTCGCAGGCGAGCCACCGGTCGTCCGGTACTCGGCACGGCCGACGTCGATCGTCCGCGACCATCCCTCGCGCACCACTGCGACGGCTGCGTCGAAGGAACTCGGAATGCCCACGCCTCGGGCAAAGTCGTCCCCCGTTCCCTGCGCGATCACCGCAAGCTCAGGGCGACCTTCGTCGCCCGCGAGCATGAGGCCGTTCACCGCCTCGTGGACGCTGCCGTCACCCCCGACGACGACGACGAGCGCGACTCCCTCGTCGGCCGCCCGCCGGGCGAGGTCTACGACGCCGCCGGGATGATCGCTGAGCCATGGCTCACCGTCCAAGCCGAGAGCTCGCATCCGCTCCCAGAGCTTCGGCCAGCGGCGACCAGTCGACCCGTTGCCCGCGGCGGGGTTGACAAGAAAGACCGTCAGCTCTTGTCGCTCGTCACAGTCGCGAGCGCGACCCTGGTCATCCGATCGACCGCCGCTAGCAGATCCTCGTCCGTGATGCGCTTGAACTCGCCCTTGACCACAACGTCGCTGACCGTGAGCAAGCAGCCTGCTTGGACGCCGCGGAGCGCTCCGATCGTGTAGAGGACAGCCGCCTCCATCTCGACGGCGAGCACACCACGCTTCGACCAGCGCTCGTACTGCCCGTCGTCGGGGTTGTAGAAGACGTCACTCGAGACGATCGGGCCCACGCGCACCGCCTGTCCGATCTCCTTCGCGGCGTGGACGGCGCCGTGGATGAGGCTCCAGTCGGCCGTGGGGCAGTGCGGCTCGCCGCCGATGTAGGTTCGGACGGTGCCGTCGGCCGGCACGGCCGTCAGGGCGACGATGAGGTCGCCGAGTGAGAGGTCGGGCTGAAGCCCGCCGCACGTTCCGACGCGGAGGAACCGCTTTACGCCTAGCTGTACGAGCTCCTCCATCACGATGGCCGCCGACGGGCAGCCCATGCCGGTCGCCTGAACCGAGACCGCGCGACCCTCCCAGGTGCCCGTATAGCCGAGCATGCCGCGCTCGCTGTTCCGCTGGAGGGCGTCATCGAGGTAGGTGTCGGCGATGTACTTGGCCCGAAGCGGGTCGCCGGGGAGGAGGCAGGCCTCGGCGTACTCACCGGGCTCGGCGCGAACGTGGATCGGCATGGAGCTCACAAGCCTACGGAAATCCGCTAGGACTGTCCGGGATGGCCGGATTCCTCGCTGCCCCGACGCGCGAGCAGCTCCTCCACTTCTGCGCGGAGGCGCCGATCGAGCGCGTCTTCATCGAGGATCTCGCCCGGGCGGGCCTCGGGCGACTCGCCGCCGTGGCCGACGGTGAACGGCTGACGGCCGTCTGCCACATCGGAGCCAACATTGCGCCGGCGGGCGAGGGTTGTGGCGTCTTTGCGGAGCTGATGCGCGGCAGCGGCGCGCGGATGATCATCGGCAAGGAGCACGCCGTCGGCGAGCTCTGGAGCGCGGCGTGCCAGCTCCTCCCAGAGCCGCGGGAGGATCGTCCGGGGCAGCCCGTCTATACGATCGATCAGCCGCCGGCCCCCGGCTCGACCGGACTCCGTCAGGCGTCCCTCAGCGACTTCGACCTCCTGCTTCCGGCCTGCGCCGCGGCGCACGCCGGTGAGCTCGGCGTGAACCCCCTGCGCGACGAGGCCGGTGCGTTTCGCAGGCGCGTCCGGCGACAGATCGAGCGGGGCCGCTCGTGGCTCTGGGAACGAGACGGCACGATCCTGTTCAAGGCGGAGGCCTCGGCCTGGACGCCGAGCGTCGTGCAGTTGCAGCAAGTGTGGGTGGATCCATCCGCCCGAAATCGCGGCTATGCGCGGCGGGGCATGGGCGACCTGTGTCGGCTCCTGCTCGACCGGGTTCCTGCTGTCTGCCTCTTCGTGCGTGCCGAGAATGCGGCCGCCATTCGCCTCTACGAGGTGGTCGGCATGCGGCGGGTCGGGGCGTACCGGAGCATTCTGTTTTGATGGAGAAATTGATCCTCGCCCGCCACGCCGAGGCAGATCACAACGTTCGCGGCGTCCTGAACGGCGACCGTAGCGTCCCGACGCGCCTCACGACCCACGGACGCGAGCAGGCACGCGCGCTCGGGCGCAACGCAGGTCCGGTCGACCTGGTCGCCCACACCGAGTTCCGGCGAACCGAAGAGACGGCGGCTCTCGCGTGGCCCGGCGCTCCCCGTCTCGTCGTGCCCGACGTGAACGAGATCGCGTTCGGCTGCTTCGAGGGCACCCGCTGGACGGATGGGTACGGGGAGTGGGCTCGAACCTCTGGCCCGCTCGACCGGTGCCCGGGAGACGGCGAGAGTCGCGTCGAAGCCGTGCGGCGTTACCTGCGCGGGTATCGCATCGTGCTCGAGCGGCCGGAGGATACGGTGGCGCTCGTCGCGCACGGCGCGCCGATTCGATATGTCCTGCTGGCGCTCGAGGGGCGACCACCGCAGGCGGTGCTCGCGAACGTTCCGCCGGCGTGGCCGTTCGCGCTGCCCCGGAACGCGTTCGAGCGAGCCCTCGAGGTGATCGAGTGCTGGACCGGTGAGCCCGTGTGGGCGTGAAGGTCCTGCTCCGGGTGGGAGTGGCCGTGTGGCTGGCTCGCTGGGCCGCGATGGAGCTGGCTGCGTACGCTGGGCGGCACTGGCGCGCATACGGGCCACCACCGAAAGACTCCCCCAGACGGCCGGGCTGGATGCCGGGGCCGTTCGACCGTTAGCTCAACCCGCCGCGTCTCACGACCCCACCCCGGCCGCCAAGAATCCGGCACATAACCGCGACGCATGGCGGCGGATTTGCTCGCTACGCTGACCGTGGGGACAGGGGTGGCATCCCCGGGGCAAAATGGGGGCGGTGGAAGCCGACGCGCTCAGAGCCCGCATCGAGGAGCACGTCCGCGCACACGACCTCATCCCGCGGCGCGGAGACGTGACCTGCCTCGTCTCGGGGGGCGCGGACTCGAGCTGCCTGTGGCACACGCTCCTTCGCCTGGGCTATCGCGTCGCCGCGCTTCACGTCAATCACGGTCTTCGCGGCACCGAATCCGACGAGGATGCCCGCTTCTGCCGCGCGCTCATGGGCGCCGAGGTCATCGACGCGCCGCCAGCCCGGACGGAGTCCGAGCTCAGGAGTCTTCGCTACTCCTACGCACGCGACAGGCTTCGTGCGACTGGTCACACCGCTTCCGACCAGGTCGAGACCGTGCTCTACCGCCTCGTCTCGAGCGGCACCACGAAGGCGACCAAGCCAAAACGCGAGGACGGCATCGTGCGACCGCTCCTCACGCTCTGGCGCGAGGAGACGGAGGCCTACTGCCGGGGCGAAGGGCTTCCGTTCCGAACCGACCCGAGCAACCTCGACACGAAACGCGGGCTCATCCGAGCTGAGATCCTGCCTTTGCTGCGGCGCCTGCACCCGGCCGCGGCCGAGAACCTGCTCTCGCTCGCCGAGGAGCGCCCTCGCCTGCCGCGACAGCTCGAGGACGCCCTGTTATCGTTGCTCACCTCTCGTGAAGGATCCAAGCGGATCGACCTCGGCTCGGGGCTCCAGGCGGTTCGGGAGTACGACGACCTCTGGCTCGAGCGCGGCCCGGTGCCGCTTGCCGGCACGGTTCGCTGGGGCCAATGGAGCATCGAGTCCGATCTCGCCGGTCTTCACGTCAGAGCCTGGCGGGCGGGCGACCGGCTGGCCGGTCGCTCGAAGAAGATTCAGGATGTCTTCGTCGACGCAAAGGTTCCGCGCTCCCTGCGCGACTCGTGGCCGCTCGTCGTGCGCGCCGGCGAGGTGGTCGCAGTTCCAGGCCTCGTCGAGGCCGAGGGTGTGCGTGTGACCCGCGAGGGCCGTTCGTAGTGAGCCAGACGGAGCTCGAGCGCGGCGTGGCCGAGATCCTGATCGAGCAGGACGCGCTGCAGGCCCGCATCGTGGAGCTGGGGGAGGAGGTGTCCGCCGACTACGCCGGCCGGGACCTGCTCCTGATCGGCGTTCTCAAAGGGGCTGTCTTCTTCTTGTCCGATCTGATGCGCCGGCTGACCGTGCCCTGCGAGATCGACTTCATGGCGATCTCGAGCTACGGCGCGGCGACCGACTCGTCCGGCGTCGTCCGGATCCTGAAAGACCTCGACATCAACATCGAGGGCCGCCACGTGCTGATCGTGGAGGACATCATCGACTCCGGCCTCACGCTCTCCTACCTGCTGCGCAACCTCGAGGCCCGTCAGCCCGCGACGCTCGAGGTTTGCGCTCTTCTCACGAAGCCTGCTCGCCGCGAGCTGGACGTTCCGGTCCGCTACGTGGGCTTCGAGATCCCAAACCGCTTCGTGATCGGCTACGGGCTCGATTTCGCGGAGCGCTACCGCAACCTGCCGTACGTGGGAGTCCTGGCCGACGAGCTGATCAGCGAAGTCTGAGAAAACGCTCCGACCAGGGGTTCGTCGGCCGAAGACTCCCTGCTACCCTCCCCCCAGAGGCTTCGTGAACCGGTTTTTCCGCAGCGCGCTCTTTCCCCTGATCGTGATCGTGTTGCTCGTGTACCTCGCGAGCCAAGCGCTGATCGGGCGGGGTGAGAAGCGCACAAGCCTCACGACGGCTGCGTTCATCACGAAGGTTGAGAACGACCCGACCTCGCTCTCGCGTGTCGTGTTTGTCCCGAACAAGCGGCAGGTGAACTACGAGCTGAACCAGGAGAAAGGCTCCGTTCACTACGCGAGCGATCAGGCCCAGCTGCACATGCAGACGCAGCTCGAGAAAGCGCACGTCGACTTCGACTCCAAGGGCACGGGCTCGTCGCCGTGGTGGGGTCTGCTCACCTCCCTGCTGCCGTTCGGGATCCTGCTGGCCTTCTGGATCTTCCTGATGAACCAGGTGCAGGGCGGCGGCTCGAAGGTGATGAGCTTCGGCAAGAGCCGCGCGAAGCGGATGACGCCCGACTCGCCCAAGATGGGCTTCAAGGACGTCGCCGGCGTGGATGAGGCGGTCGAGGAGTTGCACGAGATCAAGGAGTTCCTCGAGAACCCGAAGAAGTTCCAGGCGCTAGGCGCCCGCATCCCGAAGGGTGTTCTGCTCTACGGCCCGCCGGGCACGGGCAAGACGCTGCTCGCGCGCGCTGTCGCCGGCGAGGCGGGCGTCCCGTTCTTCTCCATCTCGGGCTCCGACTTCGTCGAGATGTTCGTGGGCGTCGGCGCCAGCCGCGTGCGCGACCTCTTCGAGCAGGCCAAGCAGGCGTCGCCGTGCATCGTCTTCATGGACGAGATCGACGCAGTGGGGCGGCACCGTGGAGCGGGCCTCGGCGGCGGGCACGACGAGCGCGAGCAGACGCTGAACCAGCTCCTCGTCGAGATGGACGGCTTCGAGCTGAAGGACAACATCATCCTGATCGCGGCCACGAACCGGCCGGACATTCTCGACCCCGCCCTCTTGCGCCCGGGGCGCTTCGACCGCCAGATCGTCGTCGACCGGCCCGACCGGATCGGGCGCCGCAAGATTCTCGAGGTGCACACGAAGGGCAAGCCGCTCGCGAGCGGCATCGAGCTCGACACGCTCGCGGCCGGGACACCCGGCTTCACCGGCGCCGACCTCCAGAACCTCGTCAACGAGGCCGCGCTGCTGTCGGCGCGCCGCGGCAAGAAGACGATCGAGCAGGAGGAGCTGGAAGAGGGGATCATGCGCGTAATCGCCGGCCCCGAGAAGAAGACGCGCCTGCTCTCCGAGGACGAGCGCAAGATCACGGCCTACCACGAGCTCGGCCACGCACTGGTGGGCCACTACCTCGACCAGGAGGCCGAGGTGCACAAGATCTCCGTCGTCGGCCGAGGGCAGGCTCTCGGCTACACCATCTCGCTCCCGCGCGAGGACCGGTACTTGACCACCAAGTCGACGCTGATGCAGCGCCTCGCGATGACTCTGGGAGGTCGTGCGGCTGAGGAGCTCGTCTTCAACGAGGTGACGACCGGCGCGGCGGACGACCTCGAGAAGGTCACAGGCATTGCCAAGCAGATGGTGATGCGCTACGGCATGAGCGAGAAGCTCGGACCGCGCGTGCTCGGCCGGAACCACGACATGCCGTTCCTCGGCCGTGAGATGGGGGCCGAGCCCGACTACTCCGAGGAGATCGCGCGGGAGATCGACGACGAGATCCGGCGCGTGATCGAGGAGGCCCACGTGCGTGCGACGAGCGTGCTCGAGGAGCACTTCGACGAGCTGCACAAGATCTCCGGCATCCTGATCGAGCGCGAGACGATCGACAAGGATCAGTTCGAGCGTCTGCTCGCAGGAGAGGCGGAGGAGAGCGTCTTCGTCGACGAGGAGCCGGCGAAGCCGATTCAGCAGCCCGACACGGAGAAGAAGCGCCGACCCAAGCCGCAGCCGCGCCCGTTCCCGCTCCCCGGCGCGACGCTCGCCAAGCCACCCCCGCCCGAGCCCTCCCAGGGGTAGTCCCAGCCGTTGCGGGTCGCCATCTCTCCCCGCGCTGGCGAACTTCGTACGAAAGCACGGTGCACACGCCTACGTATGGGGTGAGGGCTCCGCACTCCGCGCGGGCACCGAGCCGCCGGCAAACGCACCGCCGCTCGAACGGCTCCTCGGAGACGCGCTGGAGATCGACGTCGCCCGTGATCTTGTCGAGGAAACGCGAGCCGTTCGCGTTTGTCTCGCTCGCTGGCCGCGCCGCCATCTCTGCGTGCGGGACGCCTCCGCTCGAGGCGGCCTGTTCTGGCGGGCCGTTGCCACCGAGGCGATTCTCGGCGACAGCGGGCCAGGTAGCTCGTCGGGCTAGCAGGGAGGCGCTGAGCCGGCGACTACGCCGGAACGCCCTTGCTCTCCCAGTAGCGGTTGAGCGCGCCCTGCACCTTGAAGAACCAGATGAACGTGCCAATGAGCGGTAGCAGGTTCCAGAGGCCGGTCACTCCGCGGACCGGCTTCTCGCGGCCGTCCTGCTCGTACATCTGCCCGATCTCCGACGGGACGACGAAGAGCGTCACCGCATTGATGACGAGGTAGATGACGAGCCCGACGACTCCGCCGACTCCGATCCCCGAGTGGCGTTTGATCTCGTCGTGGGTCTTGTACGCCCAGACCGCGGTATAGATGCCGATCGTGACGATGGCGAGGAGGATGCACTTACCGATCGAACGCCGCTTGCCGAGCGGTCCCGTATTCGCTCCGAGCGCCGCCTGCGGCGGCGCGACGGGCGGGACCTGATCCCTGGCCGCTACCTCGTCCGGGCCCGAGGCCCCAGGCTCGCCGATTTCGCTCACGACCTCTCCCCCCTCGCGGTTTCCCCGCACCTAAGCACGGGGCCGACGCGCAGTCAAGCGGCAGTAAGCTGGCCCGACGTGAGCTCGCCAGAGTCGATCGAGAGCCGCTTCCCGCGGCCATCCGTGATGGGCGTCGTGAACGTGACGCCCGACTCGTTCTCGGACGGGGGCGTCAACCGGGGGGCCGACGAAGCTGCCGCCTCGGTCCGCCGGATGGTCGTCGAGGGGGCGGCGATCGTCGACGTCGGCGGCGAGTCGACGCGGCCGGGGGCCGAGGCGGTGACGCTCGACGAGGAGCTGCGCCGCGTTGTCCCTGTGCTCGAGCGTCTGGAGGGCGAGGTGCCGCTGTCGATCGACTCGTCGAAGGCCGAGGTTGCACGGCGCGCAGTCGCTCTCGGCGCGGAGCTCGTCAACGACGTCACCGCTCTTCGCGGCGACCCGGAGCTCGCCGGGGTCGTCGCCGACTCGGGGGCCTATCTCTGCCTCATGCACATGCGTGGCGCGCCGCGAACCATGCAGATCGATCCCCGCTACGACGACGTGGCCGCTGACGTGACGATGTTTCTCGAGGAGCGCCTTCGCTTCGCCGTCTCGGCCGGCATCCGGGAAGATCGGATCTGCCTCGATCCGGGGATCGGCTTCGGGAAGACCGTCGAGCAGAACTTCGAGCTCCTCCGCCGACTCGACGTGCTCGTCTCGCTTGGCCGGCCGGTGGTCGTCGGCTTCTCGCGCAAGAGCTCGCTGGGTCGGATCCTCGGCGATCCGGACGCGAAGACGGGCCCGCTGCCGGCAAGCCTCGCCGTCGCGGTCGCCGCCTACGAGCGCGGCGCGACCATCCTCCGGGCCCACGACGTGCGCGACCACGTTCAGGCTCTCACCGTCGCTCGGACGGTCGTCTTCGGATGATCACGGTCGAGCTTCAGGGGCTCGAGGTTTTCGGTCACCATGGAGTTGGCGCGGACGAGCGTGAGATCGGCCGGACCTTCGTCTTCGATGTCGAATGGGATGTTGCGGACGCGGCCGCCTCGGACTGCCTGGCCGACACGGTCGACTACCGCGAAATTGCCGCCTGCGTGCGCGATGTCTCCGACGGAAGACAGTTCCAGCTGATCGAGGCGCTCTCGGTCGCCGTCGCCGATGCCCTTCTGCACCGCTTCCCGGTCGACCGGGTTCGTGTGCGGGTGCGCAAGCCGGCTCTCCGCCCGGCCGGCCTTCCGGTCGCAGCGTCATCTGCCACCGTCGAGCGGATGCGTGAATAGTGGCGCGGGCATACGTCGGCCTCGGCGCGAATCTCGATGACCGGGAACGGGCACTGCGCGAGGCTGTCCGCCGCCTCGCGGCGGAGCCGGGCATCGAGGTGATCGCCGTCTCCAGCCTCCGGGAGACAGACCCTGTTAGCTTCGAGGATCAGCCGCGCTTCCTGAACGGCGCGGTCGCGCTCGACACGGCGCTGGCGCCGCGTCCCCTGCTCGAAAGCCTGCTCGCGATCGAGAGTGCGCTTGGTCGAACGCGCGACGGCCCGAGGTTCGGGCCGCGCACGCTCGACCTCGATCTCTTGCTCTACGGCTGCGAGGTCGTGGATGAGTCGGGCCTCCAGGTACCTCATCCCCGCCTGCACGAGCGGCGTTTTGCGCTCGAGCCGCTGGCCGAGCTGGACGCCGCTGCCGTCGTTCCGGGGCGGGGATTGGTGGCGACCCTGCTCGCGGAGCTAGACTGAGGCTCGATGTCGCACCTCGACGAGCTGGACGAGTTCGAGGCCGAGCTCGAGCTCGCCCTCAAGAAGGAGTACACGGCCGTCTTCGGCCTGTTCCGCTACTGCGTCTTGACGCAGGACGCCACCTACCTCTGCAACAAGCTCGACCTCGTCCACATCTCCCAGCCGAGCTACCCGTTCTTCCACATCAAGATGGAGGACGTCTGGGTCTGGGACAAGAACCGGCCGACCCGGATGATCCCTCGCGCCGAGGTCTATACCTCGAGCGACGTGACCGTCGAGGAGTTGCGCGAGGGGGACGAGCCGAGGCTCACGCCCGAGGCGCTCGCCGAGAAGCTCGGCCAGCCGCTCTCGGCCGACGACGACGTCTGACCGAGCAGGCGCGAGGCGTTAGCCTCCAGACGTGCTCCTGGCCATCGACGTTGGAAACACGCAGACCGTGCTCGGTCTCTTCGACGGCGAGCGGCTGACGGAGCACTGGCGCGCCGCGACCGAGGCGCGCAGGACCGGTGACGAGCTCGGCGTGCTGCTGGCGGGGCTGCTCGATCCCGACGCCGTCGATGGGATCTGCCTTTCGTCCACCGTCCCGGCGCTCGTCCGCTCGTACGGAGATGTTGCTATGCGGTGGAGCGGAACACGATTTCTCGCCGTCGGCCCCGGGGCGAAGACGGGAATTCCGATCCGCTACGACGACCCGCGGGAAGTTGGCCCCGACCGGATCGCGAATGCGGTGGCGGCGAAGGAACGCTACGGCTCGCCCTGCATCGTCGTCGACTTCGGCACGTCGACGAACTTCGACGTCGTCTCGCCGGCGGGCGAGTACGTCGGCGGCGTCCTCGCTCCTGGTGTCGAGATCTCGATGGACGCGCTCTTCGCGCGGGCGGCGCGCCTGTTCCGGGTCGACTTCACAGCGCCGCCGACCGTGATCGGCAAGACGACCGGCGCGTCGCTGCAGTCCGGCCTCGTCTACGGCTTCGCGGGGCAGGTGGACGGAATCGTGCAGCGGATCCGAGGGGAGCTCGGGCTCGACGCCCGCGCCGTCGCCACGGGCGGGCTCGCGGGGCTGATCGCGCCGCACTGCAGCACGATCGGGACGGTCGACGAGTTCCTGACCCTCGAGGGCCTTCGGCTCGTATGGGAGCAGAACGTCTAGCGGCGGACGACGACCTCGTCGAGCTGTCCCATCTGCCAAAACGTGCTGCTCCAGGCTCCGTGGATCCACGGTCGCCGAACCCGAAGCTGCCGGAGGTAGACGAGCGGCACGAGCGCCGCGTGCTCGCCGATCCAGAGCCGCTCGACCTCGCGGTAGAGCTCCATCCGCTCGTCCTGATTCCGCAGTGAGCCGTCTCGGCGAACGAGCTCCTCGAGCTGGTCGTCCCAGTAGAACGGGGGGCCTTCCCGCACCCCGCGGAAGAATCCGTCCGGGTCCGGGTAGTCCGCGTTCCACCCCTGGATCCACGCCTGCCCCTCTGCGTCGAGAACACGCCAGAACTCGTGGTGCGTGACGATTCGCGGCCGGACGCGCGCACCGAGCGCGCTCCACTGCTCGACGAGGTCGGCTGCGATCGCCTCCGGCCTGCCGCCGCCCGCGTTGTCGGGGAGCACGACGCAGATCTCGGGCAGGCCGCGCCCCTCGGGATAGCCGGCTTCGGCGAGGAGCTGCCGCGCCTTGTCGAGATCGAACTCCGCGCTGACCCGGTGCGAGTGGCCGGGCATGGAAGGCGGCAGGATGCCGCCGTGCCCGGCCGGTCGCGCCACGTCCGGCACGCCGTCGACCGGGCGGCTGCGGTCGAGCGCGTGCGAGAACGCCCTGCGGACGAGCGGGTCGTCGTACGGCGGAACATCTGGGCGGAACGCCGTCCAGGCCGAGGCAAGAAGGGGCACGATCTCGACAACCGTGCTCTCGGTTTCCGCGAGCTCGGGCGGCCCGCCGAGCACGAGCACGTCGTAGCGACCCGACCTCCAGGCCGACGCCTGTTCCTCGTCACCGGTCACGAACGAGATGTGGACCTCGCCCACGTTGCCACGTCTGCGCGCCCAGAGTGGGTTGGCTCGCAGCAGTGCGTGCTCGTCGTCGAGCTCCGCCAGCACGAACGGGCCGTTGCCGACGAGCTGCTCCGGCTCCCGCCACCGTTCTCCGAGCTCCTCGCACTTGTGCCGGGGCCACGGGCAGAACCACAGGCCCCCGATCACGTAGAGGAAGTAGCTGCGAGGAGCTCGCAGTCGAAGCTCGAGCGTCCGGTCGTCGACCGCCCGTGCCTCCTCGATGTCCTCGAGCAGGGCGGCTGACGGGACCCCGTCCTCCCGCATTCTCTGCCAGGCGAAGACGAAGTCCTGCGCATCGAGCGGGTGGCCGTCGCTCCAGCAGGCGCCCGCGCGGATCCGGAACCGTAGCTCATTCCGTCGGCCGAGACGTTGAAGCTCTCCGCGACCTCGGGCAGCACGGTGAGCTCTTGGTCGATCCTGAGGAGCGGCCGGAAGATGTGTCCGGCGAGCCAGACGGCGTTCGACATGTAGGCGTGACCGGGGAGGAATTCCCGCTCGACCATCGACATGGCCGTCTCGAGCTGTTCGGTCGGCACCGGGGCCGGCCGCTTGTCGGCCGGAAGCGAGAACGCGTCGCGGTATGCGTCGCCGGCCCGCTCGAAGTCGAAGGCGAGGTGATGCGTCAGGCCGACCTTGAAGAGCGTCGCTCTGGCGCCCGCGTCGTCACCCGTCCGATCCATGAAGGCAAGCGCCTTGCCGTAATGGTGGAGCGCCTCCTCGTTGGCGTAGAGAGCGCGAGCCCCGTCTCCCGCCTTGAGCAGGTAGCGCACGGCTCGCTCGGGCTCGTCCGCCTCGCTGAAATGGCGGGCGAGCAGCTCGAGGGCCTCGTCGGGAGCGTCCCGGTGGATCTCCTCGAGCGCGCAGCCGACGGCGCGGTGCAGCTCCCGCCTCCGCGCTTCCAGCAGGCCCGCGTAGGCGACCTCCTGCACGAGCCCGTGACGGAAGCGATACTCGGGGGCGGGGCGGCGGGCTCCTCCACGACCAGCTCCAGTCGCTGCAGCTCCGAGAGCGCCGGGAGCATGCGCTCGCGCGGCACGATGCGCTCGAGGAGCGGTGCGCCGAACCTCCGGCCGATGACGGCGGCGACGGCGAGCGTCTCGCGAGCTTCGCGCCCGAGCCGGTCGAGTCGCGCCTGCAGGGCCTCGTGGACGACCGTGGGGATACGCAGCTCGGCGATGCCGACGGCGAGCTCGAACCGGCCGTTCGCGCGCCGGATGGCACCGCGCTCGACGAGGTCGCGGAGGGCCTCCTCGAGGAACGGGTTGCCGCCCGCCCGCTCGGCGAGCAGCTCGGCGACGGCCTCGGGCAGCGGAGCGCCGGCAGCGGCGCCCGCGAGGCGGCGACTTGCGTCGCTCGCAAGAGCCTCGAGCTGCAGCTCGTGGTGGCGGTGGGGAAAGCGCTGCCGCGCCAGCTCGCCGAGCCGCCACGACCGGTGCTCTCGCTCCGCGCGGTAGAGCAGGATCAGCGCGACAGCCTCCTCGTCGGTGATCGCGAGCAGCTCCTCGAGCAGCTCGATCGTGGACTCGTCGGCCCAGTGGAGATCGTCGAGGACGACGCAGACCGGCTCCTTTTGCGCGAGCGCGCACACGAGACGGTAGACGCTGTCGATCGTCTGCTCCCGCACGCTGTCCCGGCTGAGCTCGCGGACGCGCTCCGTCGCGTCCGGCTCGAGCGAGAGCCCGAGCAGCGTCGCGAGGAGCGGATACACCCCGTCGGCCTCGGCGCCGAGGACGCGGGCGAGCCCGGCCTTCAGCTCGAGCCGGGCTCACGCCTCCGGAGCAGCCGCGCCCAGGCCGAGCCAGCCCCGCAGCAGCTCGCGGATCGGCCAGTACGGAAATGTCTCCGCGTACGAGACGCCCTGGCCCTCGAGGAAGCAAGCCCGGTCGCGGTAGCGCTCGCGTACCTCGGCCACCAGGCGCGACTTGCCGATCCCGGCTCGCCCGTGATCGACACGAGGCCGCCGCGGCCGTCCAACAGGCTCTCCAGCGTCTCGTGGAACACCTCGAGCTCGGACTCGCGCCCGACGAGCAGCGAGCCTCGGCGCGACGTCACGACCTCGCGGCTTCCTTTGGCGCGGAAGGCGGCGACCGGTGCGCTCTTGCCCTTGAGCTCCAGCTCCCCGAGCGGCTCGAGCTCGAACTGCGCCTCGACCTGACGCGCTGTCCCGGGACCGATCGCGACGCCGCCGGTCCCCGCGAAGGTCTGGAGCCGGGCCGCGACGTTGACCGTGTCGCCGAGCGCGTTGTAGAGGACGTCGGCGGCCGCATCCATGGCGGGAACGACGAAGGGGGCCGGTGTTGATCCCGACGCGGGCGGGCAGCTCGATCCCGTAGGCCTCCTCGACCTCGTTCGCGTAGCCGCGGAGGGCCTCGTGGATCGCGAGGCCGGCGCGCACGGCGCGGGCGGAGTCGTCCTCGTGACCGACCGGCGCGCCGAAGACGGCAAAGAGGCCGTCCCCGGTCAGCTGCGCAACCGTTCCGCCGAAGCGCTCGACCTGCTCGCGCATGAGGACGGCGATCTCGTCGAAGAGGAACTTCGACCGCTCCGGGCCGAGCTGCTCTCCGATCGTCGTCGAGCTGGCAATGTCGGCGACGAGGACGGAGACGAGTCTCCGCTCTCCTGCGGTCACCGCCATGACGCGAGTCTAGAACGCGGCCAGCGCTTGTCTCAGGATGACGGCTGGCCGGCGGGGCGCCGGTGGGTCGAGCGGCAACCCCTAGCGGGCGAGCCAGGCCTTGATCCGCGAGGCGAGCGACGGACCGCCCGCGCGGCGCACAGCGTCCTCGCGTGCGGCCTGGCGTTTCGCGAAGGCTCGCTCCCGCATCCTCCGGCTCGCGTACTTCGGCTTCCAGTAGACCGGTCTCAGCGGGCGTGCCATCTCATCGCCCTCAACGGCTCGCGCACGAGGCCAGCGCGTCGGCGTAGAAGCGGGAGACGACGGTGCCGCGTCCGCCGCCGCCCTCGGGCCGCACGCGGTGCGGCTCGTGTAGCGCCGCAGCCGGCGGCCAGAGCGGCCCCCAAGGGCAGGGGCGGGGCGAGCCTCAACCGCCGCCGTACGCGGAGATCGGAAGGTCGAGCAGGATCTCGGCCGCGGCCGGCAGATCTTCCTCGAGGCGGTCGAGCAGCTCGTGGGCACCGGGCGCTGCGGCGAGCAGTCGCCTTTCGGCCTCCCCGGTCGTCTCGACCTGGGTCAGCTCGGCCTTGAAGGCCCGCGGAAAGCGGCCGCGCCCGAGATACCACCCGTAGAACTTCTTCAGGAAGCCCGTCGCACGCCGCTCGCCGAGCTCGCGTACCGCCTCGCGCATGAAGAGCACGAGCTCCGCTACGACCTCCTCGCGCGAGGGCTCTTCGGCGACGCCATCGAGGATCTCGCGCAGAGTCCAGGGATTTCCCTGAGCGGCGCGCCCCACCATCACGGCCGCGCAGCCCGTCGCCCCGAGAATCGCCCTGGCCCGGGCGGGGGAGGAGACGTCGCCGGAGGCGACGACCGGCACGTGGACGCGCTCGACGAGCTCGCAGGTCAGAGAATGATCAGCCTCCCCTGTGTACATCTGGCGGGCCGAGCGGGGGTGAAGTGTCAGCGAGGCCGCGCCGGCCTCTACGAGCTTCGGTCCGAGATCCAGGCAGGTGCGCGAGCCGTCCTTGAGGCCGCGTCGCATCTTGACCGAGACCGGTACGGTCACCGAGCTCGCGACGGCCTCGACGATGCGGCAGGCGCGGTCGGGATCCTCGAGCAGCGTCGCCCCGGCGCCGGTCTTCGTCACCTTGCGCACCGGGCAGCCGAAGTTGATGTCCACGAGATCGGCCCCGGCCGCCTCGACGGTACGCGCCGCCTTTGCCATGACCGCAGGATCCGAGCCGAAGATCTGCACCGCGAGCGGGTGCTCGTCGGAGGCGATTCGTAGATACCCGAGCGTCCGCTCGTTTCCGTGCTGGATGCCGGCGCAGCTGACCATCTCCGAGCAGACGAGGCCGGCGCCGAAGCGGCGGCCCTGGCGGCGAAACGCCTGCACGCTGACGCCAGCCATCGGCGCGAGGACGAGCCGTGAGGGGATCTCGACCGGCCCGATCCACCAGCTGGAGCTCAGATCTACCTGCACAGAGCGGGAAATGGTAGTCGACAACGGTTGACGCTGCCCGCCACCGGCCGCTACCATTCTCTTCGCAGCGGCGCTCTGGCGCGCCGCGTTTTTCATGTCCGGGCAGGAGGCGCCCCGTACTGTGAAGGAAGTCATCCTTACTCCCGAGGGCTACGAGAGGCTCAAAGAGGAAATCCAGTTCCTGTCGAACGACAAGCGGTTCGAGATCGCCGATCGCATCCGGGTCGCCCGCGAGTTCGGCGACATCAGCGAGAACGCCGAGTACGACGACGCGAAGAACGAGCAGGCGCTGCTCGAGCACCGGATCGCGCTGCTCGAGGAGCGGATCCGGAACGCGCGTGTGATTGAGACCGGTGAGGTGACGACCGACGTGGTGTCGGTCGGCTCGCACGTGAGGCTTCGTGATCTGGACGCAAAGAAGACGGTCGAATACCACATCGTCGGCGTCGCAGAGGCCAATCCGGCCGAGAACAGGCTCTCGAACGAGTCGCCGGTCGGCAGGGCGATCCTCGGACGCAAGAAGGGCGAGACGGTCGAGGTGACCGCGCCGCGCGGCTCCCTCAAGTACAAGATCCTCGACATCAGGGTGGCGTAGCAGTCACGGACCGCCGCGCGCGGAAGCCCACGAGGCAGCCGCCGTAGTAGCGCGTCCGGGCTTCCGGCCGAGCCACTGCCGGGAAAGGCTTCGGCACCTTGTGCATCGAGCCTCAGGTCAACCGGTCAACCGGAATCGCCTCCGCTTCCCGCCCCGCTCACTCGCTGTTCGCGGGTTGAGTCGCTCGCCGCGCGCGGGGCTACAGTCACAGCATGGGATCGGTCGCGGGCGCAGCCCTCACACCGCTCGAGCGGCGCGTGCTCGAGCGGCTCGTTCGCCTGCTCGAGCACGAATTCGGGTCGGAATTGCACGGCGTCTGGCTGTACGGCTCGCGGGCGCGGGGCGAGCGGCGGGACGACGAGTCGGACATCGACGTCCTCGTGGTGGCGAGCCGGCGATCTGCGGACGACGACGTCCGGCTGATCGAGCTTCGCGACGAAGCCGCCGATGCCGAGGGCGCTTCTCCGGCCTTCTTCTCTCTCAAGCTGTACGAGCCCGAGCTCGTCGCGGAGCGAAGGCGGATCGGGTCGTTCTTCCTGCAGGAGGTGGACCGGGACAAGGTCGTCCTCGCCGGGCTGCCGTGAGCCCGCGCTCCGAGCAATTCATGGACGAGGCGCGCGACCGGCTGGGAGCCGCGCGCCTCGCCGCGGACGCCGGTTTCGCCTCGAGCGCGGTCAGTGCCGCCTACTACGCGATCCTCTATGCGGCGCGCGCCGCGCTCAGCGAGGAGGACCGCAACGCGAAGACCCACCGAGGGACGTGGAGCCTGTTCCGCGAGACGTTCGTTGCGAGAGGCAGCTTCGACGCGGATCTCCTGAGAGTCGCGGAACGGCGGCAGGAGCAGCGGGAGGCCGCCGACTACGAAGCTCGAACGATTCCAGACGCGGACGCCGCCTCCGCGCTCGCGGATGCAGAGCAATTCGTCGCCGCCGTGGAGCGGATGCTCGGCGGCTAGGACTACGGCCGCTCCGACCGCCTGGCGCCCGCGAGCGGGGTGCCAGGCGGTCGGCAGGTCTCGGTTCAGCGGGTAACGGTCGCCGCGGCCCAGGCGCGCGTTCCGTCGAGGTTCATCACGTGGCCCGCTAGCGATGCGCCGCTCCGTGCCCCGCGGTCCTGGGTGGTTCTCTCGACGCGAGCCTCACGCGCACTTGACGGATGGATTCCACGGAAAGAAGTTGCCCTTCGGGTTCGCCTGCCAGACCCACGCGTGCAGCTCGTAGTGCGTCGCCATGCCGGGGTGTTGCCCGGCCGTCGGGCCGTCGAAGGGCTTGCCGAAGAGCAGCGGGCGATCCTGAGTCGTGGACGGGTTTCCGTCGGCGTCAGCCCTGAAGTACTCGACTGCCACGAGCTTCAGCTTGCCGCCCGCCCCCCGTGCGTACACGAGCTCTTCGGGGCGGCGGATATCCAGCACGCGGTCGGCCATCAGGGCCTGGTTCTCGTAGTGAATACCCATGCCGCCGTCGGGGGAGGAGAAGCAGACCGGCTTGCCGTCCGCGCCAGGCACGGTGTGATAGCCGTCCGCCTCGGCCTTCGCGACCGACTGATACTTGGCCGTCGCCGCCTTTGCGGCCTCGAGTTGGTCGGCGACCGTCGTCACGCGATTGAGAACGAACAGGCCGCCCTTGCCGTCGCAGGTTGCCCTCAGATCGAGCTCCGCGCGCGCCTCGTCGGCCGACACGAAGCGGCCGGTGAAGGTCCAGACGACGAGGCTGCCCGTCTTGTTCACGACCTTGAAGCGGCCGTTCTTGATCACGAAGGACATCGAGGTGTTTCCGCGTCCCGTGCCGCAGGCCCAGAGGACGCGCGCGTGCTTGCCGTCCTTCATCACGATCAGCGACACGCGCTTCTCGATCGAGGTCGTTCCGCCCTCGATCTTGCCCTCATACTTGCCGCCCGGCTTCGGCGCAGCGCCGAGGCCGGCTCCTGCCCACGCGAGCAGGGTGAGCGCGAGGGCTCCCGTCAGGGCGGTGAGCGCCCGCCCGTGACCCGGTCGATTCAGCTTCATGGTGTTGCTCCTTTCGCATCGCCGTTCAGGAAGATGACGCCGAACTGGTTGTCGGTCACCTCGCCGGTGTCGGAGACGAAGAAGTTCGAGGTGATGCGGCCTAGGGCGCCCTCGAACTGGCCCTTACCGCTCTCGATCTCCCAGATCACCGTTCCGTGAGAGAGATGAGGATCCGGGCTCGGGCCGAGCTGACCTCGTGCGACAGCTCGAAAGCGCAGCGAGTTCCCGTGCCCGAAGCTCAGAGTGCCCTCCTCGTCGAACGTCTCGGCATCGGCGAACCGCAGGTGGGAGTCGCATCGTGCCTCGCCCCCCGGTGCGGGCAGAAACCGCCCGTCGAGACCGTCGGCGCCGACCGTCGTGAAGTGGGCGCAGCTCGGCGCGGTCAGCACCGCCTCCAGTAGGCCGGGTGCGATCTCCCGCGTATGCCCGCGGAACTGCATCGAATACGTCATCGGCTTCATTCGCCCCCCGCTTCGTCGGCAGACTGATACGAGCCAGCATGCGGCGCCGGCCGCGGAACCGCTTCGGGGAGATCCCTAACGCTTGCAGGACGGGTACGGTTCCTCTGTGCTCGTCGGCCGCACGGAGGAGTGCGAGCGGCTGGAGGCGCTGCTCGACTCTGCCCGCGACGGCCGTAGCGGCGCGCTGCTCATTCTTGGTGACCCCGGTCTCGGCAAGACCAGCCTGCTCGAGCACCTGATCGGACAAGCGACTGGTTTGCGTGTTCTTCAGGCGCGCGGGAGCGAGTACGAGACCCAGCTCCCGTTCGCAGCTCTGCACGGTCTACTCCGGCCGCTGTTCAGCCTGATCGAGCGGATTCCGGCGACCCAGGCCCGCTCGCTGCGGGCCGCACTTGCGCTCGAGGGCGGGGAGGCCGACCGTCTGAGCGCGTACGCCGGCACGCTCAGCCTCCTCGCGGAGGCCGCGGAGGCGCGACCGACTCTCGTACTCGTAGATGATGTCCAGTGGGTCGACGGCGCTTCGGCGGGAGCACTGCTCTTCGCGGCGCGCCGGATTGCCGGAGAGGCGCTCGCCCTCGTCTTTGCGGGACGCCTCGGCCAGTCGCAAGCGTTCGAGGCGTCGGATCTGCCCTTCCTCGAGCTCGAGGGGCTGGATGCGGAGAGCGCGCGGGTCCTTCTGCATTCGCGCGAGGGCTCTGCCCTTGCCCCGGAGGCCGAGCGGCACGTGCTGGAGGCCGCGGCGGGCAATCCACTGGCCCTCGTCGAGCTGCCGGCAACGCTGACGGAGGAGTACGCGGGCGCGACTGCGCTTTCGGGTCCACTGCCGCTCACCGAGCGGATTCAGCAGGCTTTTCTCAGCTCGGCTCGTGTCCTGCCGACAGACACCCAGCGCGTGCTGCTGGTCGCGGCCGCCACCGAGGACGGCGAGTGGGGGGCGGTGCGCCGTGCGGCCGAGCTGCTCGGCGCCGACGCCGCCACGATCGCTGACGCCGAGGCGGCGCGGCTCGTCAGCCTGACCGATGGATCGCTGCGGTTCCGTCACCCGCTCGTTCGCTCTGCGATCTACCAGGCCGCCGTCCCGGCCGAGCGGCGTGCCGCACATCGAGCGCTCGGCAAGGCCCTCGAGGCCGACCCCGACCGGAGCGCCTGGCATCTTGCCGCAGCGGCCGAAGGACCGGACGAGACGATCGCAGTCGCACTGGAGGAGACGGCCGAGCGAGCACGGTCTCGCGGCGGCTTCGCCTCGCAGGCGCGCGCGCTCGAGCGCGCCGCCGACCTGTCGCCGACAAGTGAGGCTCGTTTCCGGAGGCTCCACGCCGCCTCGGCTGCTGCCTACTGGGCCGGGGAGCCCGACCATGCCATTCGGCTGGCCGAGTCAGCGCTTCCGCTCGCGGCGGACCCGCTCCTGCGGGCCGACGTTCGGCATCGGCTCTCCGTCATCGCCGACTGGCACGGTCGGTGGCGCGCCTCCGCGATTCCGTCCGACGAGCTGGTGCGGGAGGCCGACCGCCTGGAGCCACTCGATCCGCGCCGCGCCGCGGCCCTGCTCGGGGTCGTGCTGCAGCGCCGTTTCCAGGCGCTCGAAACCGAGGGCGCGCTACAGCTCGCCGAGCGCCGCGTCAGCCTGTGCGCGCCCGCCGGTGGCGAGCGGCACCTCCGAGCGCTGCAGGATCTCGCACGTGCGCAGGGCCTTCGCGGCAACGCCCGCGAGACCGCCGACACCATCGATCGCGTCCTCGCTGAGAGTCCCGACGAGGCGCTCTCCTTCGCCACGAACATCGCGGAGCCCCTGATCTGGCTCGAGCGCTATCAGCTCGCGCGGAGGCTTCTTACGGCGAGCGTGGCCGAGGCGCGCACCGAGGGAAACATCGTCCGGCTGATCTTCGAGCAGACGAATCTCGCGCTGCTGGAGCTTCGTACGGGAAGGCTCGCGCCGGCCGTGGCCGGCGCGTCGGAGGCGCTCTCCCTCGCGGAGCAGACCGGCAACGAATACATCGAGGCGTGCAACCTCACGACGCTCGCGTGCGTGGACGCGATCCGCGGCAACGAAGCGGACTGCCGGCGCCGGGCGGAGCGAGCCGTGCTGCTCGCTCGCGCACTCGGCGACGAGCTCGTACAAGCGGAAGCTCGTGCTGCCCTCGGCGGTCTCGCGCTCGGCGCGGGGCGGCCCGAGGAGGCGACCCGGCAGCTGCAGCCGCTCGCCGAGCTGGCGCGCCGGAACGCCGTCGGTGAGCCCGGGGTCCTCCCATACGGCCCCGACCTGTTCGAGGCCTACCTGCGGGTGGGCGATCTCGACGGGGCGGAGCGGACACTGGGCGAGCTCCGCGAGCGCGCCGAGGCGACGGACCGCAAGTGGGCGCTCGCCGCCGCCGAGCGATGCTCCGGCTTGGTGGCGTCCGACGACCAGATCGACGCCAGGTTCGGCGCCGCGGTCGATCTGCATCAGGGCTCGGGCTTCTCGCCGTTCGAGCGCGCGCGGACGGAGCTCTGCTATGCGGAACGGTTGCGGCGCGCGGGCCGCCGAGTCGACGCCCGGGTGCAGCTTCGCTCGGCTCTCGAGGTGTTCGACGACTTCGGAGCACGTCGGTGGCTCGAGCGCGCTGAAGCGGAGTTGCGAGCAACCGGGGAGACCTGGCGAAAGCGGGACCCGACCGCCGAGGAGCAGTTGACGCCGCAGGAGCTGCAGATCGCGCTGCAGGTGGCGGAGGGAAAGACGAACCGGGAGGTGGGCGGAGCCCTCTTCCTCAGCCCGAAGACGATCGAGTTCCACCTGACGCGGACGTACCGCAAGCTCGACATCCACTCCCGTGCCGAGTTGATCCGGCTCTTTGCGGGGCAGGCGGAGGGTGGTCTTCGTCCGGCGGGTCCGAGGCTCGGCCGGCGGCCGGCCTCTTGACCCGTCCTGAACTAAAATGACCGGCGCAACCTGTGGCGAGCATGGGAGCACAGCCCACCGGAAATACGGTCATGGATCGCCGAGCGAACCCAAGCCGGGTTTTCACGAGTCCACCAGGGAACGGTGGACCTGGGCGCGGGACTAGAGGACGCCGCACGGCGCCGGTTTGCAGTCGGCGAGGCGCGGGCGTGGTTCCCGTGGGGCGCGCCCAAGACGCGGTGCGTCGCGCCCAGGCGCCCCACTGCGTTCAGGGTCGCGCTAGCGGATCTTGGCCGCAAGCGTACGGGCCGTCTCGACGACCTCCGCGACGAGGGTCGCCAGGTGCTCGGAGCCGGTGTCCGGGTGCAGGATGCAGGCCCGCAGCGTCTCCCGGCCACCGAATACGGTGCCGGTGACGAAGGCCCGGCCCCGCGCCTGAACCGCCTCGGGCAGCGCGCGGTTGACGTCGTCCAGCCGGGCCGTCGGACACCCCGCCGGGCGCGCGCGAAAGGCGACGATGGACGTCTCGGGCTCGGCGGCCAGCTCCAGCTCGGGCTCGCCCTCGACCAGGATGGCGAGCTCGCGGGCGAGTGCGTTCGCCCGCGCCACCTGGGCGGCGATGCCAGCGCGGCCGCGCGCAGCGATCGTCGCCCAGGTCTTAAGCGCGCGGAACGGTCTCGTCTGTTCCAGCCCGTACTCGGCGAACGTGCCGACCGGCTCGCCTCCGTTCTGGCGCAGGTACGGCGGGATGAGGCTGAACGCGTCGCGCAGGTCGTCGCCGCGCTGCACGAGCGCGCAGCCGGCGTCGACGGGAACGCCGAGCCACTTGTGCGGATCGAGAGCCAGCGAGTCGGCCCGCTCCATGCCGCGGAAGCGAGCCGAGATCGCCGGGTCAAGCACGCCGAACGCGCCGTAGGCGCCGTCGACATGGAACCACAAGCCCTCGGCGGTCGCGACGTCGGCGAGCGCCTCGAGCGGGTCGATCACGCCGGCGTTGACGGTTCCGGCCGAGCCGACGAGCAACGCCGGCACGGCGCCGCTCGCGCGGTCCGCGGCGATGGAGGCACGCAGCGTTACGGCGTCAAGCCGGCCGGCGTCGAGCGGCACGTCGCGCATCGCACCGCTGCCGAGGCCCAGCAGCTCCAGCGCACGCCGCACGCAGCTATGGGCCTCCGCCGGCACGTAAGCGACGAGCGGCGGGGCGCCGGCGAGGCCGTCGCGACGCACCTCGTGGCCGACCGCCGCCAGCGCACGGCCGCGCGCGCCTGCGAGGCAGACGATCGTCGCCGCGGATGCGCCGCTCGCGAGCAGGCCGGCGCCCGGCGCGTGCGGGAAGCCGACGAGCTCGGCCAACCAGCGCACCACCGCACGCTCGAGGTGGACGTCGGCGTGGTCCCCGGAGACGACGCTCGGATTCATCGCGGCCGCCGCCAGCGATGCGACGACCCCAGCGAGGGAGGGCGGCGGGTTGACCCAGCCGAAGAAGGCCGGGTGGCCGTTGCCCATGGCGTGGGGCAGGACGTCGCGCAAGGCGGTCGCGACCAGCTCGTCGAGCGTGCCCCCGCGCTCCGGTAGCGGCAAGTCAAGCAGCTGCTCGCGCAGGGCGTCGGGGAGCGGCTGCCAGACCGTGCCCGACGGCAGCGCGGCGAGATGGTCGGCGACGCCGTCCACCAGCGCGTGACCGGCGCGGCGGAACGCCTGCAGATCGGCTTCGCTGGCAGCGCCCGTGGCGGGTTCGCTCACGTCGCAAGGATAGTTCCGTGCCCCCCTGCCGCTGCCGCGCTGCCCACTGTTCCGGGACAAACGTACGGCCGAGTCTCCAAGCACACCGGAGCTTTACGTCGTCGACGACCAGAATCAAACGTCTCACACGGCTCTTGCACTGTCAGACGATCGATCAGGCGGCGAGGTCGTCGCGGGTGAAGTCCCACTCGAAGGGCTCGGCGATCTCGTTCCAGCGGCGCACGAAGACGTTGAGCGTGCGGGCGACCTCCGCGAGGTCGTGGAAGTCGTTGGGCTCCAGCACCTAGACTCGCTGGCCTTGACCGATCTCCCGAAGCGATTCCCCGACCGGGCTGAGTTGGCGGCCGTCCGAGAGGAGGCCGAGAGGCTCGAGGCCGGACAGGAGGCGGAAGCCGCGCGGCGCGTTGCGGGCCGCGTGATGGCGCGGCGCGGGCACGGCAAGCTCGTCTTCTGCGACCTGGTCGACCGCTCGGGCCGGTTGCAGCTTGTCTGCGAGACGACTCGGACCGGACCGATCGAGGTCGATCTCGGCGACATCGTGGGCGTCACAGGGCGCGCGATGCGCACGCGGCGCGGCGAGCCGTCGCTCGCGGTCGACTCGCTCGAGTTGCTCGCCAAGATCCGGCGTCCACTGCCGGACCTGTTCCACGGCCTGCGTGACACCGAGGCTCGCTACCGGCAGCGCCACCTCGATCTCCTGATGAACGAGGAGTCCCGCTCCGACGTGATCGTCCGTGCCCGAATGGTGACCGCGATCCGGCGCCACCTGGACGAGCGCGGTTTCGTTGAGGTCGAGACGCCCGTCCTGCAGCCTCGCTACGGGGGCGGCTTCGCCGAGCCCTTCGTGACGCACCACAACCAGCTCGACGCCGACTTCTATCTCCGGATCGCGAGCGAGCTCTATCTGAAGCGGCTGATCGTGGGCGGCCTCGAACGGGTGTACGAGCTCGGCAGAGACTTTCGGAACGAAGGCATCTCCTACAAGCACAACCCCGAGTTCACGATGCTCGAGTGGTACGAGGCCTACGCCGACTACGAAGACACGATGACCCGGATCGAGGAGCTCGTCGGGACGGTGGCGGCCGAGGTGCTCGGCACGACGAGGGTGACGTTTCGCGGCCACGGCGTCGACCTCGCGCCCCCGTGGAGGCGGATCACGTTCGTGGAGGCGCTCGGACGTCACGGGCTCTGGCTCCGGGAGGGCCTGAAGGAGGCACTCGAGGCCCGCGGCGTGGATACGAGCCAGGACGCCGACTGGTTGCAGCTCGTCGACCACGCCTTCACCCGCTTCGTGGAGCCTTCTTTACTCGAGCCGACGATCGTGCACGACTACCCGGTCGAGATCTCGCCGTTCGCGCGGGCGAAGAACGATCAGCCGGGGCTCGTGGAGCGCTTCGAGTTCTTCGTGGGCGGGATGGAGCTCGGCAACGCGTTCAGCGAGCTGAACGACCCTGAGGAGCAGGCCGCGCGCTTCGCGATACAGGCCGAGGTCGCGGGCGGCGAGCCGGGTGACCCGGACTATGTCGAGGCGCTCGCCTACGGAATGCCCCCGACGGGCGGCCTCGGGCTCGGAATCGACCGGCTCGCGATGGTCTTCACCGGCCGCGAGACGATCCGCGACACGGTTCTCTTCCCCGCGCTGCGCCAGCGCGACTGACCTTTTGGCCGACGGTCCGCGAGCTGTCATGATCCGATCTTGCAGATCGTCGCGCGCTCTGCTCTCGCGGCCGTTCTGGTCGTTGCGGCCCTCTCGAAGCTTGCGAGCCCGACGCGAAGTCGAGCCGCGCTCGCGGGCCTCGGCTTGGCCCATCCAGTTTCCCGTTCGGCCGCTTGGCTTTCACTCAGCGCTTGCGAGCTCCTGCTCGGGGGAGGCGTCGTCGCCGGCTCGACCGCCGCCTCCTACTGCGCAGCGGCGCTCCTCGCGGTCTTCGCGTTGTGGCTCGTCGCCCTCGTCCGCCGGGGCTCCGGCGGCGCACCCTGTGGCTGTTTCGGCTCTCGGTCGAGAGTCGGCTGGCTCGGGGTGGCGCGAAATGTCGGGCTCTCCGCCGGCTTCGCCCTGGTGCCCGCCCTGCCGGGCGCGTCGATGAGTAGCCAAGCCTGGCTCGCGGTTGGCCTTGCCGCCGCGCTGCTCGGGATCGCCGCTCTTGCGGTCGTCGTGCTCGCGCTCGCGCGAGAGGTCGGCATGCTGCGTCTCCGCCTTCCCCCGCAGGGAGCGCTCGAGATCCAGCAGGAGGGCCCGCCGCTCGGCGAGAGGACGGCGGTGATCGAGCGCTTCCGCGCGAAGCGGGGAGCAGCCCTCGCGCTGGCCGTCTTCTCGTCGGAGGGCTGTCGCCTCTGCCAGAGCCTCGCCCCCGTGGTTGCGGCCTTCGAGCGCGAGCCGCTGCTCTCGCTCGAGGTGTTCGACGAGGAGCGGGATCACGAGCCCTGGCGGGCGCTCGGGATACCGGGTGCGCCGTACGCAGTCGCGCTCGATCGTGACGGGATCGTCCGGGCGAAGGGGACCTTCAACAGTTTCGGCCAGCTCGAGAGCATCGTGGCGGCGGCCGAGCAGCGGACTCGTGACGAGGCCCGTGTCTGAGGGTCGGATCAGGCTCAGCGACGTGCTCGCACGGAGGACGTCCCGGCGCGGGTTCCTCGCCCGCATCGGACGCACCCTCGTTCTGGCAGCGGGAGGCGGCGCGGTCGCCGGGGGGCTACGGCCCGGCGAGGCCGACGCATTCCACTTCTGCGGGCACATCTACACGACCGACTCCTGCCCCCACCCGACCGGCTTGCCGCGCGTCGACGCGCGTGGCTACCCGCTTCGTGCAAAGGACGGCCGCGCCGTGGACGACCTCGGCCGGCTCGTGGATCGCCGTGGGAACCCGATCGACGAGAGTGGTGACCTGCTGACGGATCCGGATGGGCGGCCGCTGCCGCCGGCCCCGAGAACGCGTCTCTGCCTCGACGCCGTGGCGCAGCGGTACGGGCTGCACATGCACGTCGACGGCGCGTGGTACCGGTGCTGCGGCGGCTACGTGCGCAAGCTGATCGATTGCTGCGCGCACACCCGCCTTCGGATCAATGGAGATTCCGCCTTGACCGGGTACTGCTTCGCGGGCCGCAAGGTCTTCTGCGTCCACTACTACGACACGAAGGTGCCTTGCTGACGATCGAGGTCGTGCTCTCGGTCGCTGCGCTCCTCGCCGGGTTGACCGGGGCGTGGTCTCCCTGCGGCTTCTCGATGGTGGAGACCCTCGGCGGGATGGCGAGCCGCACTCGGACGATCTGGGCCTCGTGCGCGACGTTTCTCGCGGGCGCGCTGGTCGGCGGGGTGGCGACGTTCGGCGGCGTCGCGTACGTCGGCGGGTTCCTGCCCGGCGCCGGCGGACGATCCGCTCTCGTCGCGACTGTGGTCATGGCGGCCGCGGCTGCGGCCGGTGACCTCCGCGGTGTCCGGGTGCGGCCGCAGGTGCGCCGACAGGTGCCCGAATCGTGGCGCCGCCGGTTGCCCTTGCCGCTCGCCGCGGTGCTCTACGGCATCCTCCTCGGGCTCGGCTTTACGACTTTCGTCCTCACACTTGCCGTCTGGGCGCTCGCCGGCATCACCCTGGCGCTCGGTGAACCGCAGCTCGGCCTCTATGTGGGGCTTGCCTTCGGCGCCGGGCGCGCGCTCCCCGTCGCGGTACTCGCGCCGCTCGTCTCGCGCGAGGCCGGGGTTCGGATCCTGGAGCTGATGGCGGAGCGTCCTGTGATCCTGCGCCGGTTCCGCACTGCGGCTGCGATCGGGCTTGGCTTCGGTGCGCTCGTTCTCGCCGGGGCGGACGCTCCGGCGGCGACGCAGGTCGCGAGGCCGGCAAGCGACCCGAGCGTGGCCGGCGGCGTGATCGCCTGGGACGGGGCGACGCGCGGCGTCGTCCTGGAGCCCGCGCCGGCGCTTCGGACAGCGGCTCATCACCTGGGGCCACTCACGCGGCTGCTCCCGGGAACCGACCCGGCGGTCGGTGGGTCGATGCTCGCGTGGCGAGAAGGCAGGACGGTGCGCGTCGTCCGCAAGGCCGATTCTGTCCCGGTGGCCGCGATGCAGGTGCCGGCTGTCGATGCGCTCGCCGTGTCGGATCGCTGGCTCGTCTACCGCGGCCGGGGCTTCGACGGCGGCGACCGTCTCGCCGCCCGTCGGCTTGGAGTCCCGCGGAAGGAGACGACGATCGCCTCTGTCGGTCCTCCTGCGCAGATCGGCCGCCCCGCGCTCGATGGGGGAAATCTCGTCTTCGCCGTCTCCGATCGGCGCTCGAGCCGGATCGTCGCGGTCAACCTCGCAACCCGCAGGAGGCGTGTTGTCCGCCTGAGCAGCCTCGAGCAGCTGACGAATCCAGCACTCCTCCGCGGTGTCCTCCTCTACGTGCGCCAGTCGAGCAGGAGACAGCTCCTGGAGCTCGGCCGGGTGCAGGCCGGGGCGCGCGACCGCGTTCTCTACAGCCTCGACTCGCCGGTCTACCACGACGCCGGCCACGAGCCGGGGTTCAGCCCCATCACGCAAACGCTGCCTCCCGGGCGGCCTGCGCTCCAGTGGCTCTGGACGACCGCGCTGTCGGCGCAAGACGCCTACGTGACGCTGCTTCCAGTCGTCCGAGGCTCGCCGCCCGTGATCATCCGCCTTCCGCTCCGAGCGCACCGGCGGCCGCACGATGCTTAGACGCCCTCGCGCCCTCCTCGCGATCTTCTTGCTCGCCCTGATCGGAGTCGAGGCGAACCGCGCGAGCCCGGAGGCCACCGGATCCCCGAAGCTGAACGGACAGATCGCCTTCGTCGCCTCGCAGGATGGCAAGCGGCAGATCTTCCTCGCAGATGCCTCTGGCTCGGGCCCGACACTGCTGACTAGCGGTGAAAGTCACCGCGATCCCTCCTGGTCCGCGGACGGCGCGAGGCTCGCGTTCTCGCTCGGGGGGACGATCCAGGTCTCGAACGCAGACGCGAGCGGCGTTCTACGACTGACCGGAGGTCGCCACGACTCCGACCCGTCGTGGTCGCCAGATGGCTCCAGGATCGCATTCACGCGCACGGCGGAGGGCAATCAGGACATCTACACGGTCGACGTTGCCGGAAGCCGCGTCGCTCGCCTCACCGGCGCACGCGCGCGGGATCAG
>JBBRYW010000010.1:0-40851 GCA_038237235.1 Gaiellales bacterium
AAGCCGCCGTCGACGACGAGCGTGTGTCCTCGCACCATCTCCGCGGCGGGCGAGCAGAGGAACGCGACCGCGTCGGCGACGTCGCCCGGCTCCACGAGTCGCCCTGCCGGCGTCCGGTCCCGGCCTGCGGCGAGCATCTCCTCCCTGTTCGGGAAGTGCTCGAGCGCGCCCGTCTCGACGAGGCCCGCCGACACGGCATTGACGCGAATCCCGCGCGGAGCGAGCTCGACCGCGAGGTAGCGGACGAGCGACTCGAGCGCGGCCTTCGACGTTCCGACGAGGACGTAGTTGTCGAGCACGCGCGTCGAGCCGAGGCTCGAGATCGCCACGATTGACGAGCCGGGCCGCATCGAAGGCACGACGGCCTGCGCCAGCGTCAGCAGAGCGCGCGCGTTCGCCCCGACCGTCCAGTCCCAGTGCTTCTCCTCGACCTCGAGGGCGGGGCGGATCACGCCGGTCGCCGCATTGTGCACGAGGGCGTCGAGCGGCCCGAGCTCCGCGATCTGTCCGAGGACGCGCTCGCCGGCGATGTTCCCGCGGATGAGCACAGGCTCAGCTCCCGCCGCCCGCAGCTCCTCGGCCGTCTCCTCCGCCGCTCGGTCGTTTCGAAGGTAGCCGATCGCTACGCGCGACGCGCCGAGCTCGGCAAAGCGAAGCGCGATCGCCTTCCCGATTCCGCGCGACCCGCCCGTCACGAAGACGGAGGCGCCGCCCGGGCTCATCGTCGCCGCGGCAGCGGGTCGCTGACAGGGGCCGAGCTCGGAATCGTCTCCCACCCGATTCGCGAGCGCGACTCCGGCGAGCTGTCCCGCGAGGTCGACGAGGCATAACCGAGCGTGTCGAGCAACGCCATCTGCTCCTCGCCGTAACGCCTCGTCGGATGCTCGTCCGGAAGATCTCGGATCAGCTCGTGCACGCGCGCGCGCAGCTGGTAGGCGAAGTGAGGCGTCGCGGGCCCGACGAGGGCATCGATATCGTCCCTGGTCGGCTCCGCCACGGCGCCAAGCCTACCCGCGCGATTCGCTTCCGCCGCAGCCGCGCCGACAGGATCTCGCAAGGGGTGCTCCCCGACAGGGCTCTCGCAACCGGCACCCGCATGGATAGCCTCGGACGGTGCAACGGGGCGCCGCCGACTTCCTCCTGCTCGCGACCGTCTTGCTCTGGTCGCTCAACTTCACCGTCTCGAAGTACATCCTCGACCAGGGTTTCCACCCGCTCGCCTACGCGTCGATCCGCTACTCGGCCGCCGCCCTGCTGTTCGCGGCGATTACGTTCTCGTGGGAGCGCTCTCTCGCGATCGCCCGCAGGGACCTCCCGCTCATTGCCGCCTGCGTCGCAGTGCTCGTGGGAAACCAGTTGAGCTTCGTCTACGCGCTGCGCTTCACGACCGCGGCGACGGTCGCACTGCTCTTCGGGACGCTCCCGATCTTCACGGCGCTCCTCTCGCGCGCTGTCGGGATCGAGCGCCTCGGCCGCCGCTTCTGGGGTGCAGCCGTCGTCTCGTTCGCGGGAGTCGCTCTCGTCAGCGTCGGATCGGGTGGAAGTCTGTCCGGGAACGTCAAGGGTGACACACTCGCCGTGCTCGGTGCTCTCACGTGGGCCGCCTACTCGGTCGCGATCGCGCCGCTGATGCGGAGCTATTCGCCGTTTCGCATCAGCGCCGTCGTCCTGCTCGTGGTCTCCGTCGTCCTCTTCCTGCTCGGGAGCCGGCAGGTTGGCGAGCAGCAGTTCGACTTCGGGCCGCTCCTGTGGCTCGGCTTCGCCTTCGCCGTCCTCGGGCCCCTCGTCTTGACGAACCTGATGTGGTTCACGGCGATCGATCGCGTCGGGCCCTCGCGGGCCGCGCTCTTTGCGAACCTGCAGCCCTTCCTCGCTGCGATCGTGGCGCTTCTGCTCCTGTCCGAGCACATCAGCGCCCTCCAGGTCGCGGGCGGGCTAGCGATCGCGGCCGGGATCGTCCTTTCGCGCTATCGCCGCCGCAGCTCAGCGCAGGCGGCGGCTTCAGGCGCCGGGGAGCAGCAGGCCGTGCCCGCGTTCCCGCTTCCACGGCCCCGGGGGAGTCAGGAGCGACTCGACGCGCAGGAAGGCGAGACCGACGAGCGGGAAGTCGGAGAGCCGCTCGCAGAGCAGGAAGCGAGGGCGCCACTCGGGGAAGAACTTGCGGTTGAAGACGAGCAGCCGCCTCAGCTGGAAGAGACGGTCGAACGGCAGGACGCACAAGCGGAGGGCCGCGCGCACCTTTGAGCTCGAGGTGGCGCGGAGTAGATCGGAGAAGACACAGAAGTTGAGCGAGAGCTCCGGGACGTCCTCGGCTTTCGCCCAGGCGATCGTCTCGGCGACCAGAAACTCCATCAGGCCGTTCGGACTTGCTCGGCGCCGTCGCATCGCGCTCAGCGAATAGCTCTGGCCGGCCGGCGACGGCACGAGGTGGAGGAAGCCGTCCGGCCGCCCGCTTGGCCCCATAGCGACGACGAAAACCGGCTCGGGATTCGCGAAGAAGTCGTCCATTGCCATCGTGAAGCCGCGCTCGGGCGATCGTCCGCGCCATTCGTCCGAGAGCTCCGCGAGCTCGGCGCGAAGCTTTTCGTCGACGTCCGGGGCCCGGAGGATGCGAATGTGGTAGCCGCCGCGCAGAAGGCGGTTGACGGATTGGCGGACCTTGCGGATCGCCCGGCCGTCGAGCGAGAACGTGCCGGGATGGACGATCGCTTCCTCGCCGAGCAGCAGCGCGCGAAAGCCGAACGAGCGGTAGAGCGGGAGCTGCGCCGCGCTTGCGCCGAGGATCGCGATTCGCCAGCCTCGGGCCCGGGCGGCGCGGCGAAAGTCCTCGACGAGGGCGGCGAACCGCCGCGAGTCGCCGATCGGGTCCCCGCTCACCAGCGCGGTTCCGCCGACGACCCGGTAGGCCAGGAATGCCGATCCGTCGGCCGCGAAGAAGTAGTTCTTGTCCCGGCGGAGCGCGAAGAACGCGAGCGAGTCGCAGCCGTGCGAATCGATCAGGGCACGAGCGCGTCTCCGCTGGCCGACGCTCTGAGTCACGCGCTCCCGCAGCGGGCGGAGCCAGAGGTACAGCACTCGGAAGGCGAGGAGCGCGGCCGCCGCGGCCGCGACGTCCTCGACATCCTCGCGGGCCGAGAGATGATCACCGGCGTAGAGGGCGAGGAAAGTGCCCACCGCGGCGAGCGGGCAGGCGGTCAGGAGCAGCTGCCGAGTCGCTGACCGATCCCCGGGAACGTCGAAACGATCGCGGTAGCGAAGGAGCGCTCCCAGCAGGAGGGCGGAGGCGAGCGCCTCCTCCGCGTCGAGCCCCTTGAGCAGATGGGCGACGGCGCTTCCGATCACGAGCATGACCGCGGCCTGCCAGGCGCGGTGCCGGCGGCCCGCGAGCGAGCGCGACACCCAGATCAGGGCGACGCCGAAGAGAAATGCGCCGACGCGCGCGCCTTCCGTCACCTGAGGCGGCAAGACTCCGTCGATCAGATCCGACCGCGCGGCGAGACTCGGCGTCAGCGCTGAGACGATGCTGATCAGGCCGACAGTCGCTGCGGCCGCACCGAGTAGGCCTTCCGGCCTTGGAGTTGGGCGGCGAAAAGGTTGCAACCCTGCGGCCACCGTACAGGCGTTCCCGCAAAGGCAGGGTTAAGATGCGCCCGTGGCCGATTTCATGCCGATCAAGGGCTGGGACCACGTCGAGCTCTACGTCGGCAACGCCAAGCAGGCCGCCTACTTCTACGAGCGCGCCTTCGGCTTCGCGCAGACGGCCTACGCGGGACCAGAGACCGGCGTTCGCGACCGGGCTTCCTACGTCCTCGAGCAGAACGACATCCGCCTCATCCTGACGAGCGGCGTCCGAGGCGATACCGAGATCACCCGCTTCGCCGGCGCGCACGGCGACGGGGTGAAGGACGTTGCATTCGCGGTGCCGAGCGCCGACGACGCCTATCGCCAGGCGGTGCAGCGCGGCGCCCGGGGCGTGGTCGAGCCGCACTGGGCGGAAGACGAGTACGGGCGCGTCGAGCTCGCGACGATCGCGACCTACGGGGACAACGTGCATACCTTCGTCAACCGCGGCGACTACGCAGGTGCCTACCTGCCCGGCTACGTCGCGTCGGCCACCGACGGCGACCGGAGCGGCGTTGGCCTTCGTGCCATCGACCACGTGGTCGGGAACGTCGAGCTCGGGCGCATGGATCACTGGGTCGAGTTCTACGAGCGGGTAATGGGCTTCACAGAGCTGCTCCACTTCTCCGACGAGGCGATCCACACCGAGTACTCGGCGCTGATGTCGAAGGTGATGATGGACGGCGACGGCAAGATCAAGCTGCCGATCAACGAGCCGGCTGAGGGCAAGCGAAAGAGCCAGATCGAGGAATACCTGGAGTTCAACGGCGGTCCCGGGGTCCAGCACCTCGCTCTCGCCTCGGACGACATCGTCGGCACCGTGGACGCGCTGCGACGGCGTGGAATCGCCTTCCTCGGCACGCCGGAGACCTACTACGAGGACGCCACCGCGCGCGTGGGCGAGATCGGCGAGGACTGGGAGGACCTCAGGCGGCTGCGCATCCTCGCCGACCGCGATGAGGAGGGCTACCTGCTGCAGATCTTCACGAAGACCGCGCAGGACCGCCCGACGCTCTTCTTCGAGGTGATCGAGCGGCACGGCGCGCGCGGCTTCGGCGAGGGCAACTTCAAGGCGCTGTTCGAGTCGATCGAGCGCGAGCAGGCGCTCCGGGGGAATCTCTAGGCGGTAGCGGCAAGCAGGCCCTCGGCCTGCTGGATGAAGCGCGTGGCGCCGGCCGAACGGTAGAACGCCAGCGCGAGGCGGAGCTCAACGTCCGCGTCGGCCCGCCGACCCCCCTCAACGAAGCGCTGCGCAGCGCGGAGCCGTGCGTACGCCGCGTCGGGCAGGTCGCCCATCGCGTCGAGGCGATCGGCCGCCGCGGGGATGTCGCCGTCCAGGACCAACCGCACTGCGTTGTCCCACGGGTTGGCCGCCCGGAGGCGCCGGAGCGTCTCACCGAGTTGACTCTCTCGTCCGGCATCGGCACAACCCCACGCCAGCTCGAGAAGGTCTGCTCCGTCTCCGGCAGCACATCGCCCACGTTGACTCGATCCGCGAGCATCCGTGCGTACTCCTCGGCGTAGAGCGGGTTGCCCCCGGCACGCCGAGCAGCTCCGTCTGCGTGTCGGCGGCCATCACGGCTCGGTCGAGGAGGCCATGGAGAAGGAGCGACGTCTGCTCGTCCGAGAGCGGCGCTAGCGCGACCGTCGAGGCGTTGAGCTTGCCGCCGCCCCAGCCGGGGCGTCGCTCGATCAGCTCCGGCCTCGCGGTGCAGACGCAGAGGAGTGGCGCATCGCGCACCCAGTCCGCGAGGTAGTCGATGAAGTCGAGCAGGCCCGACGAGCGTGACGAGCTGCGGCTCCCGCTCGGCCCTTGTCCGCTCGAACGCGCCGACCAGCAACTCGAGCTCCCGGTCACGGCCCACGAGCCGCGAGTTGCCCCCCTGCTCGACGTCGACGCCGAGGCGGGCCTTCGGGGCGACGGGCTCCCAGACGGCGATCGGATCGGCCTTTCCCTTTGCCACGACTGGGTCGGCGGCGGCGCACTCGAACACCCGCTCGGTGGTGCGGAAGGTCTACTTGCCGACGAGGATACCGTTCACGGGCGCTGCCGCCTGGAGCCGGGCGGCGGTGTTCATCACGTCGCCGGCCGCCATCCCCTCTCCCGAGCTCGGACGCGCGTCGAGGGGGACGAGCGCCTCACCGGTGTTGACCGCCACCCGGACGTGCAGGCGAGGTCGGCGTCCTCCGCGTTCAGCTCGGCGACGGCGTCCTGAACGGCAAGAGCAGCGCGTACTGCGCGCTCGGGATCGTCCTCGTGCGCGATGGGCGAGCTCGCCTCGCACACGGTGGTGGTACGTCGCGAGCATCGCGCTGACATCCTCGGGTCGAGCCGCTCGGCCCGGGCCGTGGAACCGACGAGATCGGCGAAGAGCACGGTCACGATCTTTCGCTCCTTGCGGGCGATAGCCGCCGGCGGAGCTTCGAGTGGGGCACCGCACCCGGCGCAGAAGCGCGCGTCGCCGCCGCTCTCACGACCGCATTCGACGCAGGTCTTCACGCGCTGAGAATGGTCGGGTTCGCAGGAGGCCATTGCGGGCACCATTCATGAGCGTGGCGGAGATCGCAGGCAGCGACGGCTTCTTCGGGACGGCGGCGAGGCAGGCCGCGACGCTCCGCGTGCTCGGGCACAGGCCGTGGCCTCTCCCGAGTGGGCGCTGGTCGCAGGCTCAGACCTGGGAGGATCTGTTGTTCGCCCACTGGAGAGTTGCCGAGGGCGACGTCCGCAAGCTCGTGCCGATGTCGCTAGACCTCGATCTCTTCGGAGGAGAAGCCTGGCTCGGCGTGACGCCGTTCAGGGTCAGCGGCCTGCGGCTGCGCGGGATGCTGCCCGTGCCTCGACTCTCGACCTTTCTGGAGCTCAACGTCCGGACGTACGTGACGTTCGGCGGCCGGCCGGGGATCTTTTTCTTCAGCCTCGACGCCGACAGTCCGTTCGCCGTCGAGGGCGCACGCCGCCTGTTCAAGCTGCCCTACTTCCGCGCCCTCATGTCGGCCCGCACCGTCGAGTCGCGTGTTGAGTTCTCGAGCGCCCGACGCGAGGGGCCGGCGCGCCCATTCATCTTCCAGGCGGCGTACGAGCCCGTCGGGCCGCTGCTCGAGCACGACCCCGGCTCGCTCGAGCACTTCCTCACCGAAAGGTACTGCCTCTACACGCTCGACGAGCGCGCCCGCGCCTGCCGCGCGGAGATCCACCATCCGCCCTGGCCGCTGCAGGGCGCCCGCGCAGCGATCGAGGTCAACCTGATGGCGCCGCCGGGCCTGGCGCCTCCCGACGGCGAGCCCCTCCTGCACTTCTCGCGGCGCCAGGACGTCGCGATCTGGCCACTCCAGCCCGTCGAAGGCCCGGGCGCCGTGCACGGCGACCTTGGGCCGCACGCGGCCTGAACAAACGGCTACTCGAGCTCGGCGTCTCCCACCGTGTCGATCTCGACGCGCTCCTTGCGGAGGTCGGCGCGGATTCGCTTCTCCTCCGTGACGGTTCGCTTGCGAATGATGATCCGCTCCCGGACGACGAGGCGCTTCGTCACCACGAGCTCCTCCTCGAGGAGCGGGATCGAGACCGAGCCGTCCGGCAGCGTCCCGATCTTGCCGGAGTCTCCGGCTGAGGGCTCCGTGCGCTCGGCGGCGGCGTACTCCGTGCCGCGCGTGACGAGGTCGTCCACGCTCTCCGTCTCCACGCGCTTCCTGGCGCGAACCGAGCCCACCTCGTGCACTCGTGTGTCCACCAAAAGCTGCTCCTCGTGACGGGTCAGCCCCTCGCTGCTCTCGGCGTCGCGTGCCCCCACAGCTCGCTCCCGATCCGCCTGAGAATCTCCCTGCACGGTTACCTCCTTCCGAAGTGGGACGAACGAGGCGGCCGAAGCCGCCCCGTTCCGGCTCCCTGCTAGCGGCCCCGATCCTCCTCGACGAGACCTTCGCCTTCGACCTCGACGCGCTCCTTGCGCACCTCGTCGCTGACGGTCTTGCGCTCGGTCTGGACGTCCTTCTCGAGTCCGACTCGCTCCTTGGCGACGGTCTGCTTCTGCACCATCGCCTCCTCGGCGCGCAGGGTGACGTCGACCTGCTCCTCGCCGATCTCGGCGTCGTCAACGGGTCTCCTTCCCGCGCTCGAATTTCCGGCCAGCCGTCTAGCCTGCACTGACTCCGAGATGTAGCGACGCTCGCTCATCTCGTGGCTTTCATTTTGCGGGCACCGTAGGCGATCCCCCCCGGGAGGCGGCCTTGGGTGAGTCGGCCGGTGTGCGCGCGGTCGAAGTTGTAGTAGCCGAGGTACTGCTTGAGGTCTCTGGCGAGCGCGGTCAGCTTGGGCACGAGCGAGCGGGCGAAGGCGGGCCGCCAGCATTCTTCGAGGATCGTCTGCTGCAGCCGCTCGACGTGCCCGTTTGAGGTGGGCCGTCCGGCACGGATCCTGCGCTGCTCGACGCCGAGGTCGGTGAGGGCGTCGTCGAACTCGCCTGAGCGAAACTCGGATCCATTGTCGGTGATCAGCGTCTGCAGCCGCCAGCCGGCGGCGGCGAGCTCGCCGGCGACGCGCTCGACAAGCGCCGAGCAATGCTTGGCAGCCGGGTTCTTGGGGCTGGTGTGCAGCTCGGTCCAGGCGAAGCTGGAAGCGACGCCGATCGCCGTGTACTGCCAGACCGTGCCCTTCGTGCCGGAGAGGCGGCCAACGTAGAAGCAGTCGACGCCGACGAGCTCGCCCGGCCGTGCGGCCTCGATGTGCCGCTCCGGCTCGGGCAGTTCCAGCTTGCGCTCGTAGACGGCGGCGTAACCGGCGATCAACGCGAGCCGCTTCTTCCGCGTGTTCAGCCCGTGCCGCTTCAGCTCGCGCCAGATCCCGTTCGCGGAGATCTTCAGGCCGCCCCACTTCTCCCGCGCCAACTCGGCAGCGATCCGCTTCGGACCGAAGCCGGGATGAACGAGCACAAGGGCCAGGATCCGCTGCTCGAGATGCGGGCCGAGCTCGTTCGGCATCCGCGGCCGCCGCCGCTCCCTCGGCCTGAGCGCCTCCAGCCCCCAGCGCTCCACCTTCGCGGCCCAACGGTAATACGTCGAGTGGCGCACACCCATTGCCCGGCAGGCGGCACGGACGCCGATCTCGCCCGCGAGCGCAAACAGCCGTAGCCGGTAGCCGAAGAGCACGTCATCCTGCGACATGCGACTCCCTCCTTCTCTGCGTTTGGCGACGAAGAGACGAGCGTGAGTCGCAGGCCGGACGCCACCCGCTCGAGCGGGTGGCGTCGGTCATCAAGAAGAAGAAACCCGCCTCTCCCGAGCAGGTGTCGGGAGAACTCGGGGTCAGTTCAGTCTAGCCTTCACCCGTGGGCTCGCAGCGTCGCATAGCGCTCGTCTCGGTGGTGGCCGCCGCCACTCTCGTCGCGCTCAAGCTCGTGACCGGGCTCGCGACCGGCAGCCTCGGGCTCGTGTCGGAAGCCCTGCACTCCGGCACCGACATGATCGCCGCGCTGCTGACGCTGTTTGCACTTGGGGTTGCGGGCCGCCCGGCCGATCCCGATCATCCGTACGGGCACGGAAGGGCGGAGCATCTGGCCGCTCTCGCCGAGGCAGCCTTTCTCATCGTCGCAAGCCTGTTCATCGGCGGTAAGGCCTTGTCGCACTTGCTGGGCCGGTCGACCTCGGACGTGCATGCGGCCTGGTACGCGATCCTCGTCGTGCTCCTCGTGATCGCCGTCGACGCGAGCCGTACGGTCGTCTCCTGGCGCGGCGGACGGCAGTACACCAGCGCTGCGCTCCAGGCGAACGCCTTGCACTTCGGGAGCGACCTGGTCGGCTCGGTTGCCGTGCTCGTCGGCCTGTTGCTGGTACGTGCGGGCCACCCGAACGCCGACTCGGCGGCCGCCCTCTTCGTGGCCGTGCTGGTGCTCATCGCTGCCGCTCGGCTGGTGTTCGAGAACGCCAGCGTGTTGATGGATCGCGACCCGGCCGGCCCGCACGAGACGGCTCGCCTCGCCATCGCAGGCCTCGAGCCTCCGGTTCACCTGCGGCGTCTGCGCCTGCGAGAGGGAGGAGGCCGCCATTTTGTGGACGTCGTGATCGGTGTCCCCCCGGGAGCCGCGGTAGGCCAGGGGCACGCTGCTGCCGACGCTGTCGAGGCTGCCGTTCAGCGGGCGCTGCCGGACAGCGACGTCGTCGTCCACGTAGAGCCGGAGGTCGGGGACTCGGCCGTGCGCGAGCGTGCTCACGCCGCGGCCGTCGGCGTCCCGCGCGTGAGCGAGGTGCACAACCTGAGCGTCGTGACCGTCGAGGAGGCGATCGAGGTCTCGCTCCACCTCAAGCTGCCGGGCGAGCTCTCGCTGGACGAGGCACACTCGGTTGCGACGGAGGTCGAGCGAGCGATCATGGCCGCCGTGCCCGAGGTCGAACGCGTCCTCACGCACGTCGAGCCGCTCTCGCAACCTTTGAGCGGCCACAGAGTTCCACAGCGCGACGCCGACGACGACGAGCAGGCCGTGCTTCGAATCGTCCTCTACGTCACCGGGCGCGCACCGCGCGACCTCCGCTTCGTGCGGAGCGACCAGGGACTCGTCGTGTTCCTGACGCTCGCGCTCGACCCGGCGACGACCTTGGCCGAGGCTCACGCGCGCGCCAGCGAGGTGGAGGAGCAGGTTCGCCGCGAGCGCCCGCAGATCACCGACGTGGTGGTGCATACGGAGCCGTGAAGCTGTGCATGTTCTCGCCGAGGGAGCTGGAGCTCGAGCGAGGCTGGCCGGGCCGAATCGAAGGCGATCGGGTGATCCAGCTCGCCGCACAGACGCTCGAGTCGCTCTTCTCGGGCGGGGGCTCTGCGCGCGAGCACGCCGAGTATCCGCTCGCGGACGTCGTCCTGCGCGCTCCGGTTCAACGCCCGCCGTCGGTGCGCGACTTCTATGCGTTCGAGCAGCATGTGAAGACGGCGCGCGCGCGGCGTGGGCTGGAGGTCCCGGGCGAATGGTACGAGCTTCCGGTCTTCTACTTCTCGAACACCGCGGCCATCTACGGCCCGGACGGCGACGTTCCGTATCCGGAGGGAACGGAGGAGCTCGACTACGAGCTCGAGGTCGCCGCCGTGATCGGTGCCGAAGGCCGGATCGGAGGGTTCACGATCATGAACGACTGGTCCGCCCGCGACCTGCAGCGCATCGAGATGAAGGTCGGGCTCGGGCCGGCGAAGGGCAAGGACTTTGCCACCAGCCTGGGGCCTGTGCTCGTCACGCCGGACGAATTCGATGGCTCGAGCGGCGCCATGGTCGCCCGCGTTAACGGCGAGGAGCGGTCGCGCGGCGAGCTCGCCGACATGTTCTGGTCGTGGGAACGGCTGGTGGCGCAGGCCGCCCGGAACACGACCCTGCGGCCCGGCGACGTCCTCGGCTCGGGCACCGTCGGCTCGGGGTGCATCCTGGAGCACGGGGACGGCCGCTGGTTGCGTCCTGGAGACATGATCGAGCTGGAGGTCGAGGGAATCGGCGTGCTGCGGAACCGGGTGGGCGCTCGGGTGCGGTCACGCGGCTAGTGTGGTGTCTCGTTATTAGCCGGTGATTGATGCGAGTGCGACCGGCCTTCGCGCAGGGGTCTGTGCGGCATGCCAGAACCGGAAGGGCGACCAGCAGGGAACCCGCAGTTATCCGAGGCGCCGTAGCGCTGTCTCGATAGCGACCTCGACCCGGGAAGTCATGCCGGGCACATCGACGGGACGGCGCCCAGCGACCTGACTACGGATCCACTTCGGCCCGCTATCGTCATAGTGCAGCAGGGCATACAGGTCCCACCACGGATCGAGAGTCACCCCGGCGATCGACTCATAGAGCGACCGAAGCTGCTCCGACCACTCGGGCGAGTAGAGCGCCGCCAAGTATCGCCGACAGTGCCCGACGTCAATCGCGCGCGCCCCCCGATGGATGCCATTCCAGTCGGTCAGTCCAGTAATCCTCCCGCGCGACCACAGCATGTTGACAGGCAGGAGATCGCAGTGCAGAAAGACGGCAGTGTCCTTTGGCGGCGGCGCCGCCATGACACCAAACGCCGCCTTCCACACAGCCGGCTTCTGTGCGTCGACCGGCACCTGAAACCCGTCTAGAGGAGCGATCCAAGAATCCGTCCAAGGTCTGAACATCTTCGCGGGGAGATCGAGGGAATGCAGCAATACAGCAATCTCCGCGATCCTCGTCATCCACGACCGAGGTTCCGCCGGATTGAGGTGAACATGCCCCTGCAACCGTGTCATCAGCAACGATGGCGCGCCCCCCGTCGAAGCACCAGCAACATCAGTAGCCAGGATGCTCGGAACCGGGAGCCCGCTTCCCGCCACCACACCAAGGTTGGCGATCTCCTTCTCCAAGCTCCCCTGCAGGCCAAGCCCGCCCGGGTACTGCCGCAGTACGACGAACGTTCGCATTCCACGTCGCTCGACAGTCAGCCGATTCACGCCGGAGCAGACGCCACCGGTCAATCGGCGATAGCCAACGATGCGACTGCCCCGACCCATCGACGCCGCAACCCAGGCGAGAGTCTCCGCGGAGGGCCGACGCTGCCTGAACCCGCCATCCCTCCAGTCGCCGTCGGTCATGAGCGCGAGCCTATTCGTCCGGGGCCTGCGGCGATAGGGGTTTTCTAACCCGCCAGAGGCAGTGACCCGGCTGCTGGATGGCCGTCACCATCTGGAACGGTTCGCGATGGAGCAGGCGGGTGAGGTGGACTACCTGATCACCTGGAGGGACAACGAGTTCGTCGGACGGGTGAGCCTCACACCGTGTCGTCGTGCGGGTGCGAATCGACGGTGCTTCGCATTCCCGAAGTCGCCTTCGTGCCTCCGGCTGTGCTTACACCTCCCCGCCCTCATGAAGTAGGCGATCCAGCGTGCGGCGCCCCACAGACTCACCAGCGGATTACTGACCTCGTAGTACCAAACGAGGCCCACGGCCTGTTCAAATGCCCATGCCATGCCGCGCCGCCACTGCACCTCACCGGGGTTCAATCTTGCGCGCACGACGTTGCGCTGGGTCGCGTCCAGGAGATGTCAGACTGAAACCAGGTGGAGTGCCGGGTCGGCCGCGCGGAACCCTCCGGTATCTAGTGTGGTGTCTCGTTATTAGCCGGGATTGATGCGAGTGCGACCCGGCCTCGGCTGACTTTCTCGAGGATCTTCTCTGCCGTGGCGGTCCATACGAACGGCTTGGGATCGTTGTTGTTGGCTTGGAGGTATGCCTCGATCGCAGCGATCAGGTCGGGCACCGACTTGAAGACACCGCGGCGGATGGCTTTCTCGGTGAGCTCGCGGAACCAGCGTTCGACCATGTTCAGCCATGAGCTCGACGTCGGGATGAAATGCAGGTGGAACCGGGGATGCTTGTCCAGCCAGGCCACGACGTTGTCGTGGGAGTGGGTGCCGTAGTTGTCGAGGATCATGTGGATCTGGAGTCCCTTGGGGACCTGACGGTCAATGGTGCGCAAGAACTTCAAGAACTCGCCCCGGCCCCTCGCAAAGCGGCGCCGCTCCGCGTCCTCGGTTGCGCCAATATGCACACATATTGACGCTCCCTGCGTCCTTGATCGGCTTGCTTTTCGCTCGCCAGGATCAGCACCGAACTCTCCGGACACGGAACTAGCCTCGCCGGCCAAGGCTGACAACGAGGTCGACGCGCGAGCCCGCAGCCAGGTGTCCGCCGGAGACGCGGGACTGTGAGATCACGCGACCCTTCTTCACGCTCGCCGAGTACCGCTGCCGCACACGACCCGGCGCGCAACCCGCGCGACGCAGCGACGCCTTCGCCCGCGCCAGCGTCTGCCCCTTCACGTTCGGCACCACACAGGCGGCCACCGCAGGCGGCGGTGGTGGGCTGACCGGAGGAGACGGCGGCGAGGGAGGTGGAGGCGGCGGCGGAGGTGGAGGTGGCGGCGGCGGTGGCAGCGAAGGCGGCGGTGGTGGCGGCGGAAGGTCGGTCGGCTCGCTGCACGTGTCGATCGTCGTCGTCGCTCCGGGCGAGTATCCGACCGTGTAGTGCGCCGACCCTCCGCACGCGCCCGGTGCCGAGACGCTGACCTGCAGCTGGAGCGGAGTGCCGCCGAAGGCCGCATCCATGATCCAGGTCTGCGTTGAGCTGTTCGCCTCGTCGGGCGGAATGCCGGGAGCGCAGTTGCCGCCTGTGAAGGCGGCGCCCGCCTCCTTCAACTCCGTGAAGCCTACGCACACGCCGCCCGACGCGCCCGCAAGCGGGTTTCCGGCCGCATCCTTGAGCAGGACGTTCACCCGGTGCGTCTCGGACTGCCCGGTCGCGCCGGTGGCCAGCAGGAGAGCGGCGACCGCGGTCGTCGGCACAGCGAAGCGGAGGCGGCTCGGTGCCCTCAGCGCCTGGCTCCGCGGCTGACGACGAGGTTGACGCCGGCACCGCGTCCCAGCCTGCGCCCCGCGGGCGGACTCTGCGAGATCACGCGACCACGCTTCCTGACCCTGGAGTATCTCTGATGCAACTTGCCGATCGAGCACCCCGAGCGGCGGATCCGCGACCGCGCGGTTGCCAGCGTGTCACCACGCACGTCCGGCACGACGCACGTCGCCGCGGGAGGCGGCGGTGAAGGAGCTGGAGGCGGTGGTGGCGGCGGAGGCGGAGGCGGCGGCGGTGGCGGCGGAGGCGGCGGCGGCGGTGGCGGTGGAGGCGGCGGTGGCGGCGGTGGTGGTGGAGGCGGAGGAGGAGGCGGTGGCGACGGCGGTGGAGGTGGAGGCGGCGGCGAGACAGCGCCGCACGTATAGCGAACCTCGAGGGTGTGCCAGGTTCCCGGCTGCCAGGGGCGGTTCACTGGGGCGGACAGGCCGCCCGAGCAACCCGGCGGCGGGGACAGTTGGGAGACGTCCTGTCGCTCGACGCCGGATGCGCGCGTCAGGATCACGCTCACCCAGCCAGGCTGTGTGGAGCAGAACTGCTCAGGGACGCGAACGACCTCGCCGAGCGCGTAGTTCGTGAGCTCGAAGCACGGGCCATTCGGGACGCCGAACACGGGGTTCGGATACGGCGAAGAGGCGATCGGATTGCCGTTCTGATCTCTGAGGTACAGAACGAGGAAGTCGTCGGTGGACGGCTGAACGCCCGGCGCCGGGTCACAGGTGTTGCCGAGGCCGTCGTGGTCGTCGTCGCGCTGGTCGGGGTTGTAGAGAGCGGGGCAGTTGTCGACCGAGTCGGCGACCCCGTCCTGGTCGCCGTCAGCCCCAGAGGCGCCCGCGCCGGAGGCAACAGCTGCCATCACGATCGCAACCCCGAAGAGGACCGCAAGTCTCCGAATGCGAAACCCCATCGCCAGGTCGGGCAGTCTAGCGACCGACCCTGACGAGGCCCCGGATATCCTTGTCAGCTCTACGCCAGGAGGAAGCGATGCCCACGTACCAGGTCCGCGGAGACGTTCCGCGCAAGCGGCACATCCAGTTTCGAGAGAACGGCACGCTGCTGACCGAGGAGGTCATGGGCCTCGAGGGCTTCTCGGGCAACGAGTCGATCCTCTACCACCTCCAGTCGCCCTGCCGCGTGAAGGAGCTCGGCGAGTTCGAGCCGATCGTCCGGGAGGAATGGATTCCCGACGCACATGCCCACCGACACCTGCGCACGATGGACATCCCGCAGGACGGAGATCCGGTGACGGGTCGGCGCCTGCTGATGTGGAACTCGGACGTCGAGATCTCGCTCTGCCGCCCGAGCGCGGAGATGGACTTCTTCTATCGCGACGGGGAGGGCGACGAGATCGTCTTCGTGCACGAGGGGTCTGGCACGCTCGAGACGATCTACGGAGACCTGCCCTACGCCGAGGGCGACTACGTCGTGATCCCGCGAGGGACGACCTACCGCTTCGCCACCGACGGGCCGCAGCGCCACCTCGTCTTCCAGTCACCGGGGCTCATGGAAATTCCGCGCCGGTATCGCAACGCGTACGGGCAACTGATGGAGCACGCGCCCTTCTACCACCGCGACATCCACCCGCCGACGGAGCTGCACACGCATCGCGACCGCCGCGACTTCCGCGTCAAGGTCCGGGTGCGAGGGGGCCTCCAGACCTACGTGCTCGACTACCACCCCTTCGACGTGGTGGGCTGGGACGGCTACGTCTACCCGTGGACGTTCAACATCAACGACTTCGAGCCGATCACCGGACGCATCCACATGCCGCCCCCGTCGCACCAGACGTTTGCGGGGCCGAACTTCGTGATCTGCTCCTTCTGCCCGCGCAAGCTCGACTTCGACCCGCTCGCGATCCCGATCCCGTACCACCACTCGAATCTCAACTCGGAGGAGATGATCTACTACGTCTCCGGCAACTTCAGCTCGCGCCGCGGGATCGACGTCGCCTCGGTGACCCTGCACCCCTCGGGCATCCCGCACGGCCCGCACCCCGGTCTCGCCGAGCGCTCGATCGGGCTGACGGAGACGCACGAGCTCGCGGTCATGTGCGACACCTTCCACCCGCTTCGTCTGACGACGTTAGCCCGCGGCCTCGACGATCCGCGCTACGCCTATTCCTGGTACGACGAGGCGACCCCGGCTGCGAGTCCCGAAGAGGACCCGGCCGGAGTCACCTCGCACTTCTAGGAGCGGTTACTGCCAGGCCCAGCGCGGTAGGAAGCTTCCGTTCAGGAGGTTCAGGAGCGAGCTGAACGGTGCGATCGTCGGCGGGACCTGCGTCGGCTGTCGCTGGATGCGGTTGCTGAGGCAGACACCCTGATCGCTGAGCGTCGCCGGCGCGGCGAAGATCGAGCGCGCAGCCACCTGGTTGATGACCGTCCAGGTGTTCTGGAGCGCATCGCCGGTGATCGCCGCCAGGCAGACGCCGAACTGCAGGCTGGCGATCCCGACGTCCTGCGCCGCTGCGACGTCCTTCTTCAGCTTCGTGACCTGCTTCTGAAGGCTCGCGTTCTGTTTCTTGAGCGCGTTCATCTGCTGCTGTAGGCCAGCGACCTGCTTCTCCACTGGCGACGCGGCCGAGGCGGTTCCGACTCCGACGAGCAGCAGTCCCACTGCCACCAGGGCAGCAATCGCCTTCTTCATTGGGGTTCCTCCTCGGTGCGGTGAGCGCTGAGCGTAGCTGGCAGCAGAGGAGTTGCGGCGCTCCCTCACGGGTGAGTCGACAGTGATTCGAGCCTCCCCGCGGTGTCAGACGAGCCAGTTGATGAACATCGTCAACGCCGTCAGGTAACCCGCTGCGTTGTTCGGAGACCGCGTCGTGCTCGCGACCTGGCAGCCCTGCTTGTCGCTCACCGCCGTGCCGACGGTGAACAGGACGCGGCCGGCGAAGGTGTTCAGCACCGCCCACGTTCCCTGGATTGCATCGGACGTGAGCGATGCGAGGCACGCGTCGCCGAAGTAGTTCGACTGGATCTCGCCGTTCAGGCGCTTCGTTTCCTTCTGCAACGCCGCTACCTGCTTCTCGAGCGCCGCGATCCGCTGGGTTGGCGACTTCGCCGGCGCTGCCTGGGCGATCGGGGCTGCTGCGACCAGCGCGAGTGCGCCGGCGAACGCTGCGATTGTCCGCTTCACGGCCTGTGTCCTCCTCGTGGTTGAGAGTCCGAGCCTAGATCAACCATCTTGATCTCCGCGGCTGCCGTCGACAAGAGAAGATGATGCGCGCGAGGTGACACTACTACGACTTCCGCAGCCGTACGACTTCAGCCTCTCGACGGAGCGCTTTCGCGCGTTCGGGCTCGACCTCGCGAACCTCTGGCAGGATGACGCCCTCCTTCGCGTCGTGTCCGGCCGGGAGGCTCGAATCACTGCGGCGCCGGACGGCGTCTCCGTCGAGCCGTTCGACGGCGAGATCGAGGCCGTTGCGCGCAACTTGCTCGGCGCCGACTTCGACCTGGAGGCGTTCGCCGGTTTCGCCGCCGCCGACCCCGTTCTCGAGCATCTCTCGGAAGCTCTCGCGGGCTTCCGCCCACCGCTCGTTCCGGACCCGTTCGAGGCGCTCGTGACCTCGATCAGCGCTCAGCAAGTCTCCCTTCGCGCGGCCTTCGCAGTCCGGAGCCGGCTGATTGCGGGCTTCGGGGAGCGCGCTCAGCTCGCCTACGAATTTCCGTCGCGCGAGCGGCTCGCGGCGGCCGGCGCCGACGATGTCGTCGCCACGGGCTTCTCGCGCCGGAAGGGGGAGTCCATCGTCGGCCTGGCTCGAAGCGACGTCGATCTCGGTGCGCTCGCCGTCTGCCCGGACGAGGAGGTAAAGGTAACGCTCAGCGCGCTGCCCGGAATCGGCGAGTGGACCGCCGACTGGTTCCTCGCCCGGCACCTTGGACGGCCGCGGGCCTGGCCCGCCGGCGACCTCGGGCTGCGGAAGGCAGTGTCGCACTTCTATGGTGGCGGTCACGACCTCTCCGTCCAGGAGGTGCGCGCAATGAGCAGTCGCTTCGCCCCCTTCGAGAACCTGTCCGCCCACTACTTGCTCACGGGCTTGCGCGTGGCGCCGTGACGATCCGGACCGCCACGCTGGAGGATGCGGGCGCATTCCGCGAGATCTGGGAGGAGTTCCACCAGGCGCCGCCCTGGGTGCGGGAGACCTGGGAGACGATCTGGCCGCACGCCGAGCGCTCGTTCGCCGACGGGCTCGTCATCCTTGCCGAGGAGGACCGCCGCACCGTCGGCTTCGTGCTCGGCGAGATCGACGCTCGCGATCCCGCGCTCGGCAGGCTCGTCGACCTCTACGTTCGACCGGAGGCGCGGCGACGTGGGCTCGCACGGGGGATGATCGCGCGGGCGGCGGCGCGGCTGCGCGAGCTCGGCGCGGTGCGCATCGCCGTGGAGGTCGGACTGGAGGACGGTCCTGCGCGGTCGCTGTACGACCGGATGGGCTTCAGGCCCCACACGCTCAACCTGGCCGCCGAGGCGGCGAGCGTCGAGAACGCGGCGATCGAGCGGGCTGAAGGCCCATCGTTCGGCTCGATCCAGATTCAGACCGACGATCAGGGTGCCGTCGAGCGTGCGGTGCAGCAGTTCATCCCACGGTTGCCGGGGCGCTCGCTCGGGAGCAGGGTCGAGCCGCCCCGAAACGGCTGGACGGGTGTGTACGACGAGCTGTGCGACCGGGAGCCCGAGCTGCTGCGGCGGCTCGCCCGCGAGCTGTCAGACCGGCTCGGCGCCGTCGTGATCGCCCTCGGTGTCGAGCGGGGGGCGGTCGTCCGTTTCGTCCTGCTCGAGCGGGGCCGGGTGATGGACGAGTATCTCTCCGTTCCCGAGTACTACGGTCCGCTGCCGCCCGGCGATGTCGTTGCGCTTCGCGCGAATCCGACCGTGATCGGGCGGCTGACGGGCGCCGACCTGGCGCGTGTCCGGGCGGCGGCGCGGACGGCGGCGTCGACCGCCGATCTTCCGCCCGCGGCCGAGCTCCTGGCTCAGGTCGCCGGTGCTCTCGGGATTGACGGTGTGCGCCCCGGGTACGTGGATCGGTGATGGCACTCGTTCTCTACAGCGCCGAGCGTTGCCCGTACGCCTCGCGCGTCCGCATTCTCCTGGCGGAGAAGGAGGCGGACCACGAGACGGTCGAGATCGACCTCGACGACCGGCCTGCCTGGCTCTACGACAAGAACTCGACCGGACGAGTGCCCGTGCTCGAGGAGGAGGACGGGTTTCTGCTGCCCGAGTCGGCCGTGATCATGGAGTACGTCGAGGAGCGCTTCGATCATCCCTCGCTCCTTCCCGCCGACCCGCGCGGGCGGGCGCTCGCACGGCTGCGGATCGAGCGCTTCGACCGCGACCTCGGCGACCAGTACTACGCCCTTCGCCGAGGCTCGGGCGACGGGACGCGGCTTCGCGCGGCGCTCGAGCGGCTCGACGGGGTGCTCGAGGCGGAGCCGTGGCTGACAGGCGAGGACTACGGGCTCGCCGACATCGCGTATCTGCCGTGGATCGTGCGCGCGCGCGACCTGCTCGGCGTCGAGCTCGCGCCGTACCCCTCCGTGCAGGCCTGGCTCGAGCGGCTCGCCCAGCGGCCCGCGGTCGCGGCCGAGCTGATCGCCAAGCCGGCACGGTGAAGATCGTCTGCCTCCACGCCTTCCCGCTCGACGAGTCGATGTGGGATGGACAGCGCCAGGTGCTGGGGCGGCTCGATGCAGTTGTACCTCGACTCTACGACCGCGGGGGGTCCATCGACGGGTGGGCGGGTCAGCTCCTCGAGGAGATCGACGGCGAGCTCGTCGTCGTGGGCGCATCGATGGGCGGGTACTGCGCCTACGCGGTGGCGCGTCGCGCGCCCGAGCGCGTGCACGGGCTCCTGGCTGTCGGGGCGCGCACGGGGCCGGACTCGCCGGAACGCCGCGAGCAGCGCGACGAGATGATCGCGGCGCTCCGGGACGAGGGTGTAGAGGCGTTCAAGCGGGCCGCCCCGGTCGAGACGCCGCCCGGCCTGACGGTCGATGGCCTGCTGGGCGCTCAGCAAGCGCTTCGCGACCGCCCAGACTCGGGAGACGTCGTCGCCTCATTCCAGGGGCCGTTCAAGCTCGTCGTCGGCGCACGGGACGAGCTGCTGAGCGTCCGAGAAGCACGCGGCATCGCGGAGTCGGCGCCCGACGGCCGGCTCGAAGTCGTGCCGGAAGCCGGTCACATCGTGAGCCTCGACCAGCCGGAGCGCTTCAATCGGATCCTCGCGGACTTTCTGCAGTCGTGGGCGTGACGCCCGAGCAGCTCGCCCGCCGGCTGGAGGCCCACGACCTGGTTCTCCTCGACGTTCGCACGACTGAGGAGTACACCGGTGCTGCGGGATATCCATGCGACCCGAGGCAGGGGCACATTCCCGGCGCGCGCAACATCCCGCTCGAGCGGCTGCTCGGAGCGGATGTGAGCGAGGTCCGTCAGCTCGTTGGGGCTCCCGAGGGGAGCGAGGTCGTCGCCTACTGCCATTCGGGCCAGCGGTCGGGCCTGGCCGTCGCTGCCCTCATCAACGCCGGCTTCCGGGCGGAGAACTACGAGGGGTCCTGGCACGAATGGTCGCGCCGGGCAGACCTGGCCGCGGAGTAGCCCCCGGCTACGCCGGCACGGCGACGCGTTCCGCGACCTCGACGAACGCACCGCAAAGTGTCCGGCCGAGCTCGTTCCAGGCGCCGATCCGCTCGCGCGTCTCGGCAAGCAGCTGCTCCCGCGGGAGCGGCATCTTGCGGTCGGGCTGACTCAGCCAGTCCTTGATCTGCGCCTCGGTCACCTCGGCGTGGAACTGGATTCCCCAGACGCGGTCCCCGAGGCGAAAGGCCTGCGTGCACAGAGGACTGTGGGCCATCTCCTCGGCGCCCCCCGGGATGCCGTACGTGTAGTAGTGCCATTGAAACGCGTCGAAACGCTCGGGTAGGCGTCCGAGCACCGGGTCGTCGGCCGCCTCTGCCGTGAGCTCGACGGGATGCCAGCCGATCTCGGGCTTGATCGTGGGGTGAACCGGCGCGTGAGCGGCCTTCGCGATCAGTTGCGCGCCCAGGCAGACCCCGAGCAGCGGCGTTCGCAGCGCAAAGAGCCGCTGTAGCAGGAAGTTCTCCTCGCGCAGCCACGGATGGTGATCGTCCTGATCGGCGTGCATCGCGCCGCCGAAGACGAGTACGGCCCCGTAGTCGTCGAGAGGCCGCGGCGGAGGAGCTCCCCAGGCGAGGCTCCATTCGTCCATCATGTGACCGCGGTCGCGGAGGACATCGCCGAAGACGCCCGCGCGCACTTTCTCACCGTGGATGATCGAAAGGACGTCCAAAACGTCGCGAAAGCGGTTAGCGCCTCCGCTTCTTCTTCACCGGTTTGACCTTCACGGTGACCTTGGCGCTCTCGGCCGTGAAGCCCGCGGCAGTCACGCTCGAGCAGGCAGCGAGCATCGGGGCGCAGCCTTGCGACGTGACGTCGGACTCCGGCACCGTCGCCGTGGCCCGAAACACCGTCGTCCGCTTGATCGGCACCGTCTTCGTGAAGCCCCCGCTCGGGGCTGTCGTGATCGAGGCGAGCACGCTGCTGCCCGCGAGGAGCTGAACCCTCGCAGCCGCTCCGGCGTCCGCGACGGAGCCGGTCAAGCGAGCGAACCACCCTGTGCCGCGGCGAACCAGCTGACCGTGCAGCGAGACGCCGCCGGAGGCGCGCGGGATCGACTGGGACTCGACCGTGTCGGCCGCGTTGACGCTTCCGAAACCCGGCCTGTAGGGCGTGAAGAGCGCGGTCCAGCGGGCGGCCGACTGCCCCACCACCGTGAACGCGCCCAAAATCGTGAACGTCGCGTTCAGAAAGCGCGCGCCCTGCGGCGAGCGGCCCGGCGTCCCGGGCGGCAGGTCGGGCGGACGGAGGCAGACCTGCAGTTTCGCCGAGGCGAAGGCGGCCTCAGGCCCGCTCGTGATCCGGTCGACGATGATCGGGATCGGCTCGAGCGAGACGCCGGCCGCCGAGGGGCTCACGACCCAGATCGCCTGGTGCGCGCCCGGTGAGCAGAGCGCGGCCGAGGGCGGTGCCTCGGCGACGGCAACAGATTGGATTCCACCGCCAAAGTCGATGTTCAGACCGGATGGAGGGGCGAGATCCGTTGCGTTGATCCTCCCGCTCGACGTTCCGATTCCGGTGCGAGGTGGCTGGGAGAGGTCGATCGTGTACCCCAGCGGTACGTAGATCGTGATCTTCGCCGTAGGGTCGTCGGTCACGGCCTGGGAGAGCGTGATCTTCGTCTGCGAGCCGGTTGCCTGAACCACGAGCCTCGGGGCATAGGCGGCTCCCGCGACTCCGGCGGAGCCGAGTAAGCCGAGTGTTGCGCCGCCGATCACTGCAAGACGAGCTGCCGTCCTCATTCCCGGGTTTCCTTTCCGCCGATACGAGCCTGGCGGGGCGTATCGTAGCCCGGCCTCCCTACAATCGGGGGTCATGGATGAGCGACCGGTAGGCGTCTTCGATTCCGGTGCCGGTGGGTTGACGGTCCTGCACGAGTGCCTGGTCACGATGCCCCACGAGGACTTCGTCTATCTGGGCGACGGGGCGCGGCTTCCCTACGGGCCGAGGCCGCTGCCCGAGATCCGGGGCTTCGCGCGCGAGATCGCAGCGTTCCTCGAGGGCGAGGGAGTAAAGCTCATTCTGGTCGCATGCAACGCGGCGACCTCCGCCGCCCTGCCTCAACTCCAGGAGGAATGCTCGGTCCCGGTGGTTGGTGTGATCACCCCGGAGGCGCACGCAGCCGTCCAGGCGACGCGAAATCGACGTGTCGGCCTGCTCGCAACGCAGGCCACCGTCGAGGCGGGACGCTACGCGGAGCTCGTCCACGCGCTCGACGCGGGTGTCCGCCTGTTTCCTGTGGCCTGTCCCCGTCTCGTGCCGTTGATCGAGAGCTCGGACCCGTTCGGCGCCGAGACCGCCGGCGCAGTACGCGAGTATGCGGCGCCGCTCAAGCAGGCCGGGGTCGACACGGTCATCTTCGGCTGTACGCACTATCCCCTGATCCGCCCGATCTTCCAGCGCGTGTTCGGGCGCGACGTGACGCTCGTCTTCTCGGCCGACGAGACGGCGCGCGAGGTCGCCGAGACGCTAGAGCGCAAGGGCATCTCGAACGATCCCTCGCGCGACGGCGAGTACCGCTTCCTGACGACTGGGGATCCAGAGGGATTCCGCGTGCTCGGCCAACGGTTCTTGCAATTGCCGATCCCGTCGGTCGAGCGCCTGGCGGCCACAGAGCTGGCGGGAGCCGCGGCGTGAGAGCCGATGGGCGCCAACCTGGTCAGCTCAGGCCATTTGAGATCGTCCCCGATTTTCTCGAGCAGGCCGACGGCTCGGCGCTGATCTCGTGCGGCAAGACCCGGGTGCTCTGCACCGCGTCGCTCGAGGAAGGTGTTCCGCGGTGGCTCAAGGGCAAGGGGCGCGGCTGGCTGACCGCGGAGTACTCCCTGCTCCCAGCCTCCACCGGCCGGCGCACGTCCCGCGAGGCGAGCGACGGTCGCCAGAAGGGGCGGACGGTAGAGATCCAACGCCTGATCGGCCGCTCGATCCGGGCGATCGCCGACTTCGCGGCTCTTGGCGAGCGAACACTGTGGCTCGACTGCGACGTGCTCCAGGCCGACGGCGGGACGCGCGCCGCTGCCATCTCGGGGGTGTACGTCGCGGCCTGGCGGGCGCTCGATCGCCGCGGTCTCTCGCGCGCGCTCACCGACTCGGTTGCCGCGGTCTCGGCCGGGATCGTCGAGGGTGAGCCCCTGCTCGATCTCGACTACAGCGAGGACTCGGCCGCCGACGTCGACCTGAACGTCGTCGAGACCGGCGACGGCCGCCTGGTCGAGGTGCAGGCGACGGCCGAGCGCCACCCCTTCACGCGCGAGGAGCTCGATCACCTGCTCGACCTGGCTGCGGCGGGTATCGAGCAGATCGGGGAGGCGCAAGGGGCCGCGATCGGAAGTCCGATTGCCTGATCTTTCGACCGGCGAGCTCGTGCTTCGGCTGCTGCTCGCCGCGGCGCTCGGCGGCGCGATCGGCATGGAGCGGGAGCTACGCGAGCGAGGGGCCGGCTTGCGCACGCACCTCCTCGTCGCTGTCGGGTCGGCGCTCTTCACGCTCGTCTCCGCCTACGCCTGGCGCGACTTCCACTTCTCGAACGCGAGCGGCGTCGCCTTCGACCCCACCCGCATCGCCGCCCAGATCGTGACCGGCGTCGGCTTCCTCGGCGCGGGAGCGATCATCCGTCAGGGCCGCGCCGTTCGCGGACTGACGACGGCGGCGACGCTGTGGGCCGTCGCGGCGATCGGCATGGCCACAGGCGCCGGGTACTACAGCGCGGCGGTGGCCACGACCGTGCTTGTTCTCGTCAGCCTCTGGCCCCTGAGAATCCTTGTCTGGCGCCTGTCGCGGCATGTTCGGCCCGAGGAGGAGCGGCTCGTCCTCGACCTGCGGTCGGGCAGCAACCTGGCTCGCGTCGTCGACACCGTCGAGGGCGCCGACGGAACGGTCAGCTCGCTCCAGATGAGCAACGAGAGCGAAGGCGGCGGCAGAAGCGTCGAGCTCCACGTGCGCTTCCCGCACGCAGAGCGAGCAGGCGTCGTGGAGCAGCTGTCGCAGCTGGACGAAGTCGCGGGGGTCCGATGGAACGGGTAGCCGCCAGGCTCGCCTCGACGAACGGGCATAAGCTCGCGGAGCTCTCACGGTCGCTGCCGGGGTGGGACCTCGAGCTGCTCGATGCGGACGCGTTCCCCCCTGAGCAGGGCGATACGTACTACGAGAACGCGCGCGGCAAGGCCTGCTACGGCCGGTCGACGGGCGGGCACCATGTCTGGGTACTGGGCGAGGACTCGGGAATCGAGGTCGAAGTTCTCGACGGCCGCCCCGGTCTCGCCTCCAACCGCTGGGCAGCGGAAGGCGAGGATCACGTCGAGAAGCTGCTTGGTGAGCTCCGCGGCGTCGCAGACGCGGCTCGGCGCGCGCGCTACGTCTGCGAGCTCGTCTGCCTCTCGCCCGTGCGCCGAGAATTTCGGGGAACGGGTGTCCTCGAGGGCCGGATCGCACAGCAGTCTCGCGGCTCCGAGGGTTTCGGCTACGACCCGATCTTCGTTCCGGAAGGCGAGACCCGCACGGTTGCCCAGCTCGGAAACGAGTGGAAGGTCCGGAACTCGCACCGGGCCTGCGCGGCCCGCGTGCTGCTCGAGGAGATCGGCCGAGCTGTCTAGGCGCGTAGGCCCGGCGGATGCGGCGGGCCGGGGGTCGTGGCCGGACGCCGGCGTCCACCGTCTTCTGGCAGCTGTTAGGCGAGACCGGGAATCTCGTCCGCCTCGGCCTCGCGCCGGCTGCGGCCCTGCCGCCAGTTGAGCTCTGCGCCGAAGACGATCACGTTCGACATCACGTAGAGCCAGATGAGGAGGAGCGCCGGCGCGCCGAGGGCTCGTGCGGCGAGTACGTGCCCGGAGAGGCGCAGGTACACCGGCAGCACCTGGAAGCTCGCCTCGAGAACGACCGAGGCCATCACGGAGCCGGGAAGCACTTCTCGAAAGCTCAGGTTCTCGTTCGTCAACAGGTAGTACACCGAGACGAGGAACACGAAGATCCCGATGGTCGAGACCGCGACCGAGAGCCCGTACGCGACGTAGCCGTTCGCGAAGAAGCCAGGAGCGAAGCGCTTCAGGAGGTCGTAACCGACCGAGCCGATCAGGAGGGCGGCGAGGAGCGCGACGAGCGAGCCGGCCGCGACCACGATGGCGAGCACCTTGCCGCGAACGAAGGAGCGGTTTGGCTTCCCGTAGACGATGTTGAAGGCGGACTCCAGGACGCTGAAGAGCGAGAGCGAGCTCCACAGGAGGAAGACTGCGCCGATGATCCCGAGCGTGGCGGCGTTTCGCTGAATGCTGCGCACGAGGTTCACGATGTCGAGGATCGAGCTGCCTGGGAAGGCCTTCTTGAGCTCGCGCACGAGAAAGGTCGACTCGTCCGGCCTTCCGGCCAGGCCGAGGAGCGAAAGGGCGAGGAAGACGAGCGGCACGAGCGAGAGCAGCGCGAAGTAGGCGATCATCGCCGCGAGATGCGTGCCTCGGTCTGCGAAGAACTTGCCGAACGCGTCACGGAGAGGCCGGAGGGAAGCTCTCGCCACCCGCTGAGTATGGCGTTCTGATCAGCCGCCGGCTGCCGGCTCGACGGCGGGAGGGAGTGTTAGCGTAGGCGACCATGGAGCCGAAGCAGGCGCTCGCGGACCTCAAGGACATCTCTACCGAGGTCGAGGCCGCGGCGCTTCTGGACGAGGAAGGTGCGGTCGTCTCCTCGACCCTCGACGCGGAGCGGTCGCGCGAGATCGCGCGCTTGGCGCGCGAGCTGCTGGCATCGGCGGACGGCGTTCGGCGGCGGCGTGTTCCCGTCTCCCAGGTGGAGGTGGCAATGCGCGCGGGCAGCGTCTTCGTCGTGCGCGCGGGCAGGACGATCGTGGCGACGACCGGGCCCGAGCCGACCAGCGGCCTGATCCTCTACGACCTGAAGGCCTGCTTATCGGCTCTTGCTCCCCCCCTTGAGGACGCCGGTGCGGCGTAGCGCTGTCCTGTGTCTTGGCGCTGGCGGGATCGTGGCCGTCGTCGCCGCGGTCCGGCGGCTGCGCGGCGCCAAGGAGCGCGTCGACCTGCTGTACGAGGACGGCTCGATGGTTTCGCTGCCCGACACCTACGTCGATGCCCAGCGGCTGCTGCCGTTCGGACGCGATATCCTCCACGTCGCGCGTGACTGACGCCGAGCTCGCCGCGGCTCTCTGCGAGCATGCGTACCTCGAAGGCGACTTCGTCCTGCGTTCTGGCCGCCGGTCGCGCTATTACCTCGACAAGTACCGCTTCGAGACAGAGCCTGAGCTGCTGCGTGCTCTCGGTGGACGGATCGCCGACGCGGTGCGGGAGCTGGAGCCAGACGCTCGGCGCCTGGCTGGCCCCGAGCTCGGCGCGGTTGCACTCGCCGCGGCCGCGTCGCTTGCGTCCGGACTGCCGTTCCTGATCGTCCGCAAGCAGACGAAGGGATACGGGACGGGAAACCGTCTGGAGGGCGCCTGGGAGCCCGGGGAGCGGGTCTGTCTCGTCGAGGACGTCGTCACGTCGGGCGGCGCTGCCGCGGAGGCCGTAGGGGCGCTGAGGGACGCGGGCCTCGAGTGCAGGACGGCTGTTTGTGTGATCGACCGGGAGGAGGGAGGCGGGGACGCTCTCGCCCGGCAAGCCATCCGTTTGCGGCCCCTTTTCCTTGCCCGTGAGCTGTCGAAACCCACAAAAGCGCCGCAAACCCGCATGGTTGAGCCGAAAGCGTCACCCTGCTAGGGTCCGCCAATCGTGGGTTTTGATTACCGCAAAGGGAGGAGAGGCTTGTGACGAAGCAGGATTTCGTCGATCGCGTGTCACAGAAGAGCGGGCTGTCGAAGCGGGACGCGGGCAAGGCTGTCGATGCCGTGCTCGAGTCGATCACCGACGCCTTGAAGTCCGGTGACGCCGTCACCTTCACGGGCTTCGGCAAGTTCTCGACCGCGCATCGCGCCGAGCGCCAGGGCGTCAATCCGAGAAATCCGGGTCAGAAGGTGACGATCCCGGCCGCGACCGTGCCGCGGTTCTCGCCGGGCAGCACGCTGAAGAGCGCCGTTCGCGGCTAGTCCGCGGTGCGGGCCGAATTGGCGACGGCCCTCGCCCACCCGGCCTCCAGAGCCAACGGAGGGGCTGCGAGGCCGCAGCCCCTCCGCCCGAAACGGGACGGGCGACCGTCCACGCCGTTAGCCTAGGGCTGATGGAAGCGCGAGGCGCAGTCGCGACGGCGCTCTTCGCCGACCGGCTCGCCGAAGCCGTGGAGCGGAAGCGAACCCAGCTCGTCGTCGGCCTCGATCCAAGGCTCGAGCTGCTACCCGTGGAGCTGCGCGGCGAGACGAGCTACGGGCGGGCCGAAGCGGCGGCGGCGCTGGGGCGCTTCTGCAGGGGGATCATCGATGCGACCGCTCCGTACGTCGTGGCCGTCAAGCCCCAGATCGCCTTTTTCGAGGCGCTCGGCCCCGACGGCTTCAGGGCATTCGAGGACGTGTGTGCGTACGCGCGCTCGGCCGACTTGCTGGTGATAGTCGATGCGAAGCGCGGCGACATCGGCTCGACCGCGCGGGCGTACGCGGCCGCCTACCTCGAACGCCACGAGGGCGTCCGCGACGAGCCGCTTGCCGATGCGCTGACCGTGAACGCGTATCTAGGTGGCGAATCGCTCAAGCCGCTGCTTCTCGCTTGCCGACGCGAGGGTTCCGGACTCTTCTGTCTCGTCAAGACCTCGAATGCCGGAGGCGACGTCCAGGACCTGATCGTCGCAGACGGACGCCCGCTCTGGCAGCACGTCGCGATGCTCGTGGCCGAGTGGGGTGAGGATCTCGTGGGCGAGCGCGGGCTCTCGAGTGTCGGCGCCGTCGTCGGTGCCACGCATCCCCGAGCTGTCGGCGAGGCGCGCCGTCTGCTGCCGAAGGCCGTGCTCTTACTTCCTGGCGTGGGCGCGCAGGGTGCCACGCCGGCGGATGTCGCTCGCGCCTTCACGAGCGGCCCGGCGAGTGCTCTCGTCAACGCCGCACGCTCGGTCATCTATGCGTATCGCACGCTCGGCGGAGACTGGAGGACTGCCGCCGGCGAACAGGCCGCGCGCTTGAGGCGCGAGGTCTGGACCGTCTCCGGCTGGTGATCCGGGGGACAGACCCGCCGAGGGGGGAGAGTCGAGCACTGAGGCGCCTGTCACTGCTGGCGGCGCTGTTGGCGGCGCTCGTGGGGGCGCGCGCGACGCCGCCGCACGCGCGGGCGCGCGCGGTCGAGGTCGTCGACGGCGCGACCGGCCGTGTGCTGTACGCAGAGCACCCGCACGCCCGTCTGCCCATTGCGAGCATCACGAAGCTGATGACGGTGCTCGTGACGCTCGAGCGGGTCCGGCTCGACGACGTCGTGACCGTCTCGCCCGGTGCCGTCGGCATCGAGGGATCGACGGTCGGCCTCTCGCCGGGCGAGCGGCTGACCGTCCGTGACCTCGTGAAGGCGGCGCTGATCCAGAGCGCGAATGACGCCGCGAACGCGCTCGCACTGTACGTCGGACACGGTGATCGGGAGGCCTTCGTTCGCCTGATGAACAGCCGCGCGAGGGCTCTCGGGCTCGCCGACACCCACTTCGCCCGCCCGGACGGGCTCGACGTACCGGGCCACGTCTCGAGCGCGGACGACGTAACAGCGCTCGCGCGCCTCGTGATGCGACGGCCGGCCGTGAGAACGATCGTCCGGCAGCAGACTGCAACGATCGCGGGCGGCCGTGCGCTCCGTAGCTGGAACGACCTCCTTTCGACCTTTCCCGCCGTGATCGGCGTCAAGACCGGCCATACGTCGATCGCCGGCTGGTCGGAGGTTGCGGCAGCGCGCCGTGCCGGCGGGACCATCTACGCGACATTGATCGGGAGCCCGTCCCGGGACGAGCGGAACGTGGACCTGGAGGCGCTACTGCGCTGGGGCATCGCGCGCTATCGTCCGGCGTTGCTCGTGGATGGACGCGTCACCTACGCGCGGGTCGAGACGCAGTACGGCCGCAGGGCCGTCCGCCTCGTGCCGAGTCGACCCCTCGTCCGGGTGGTGCAGCTCGGTCGGCCGCTGACCGAGCGCGTGGTCGCTCCGACTCGCGTCTCGCTTCCGGTGGGGCGGCGAGAGAGGCTCGGCGTGATACGCATCTACGACGGGCGCCGCCTGCTCGGCTCGAGGCCGCTCGTGGCAGCGCGCTCGATCGCGAGACCCGGAGTTGCCGGCCGCCTGTCGTGGTACGCGGGTCGTACGGGGCACCATGTCTGGGGCTGGGTCTCATGAGGAAGACGTCGTGATCGTCACCGTCACGCTGAACGCGGCCGTCGACCGGACGCTGACCGTGCCGAACTTCAAGCCCGGGCAGCGTCACCGCTCGAGCGAGAGCCTCACCCTCGCCGGTGGAAAAGGGATCAACATCGCTCGGGCGCTCAAGCGACTGGACGTGCCCGTGGTCGCGACCGGGCTCGCCGGCGGGCGCACCGGCACGCGCATCGTGGAGGAATTGACGAGCGAGGCGATTCTCAACGACTTCGTGCGAATCGAGGGAGAGTCGCGTACGTCCACGGCGGTCGTGGACGACATGGCGGGCACGTACACCGAGATCAACGAGTGGGGCCCGTATGTGCAGGCGGCAGAGCTCGAGTTGCTACGGGAGAAGCTGCACTACCTCGCGCGCGGCGCGAACGCCGTCGTCTTCGCCGGGACGCTGCCCCGCGGTGTCGGGGCCGGTTTCTACGCCGACGCGATCCGCGATCTCAATCGGCTCGGCGTTCAGACCGTGCTGGATGCCGACGGCGAGCCGCTGCACCTGGGCGTCGAGGCCGAGCCGTTCCTCGTCTCGCCGAACCAGCGCGAAGCGGAGGGTCTCGCGGGCCAGGAGTTCGAGAACGAGCAAGACTTCGTGGCTGCCCTCGACACGGTTGGTGAGCTCGGGCCGAAGAACGTGCTCATCACCGCGGCATCCGGCTGCTTCGGGTTGTTTCGCGAAGATCGGGTGATTCGGCGGCTGCACGCCCGCGCTCCCTTCGTCGAGCCGGTATCGCCGGTTGGGTCCGGAGATGTCTTGCTGGCGGGATTTCTTGCCGCCCGCTTCGCGGGGCGGGCCGTCGATGATGCGCTTCGCAGCGCCGTCGCGACGGGCGCTGCCGCCACGCTGGAGGTGGGCGCCGGGCGCTTCCCGCAGCGCGAGGTCGACCGCCTGGCAGCGCTCGTCGAGCTCGTCGAGCTCGACCGCGTCGCCGCGTAGCCGGCCGCCGCCGGCGATTCCGGTCGGACCCACGCCGGAGTCTGTGCTGTCGAACCCCGTTGGTAGGATCGTCGGAGGTTGAGAGGAGCGGTCTAAAGCAGTGGCGCTCGAGGTCGGGAAGATCGAGCTCGAGCGCCTGCTCGCGCTCGAGGAGAAGTTCGCGCAGGAGGGTCTCACCTTCGACGACGTCTCGCTCGTCCCGGCGGAGTCCTCCGTGCTGCCGAGCGAGGCGTCGACGCGCACACGCCTCACGCGCACGATCTCGCTCGAGATCCCCCTGCTCTCCGCGGCGATGGACACGGTCACCGAGGCTCGCCTCGCGATCGCGCTCGCCCGTGAAGGCGGCCTGGGTGTGATCCACCGCAATCTCGCGGTCAGCGAGCAGGCTGCCGAGGTGGACAAGGTGAAGCGCTCCGAGGCGGGGATGATCGTCGAGCCCGTGACCCTGCGGCCTCACGCTCGAGTAGCCGACGCCCTCGCGGTGATGGCGACCTACCACATCTCCGGAGTGCCGATCACGGACGAGGACGAGATTCTCGTGGGCATCCTGACGAACCGCGACCTGCGCTTCGAGGACGACACGGATCAGCCCGTCGCGAACCTCATGACGAGCCGCAACCTCGTGACCGTTCCGGTCGGGACGACGCTCGAGCAGGCGCGCGAGGTCCTCCATCGCCACAAGGTCGAGAAGGTGCCCGTCGTCGATCTGGACGGCCGTCTCAGGGGCCTGATCACGGTCAAGGACATCTCCAAGCGAATCGAGTTTCCGCTCTCCACCAAGGACGCGCGCGGCCGGCTGCGCGTCGGTGCTGCCGTGGGCGTCGGAACGGAAGGCATCGAGCGCGCCGAGGCGCTCGTCGAGCAGGACGTCGACGTCCTCTTCGTCGACACCTCCCACGGTCACTCAAGCGGCGTGGTCGAGGCTGTGCGTGAGCTGAAGGCGCGCTTCGACGTTCCCGTGGTCGCTGGGAACGTGTCGACCGCCGAGGCGACCGAGGCTCTCTGCGCGGCCGGCGCCGACGCTGTGAAGACCGGGCAAGGACCAGGCGGCATCTGCACGACCCGCGTCGTGGCCGGTATCGGCGTACCGCAGGTCACGGCCGTCTACGACTGCGCTCGTGCAGCCGCCCCGTACGACGTGCCCGTGATCGCGGACGGCGGAATCCAGTGGTCGGGCGATATCGCGAAGGCGCTCGCAGCGGGCGCCGACTGCGTCATGCTCGGCGCCCTCCTCGCAGGCACCGACGAGAGCCCCGGCGAGGTCGTCCTGTCCCAGGGCGAACGCTTCAAGGAGTACCGCGGCATGGGCTCGCTCGGCGCGATGAAGGCTCGTTCGTACTCGAAGGACCGCTACTTCCAGCAGGACGTGGATGACGCCGGGAAGCTCGTCCCGGAGGGGATCGAGGGCCGTGTCGCCTACAAGGGGCCGCTGCGGAACGTCGTCCACCAGCTCGTCGGCGGCGTGCGGCAGGCGATGGGCTACGTGGGCGCGGCAACGATCGAGGAGCTGAAGAACGCCCGCTTCGTCCGCGTGACCGCCGCGGGCCTACGCGAGAGCCACCCGCACGATGTGACGATGACGAAGGAGGCTCCGAACTACGGTCGCTTCTAGCGTCGAGGTCCGTTCCTCTGAGAGCGAGCTGCACGAGCAGGGTCGTCCGGTTCTGGTCGTCGATCTCGGGGGGCAGTACTCGCAGCTGATCGCCCGCAGGGTGCGCGAGTGCCACGTCTTCTCGGAGCTCGTTGGCCATCGGATCTCGGCCGACGCGGTACGGGCGCGGAATCCCCTCGCGCTCGTGCTGAGCGGCGGGCCCGCTTCGGTCTACTCGGAGGATGCCCCCGGGGTCGATCCGGAGCTCTTCGAGCTCGGCGTGCCCGTGCTCGGCATCTGCTACGGCATGCAGCTGATGGCGCAGCAGCTCGGCGGCCGAGTCGATCGCACAGGCGTGTCCGAGTTCGGCCGTACTGAAGTCCAGACCCAGGAGGGAGCGCTGTTCGCCGGCCTTCCGGCCGAGCAAACCTGCTGGATGAGCCACCGCGACTCGGTCGTCGCCGCGCCGCCAGGCGCGCGCGTCGTCGCGGGCTCTCCGTCGACGCTGATCGCGGCTTTCGAGGACCCGGCACGACAGCTCTACGGGTTGCAGTTCCACCCCGAGGTGAGCCATACGGCGTACGGCAACGAAGTGCTGAGGAACTTCCTCGTTGGCGTGGCCGAGGCGCCGACGACGTGGACCGCGGCTGCCGTGATCGAGGAGCAGGTCGCTCGGATCCGGGCGCAGGTCGGCGGCGAGCGCGTCCTCTGCGGGCTTTCCGGCGGCGTTGACTCGGCGGTTGCCGCACTGCTCGTGCACCGCGCTGTCGGGAATCAGCTGACGTGCGTCTTCGTCGATCACGGCTTGCTGCGTAGTGACGAGGCCGCCCAGGTCGTCGAGACGTTTCGCGGTCACTTTCAGGTCCCGCTCGTTCATGTCGACGCAAAGGAGCGCTTCCTTTCGAGGCTTACCGGCGTCGAGGACCCGGAAGAGAAGCGGCGAATCGTCGGCGAGGAGTTCATTCGAGTGTTCGAGCAGGAGGCTGACCGTGCCGCCGAGTCGACGCAGCAGACGATCCGCTTCCTGGTGCAGGGGACGCTCTACTCGGACGTGATCGAGTCGGGCGGCTCCGAGGACGGGCTCGCGGCCACGATCAAGTCGCACCACAATGTCGGCGGCCTGCCGGCCGAGATGCGGTTGGAGCTCGTCGAGCCGCTGCGGCTGCTCTTCAAGGACGAGGTGCGACGCGTTGGCGAGGCACTCGACCTGCCGGAGCGGATGGTGTGGCGCCAACCATTCCCCGGGCCCGGGCTTGCGATCCGAATCATCGGCGAAGTGACGCCGGAGCGGCTCGCGATCCTGCGCGAGGCAGACGCGATCCTCCAGGACGAGATCCGGCGCGCCGGGCTCTACCGCGAGCTCTGGCAGAGCTTCGCCGTTCTGCCCGCGATCCGCTCGGTGGGCGTCCAGGGCGACGAGCGCACGTACGCCTACCCGATCGTGATCCGAGCGGTCACGTCGGAGGACGCCATGACAGCCGACTGGGCCCGACTGCCCTACGACGTGCTCGAGACCATTTCCGGCCGCATCATCAACGAGATACCGGGGGTCAACCGGGTTGTGCTCGACATCTCGTCAAAGCCGCCCGCAACGATCGAGTGGGAGTAGAGAGCATGCCGCACGTCCAGATCCGCAACGTCCCGCCTGCTGTCCATCGGAAGCTCAAGGTCCGTGCAGCCGAGGCTGGGATGTCCTCTCTGACTAGCTTCTGGCCGAGGTCGCGGAGCTTGCCGACCTGCCGACGACTGAGGAGCTCGTGGCCCGAATTCGAAGCCGGAGCAGCATCAGCACGAAGGAGTCGGCGGCCGAGGTCATTCGCCGCCTGAACCGGGGGTGATCATCGTTGACGGCTCGCCGGTCGTGGCTCATGGATCGGCGACCGTCTCGCGTCCGCGGGCAGCCTCCACGCCCCCCACCTGTCGCTCTCGCCGAAGCTCTCGATGCGCCGCTCGTCACGTCGGACCGACCCCTCGTCGGCGTTCCCGGGCACCAGGCGACGGTCGAAGGCCCTGCTTGAGGAGGTAGGTTCGGGACACCTGGTGACACCAACCAGGCTCCGCGCGTGCCCCTGCGATCGGTACCGCTCAGTGCGGCGCCGAGTCTCCCCGGGCTGAGCCCCCGGGCTACTCGGGCCGGCTCGCGCCTTGCACGGCGGCGTGCAGTAGCGCGGAGGCTGCCCAGCGCGCTACCTCGGTCGACTTCCGCGCGCTCAGTCCTCGAACGTCGCGCAGGACCAGTACCGCCTCGATCCCGAGACAGAACGAGAGCGCTGAGACCAGTCGCTCGAACTCGTCCGGGCTGAGCCGATCGCGGAGCGGCTCGATCGCCGCCTCGATCCACTCGACCCGCCGCTGCCCGCGCACCCAGCCCTTCTCGCTGCGCCGCTCGACGGTGAGCCGGATCATGGAGCGAAGAAGATGCTCCTGCTCGAGGGTCAGGCGTTGAACCGTCTGCACGAGCTGGTCGAGTCGCGCCTCGGCGTCGTCCTGCCAGCGCACTCTTGCGAGGGCCCGCTCGACCTCGGGACGGACAGCTTCGAGTGTCGTCTCGGTCAGAAGCTGTTCGTGTGTGGGGAAGTAGCGGTACGCGGTTCGTCGCGAGACGTCAGCCGCGTCGGCCACCTCGTCGATCGTGGGCTCGCGACAGCTCGATCGTCGCGTGCAGCGCCGCAACACCTTGCGACGTGATACAGCAGAAGCTGACCTTTCAGCCGGGGGGTTCTCGGGCTGGCACAGCCATCCCGGCGTCGTCATCGTGATCGTGACCTCAATGCACCAAGGCGACCTACGCCGCCGGGCAGACCTTCATTGAGCTCGCGTCCGACCAGGCCGCCTTCGTCCGCAACGAGGGATCGAAGCCGGCCGAGGCGGTCCAGACCTACATCAATCCAGCGGGGACTGATGCCCGGATCGACCAGCCGGCGCCGGCTGCCTGCAAGCCCTGAGGGCGGCATGACGAGTGTGCTTCACGGGAGAGGGCGGGTCAACGGCGACGGTACCGTGACCGAGCTCAGCGATGCCGCTACGTGCGATCGGAGAGGCGCCCCGCGAGCTGCGCACGCGAGCCGACACCGAGCTTGGCGTAGGCGTGCGAGAGGTGAACCTCGATCGTGTGCACGCTGACGTACAGCGACTTTGCGATCTGCTTGTTGGAGAGGCCGGCCGCCGCCTGCTCGACCACGCGCGACTCGGTCGGCGTCAGCTCGCCGGCCGCGGGCGGGCGGCGCGCTCCGACGCGCGCAAGCTCCGAGCGCGCCCGCTCGGTCCACCCGGAGGAGCATCTGGTCGAACGTGGCCGCGGACTGCTCCAGCGAGCTGCGGGCCGCGGCCCGCTTCTTTGACCGCCGCTGCGCGCGGCCGAGGCTGAGGAGCGATCTGGCAGCGTCGAGGCGCAGGCCGAGCGCACCGTAGTCGGCGGCCGCCTGCGCCAGCGCCGCCGCTGCGTCGTCGTCGTAGCTCTCGGCGGCGAGCTGCACGAGAGCGCCGCAGCGCTTCGCCGTCGCGAGTCCAAGGATGCTGCCGGTCTTCGGCCCGCTCTCAGACGACGCGTGACCGCCAGCGCCTTGTCCGGCTCGCCCAGACCCACCAGCGCCTCGAGGAGATCCGGCGCGACCGGGAACACGCCGGGCTCGTCCACCCCCTCGCGACGGGTGTGCTGCCAGACCGCGCGCAGGCTCTCGGCCGCCTGAGCCGGCTGGTGTGCGAGCAGCGCCGCAATCCCGCCCGCGCAGCGCCTCGAGCAGGTCGAAGCCAACGCCGGTGGCCTTCGCGGCCGCGATCGCATCCCGCCGCCCACCGCTCCGCCTCAGCAGGAAGACCGCGGCCCGCGGCAAGCAGCGCGCGGCACCGCTCGTACATCGGCCAATGCGGCAGTTCCCGGACGGAGGACTCAATCCACTCGTCGAGGAGGCGCGACGCCGCCTCGCCATCGCCCGCGCGCAGCTCCAGCTCGCACACGTGGAGACGCAGCAGGGCGTACGAGGCCGGCTCGCCTCGCTCATCGGCCACCGACAGCAACGGCGTCAGAACGGCTCGCCCCTGCTTCAGGTCGCCACGCCAGACGAGCCGCTGGCCGGCGATCCGCTCCGGCGACTCGGCGATGTGCGGGACTGCCTCCGATGCGGCGCGGAAGCGCGCGCAGAGGTCGTCGATCGGACGTCCACGCAGGCTGTGCGCTCAGGCCAGCGCATGCAATGCGCACCGCTCCGCGTCAGGCCCTGAAAGACGCGCCGCGGAAAGCGCCTCTAGCGTCCCCGCCTCCGCCTCCCGGATCCGCTCGACGCGGATGACGGCCTCGTTCACCGAGATCTCCGCGAGCACATACGCGCGCAATTCGGGGTCGCTGCGGCGCCGTTCGAGGTATCGCTCGCCCTCCTCGTTGCTCCTGATCGCGCCACGGTCGGCCAGGAGCAGGTACGCGCGGCCGCGCGCCGGCCCCGGGGGCAGCACGTCCAGCTCCGGGACGAGCAGATCCACCCGCTGCCGCTCGCCCGCCACCAGCAGGTAGGCGGCGAGCGCGAGCAGCCGGTCGTTGCGCTCGGGCCGATCCGGCGGCGTCAGGCGCAGCGCGTGCTCTGCCAACTGCACAGCCTGCCGCACGGCGGCCCGCGCCGACGCCGCGGCAGCCGCGGCGGCGACCGTGGCGTCGACCTCGTTCGCGCCCCGGGCATGTGCCGGAGCTTTTCACTCAGGCCCGCCGGCTCACCACCTGGCTGGCCCGGGACAAGGGCCAGCCGTTCTTCGCTCTCGTCTTCGACCCCTCCCAGCAGGGTAAGGCAGATCCCGACGACCTACGCGGCGGTGCCAGAACACCGCGACGCTTCATCGGCTGGTAGGGGGCTACCGGCTACGCGTCTTTCACAAAAAGTGCCTACCGCGCTCGGTCGGGCTCGTCGAGAGCGAACGGCGGATAGCGCCGGCGAACGCCGTCGATGTAGGTGGCTAGCCGGTCGGCCAGATCGCCGTCGTGGATCTCGAGCATGTTCTCGGCGTTCATCTCGCCCGAGCGCGAGAGGTTGAAGCTTCCGGTGAAGACGACGTCGTCGGCCACGGTGACCTTCGCGTGCATGAAGTCGTGGACGCCAGGCCCCGGCTGCCAGGGAGTCGAGCGCTTCCCCGAGAAGGGGCCCTGCATCACCCGCTCCAGCAACGGCAGCTTCCAGGACACGTTCCCGTTCTGCCGCCACTGGTAGACGACGCCCTGAACCTGGGGCTGGTCGACGCAGCCGGCGACGTCGACCTTGCCTTCCGAGACGAGCTGCGCCAGCGTGGCCAGCACGGGTGCCGCAGTGATTACCGGCGAGCAGATGCGTATCCGCTTCGCACGGCCCATCGCCTTCGCGATCCGGTGCGAGAGCGCCTCTCCGTGACCGGGAGTGAACCACGTCCGCACCGTCGTCCCGTTTACGGACAGTGGCACCGGCTCACCGAAGCCGCTCAGCTCGACGGCGCCGGTCGCCCACAGCTCCTCGAAGTCAGCGGTGTAGGCTTCCGCCAGCTCTCGTCCGGCGGCGATCACGATCACGTTCTCCTGCCGCGACCACGAGTCGTCCGTCCAGTTCATCGAGCCGGTCCAGACCGCCTCTCGATCGCGCACGACGTACTTGTGGTGCATGAGGTCCGGCACGCCGGCGATCGCCCGCGTCGGCACCCCGAAGGACTCGATCAGCTGGGTGTCGGGCTCGGGCGGCGGGGGGACGGGAATCGGGTTTCGGTGGTCGACGTTGTAGATCACCCGCACGGCGACGCCTCGCGCCGCGGCGGCCTTGATCGCGCCGGCGACGACGTCCCGCGTCTCCGGCTGGAGGTGGAAGTCGTACTGCGCCAGGTCGAGCGACGAGCGCGCCTCCGCCACGAACGCAGCGATCTCGCTCGCGACGTCGAGCGCCTTCTGGCCCCCGTCTGTCAGAGTTCGGATGTCGATCACGGAGCGATTCATTATGCCCGGCGCGCGAGAAATCGAACTCGACCACGTTGTCATTGCCGTTTCCGACTGGGAGCGCTCGAATGCGTTCTACCGTGACGTGCTCGGTGCGGAGTTGATCGAGCTGGACCGGGGCCGCTGGGCGTATCGCGTCGGCGACCGCCAGTTGAACGTACACGGTCCCGGCGCCGAAGCGTCGCCCGTCTCACGCCGACCCGTCGAGCCCGGTAACAGCGACCTCTGCTTTGCCTGGTCCGGTTCCGTCGACTCGGCCGTTCGGCACCTCGCACGGCGTCGAGATCGAGCAGGGGCCTGTCGGCAGATTCGGCGCTCGCGGCAACGGCACGAGCGTCTACTTCCGCGATCCCGACGGCAGCCTGCTGGAGCTCATCACCTACGCATGAGCACGCTACGGGTCGGGGATCGCCGGAGTGACGCCCGCGGTCCACCGTCCCTCGCTCCGCATGAGCCTCAAGAGGTTGGCCCATGAGTGCCGATTTCGTCGAGGCGCTCGCGGCAGCGCAGATCGGCCAGACGTTCAACTTCTACCGGGACGGCGAGCGCGCCGCGCTTCTGCGTGACCGCCTCCGGCGCTACCTCGAGAGTCGGCGTGAGGCCCCGATGCTCCTCGTCGGAGAGGCAGCCGGCTACCGCGGTGCCCGGGTTTCCGGCCTGCCCTTCACCTCGGAACGCCAGCTGACGGGCAACGGGCCGGCAGAAGCCACGGCCACGATCGTGCACCGGGTGCTCGACGAGCTCGGCATCGCGGAGCACGTCCTGCTCTGGAATGTCGTCCCGACGCATCCCGGTACCGCGTCTTCGAACCGCCGTCCGACCCGGGGCGAGGCCGGCGCCGGCGCGCCCTTCCTCGAGGAGCTGGCCACCGGGCGCCGCGTCGTTGCCGTGGGCCGCCTGGCGCAAGTCGTCCTGCAAGCGCCCTACGTCCGACACCCCTCGCACGGTGGCGCCCGAGCGTTTCGCGCGGGCCTCGAAAGCCGGCTTTGCGCCCGATAGGCAAGGGCTTCCCGCCGGCTGCTTGAATGGCGCGGCCGGTGAGTGGATCGAGTCTAGACGTACAGATACGGCGCAACACGGCGTTGCTCGCCGCCGTGGTCGCCGTGAACTCGGCTGTCCTGCAGCTCGTTGCTGCGATCTCATCGCTCACGTTCGTGCAGGTGACGGGTGTAGAACGCCTGCTGGGGCTCGGCCCCGCCATCTTCCTGACCTCCTCGGCTCTGACGGCGCTTCCGGCCGGCCGCGCCATGGACAGGTTCGGCAGAGTGCCGGTGATCGCCACCGGCTTCGGTTGCGGCGCGGTCGGCTGCCTCCTGACGGCACTCGGAACGAAAGCGGGGTCGGCCGCTGCGGTCGTCCCCGGGATCGCGCTCGTCGGTTCCTCGGGCGCCGTCGCGCTCCTCATCCGCACTGCCGCGGGAGACATGTATCGGCCGGAACGCCGCGCGCGAGGCATCGCACTCGTGCTCTCGGGTGCCGTGCTCGGCGCGATCCTCGGCCCCGCGTTCTTCAGTCCGCTCTTCGCCGGCAGAGATCTCGAGGCAGCTTCGTTGACGTTGCCCTGGGTCGCCGCCGCGGGCTTCTGCATTGTTGCCATGACCATCACGCTCTTCGTTCGCCCGGACCCCAAGCGAATCGGCGAGCTGCTCGCGACCGACAACCGCACGACAGCCGACGCCGTGACCCTGCTAGAGCTGCTGCGGCGCCCGGGAGTGGTCCCGTCGCTGCTCGCCGGCCTGGCCAGCTACGGGGTGATGGCCTCGCTGATGAACCTCGCCGGCTACGTCGTGGTCGATCACCATCACCACGAGCAGCACGCGGTCTTCCCGATCATCGGCGCGCACGTGCTGGGGATGTACGCCCTCATCCTGGTCGTCGGAGCGCTGATCGACCGGATCGGACGGACACCCGCACTCGGCGGTGGGCTTGCCGTCATGGCCCTCTCCAGCGCCGGCCTCGCGTGGTTCGAGAGCGTGCCCGCGACGGCCGCCTTGCTCTTCGGGCTCGGGCTCGGCTGGAGCCTCTCCTTCGTTGCAGCAACGGCGCAGCTCGCCGACCAGACGAGCCCGGCCGAGCGAGGCAAGCTGCTCGGCCTGAACGACCTGCTCGCGTCGCTCTTCGCAGCGTCGCTGGCACTCATTGGCGGCTACACGCTCGATGCGATGGGTGTCGCCGCGATCGCCGTCGGCGCGGCCACGATCGTCCTGCTCCCGCTGCTCTGGATCTTTCGCCTCGGGCCATCGTCGGTCAGGCCGCTGCGCGAGGCAGGCTAAACGCCCGGCTGGTACACTCGCCGCTCGGCGGACGCCTGTCCGCCCCTTTTTTGTCTGAAGATGAAGACCTGGAATGCAAAACCGAATGAGGTCGACCGCGCCTGGTACGTGGTCGACGCCGAGGGGAAGACCCTGGGCCGGCTCGCCACGCAGATCGCCGACACTCTTCGAGGCAAGCGCAAGGCGCAGTACACGCCGCACGTGGACACGGGCGATTTCGTC